>NZ_JBJGYQ010000013.1:0-165386 GCF_054050075.1 Geodermatophilus sp. SYSU D00965 | reverse complement strand
CCCCCCCCCCCCCCCCCCCCCCCCCCCCCCCCCCCCCCCCCCCCCCCCCCCCCCCCCCCCCCCCCCCCCCCCCCCCCCCCCCCCACCGTGGTGGTCCTCCGGGCGTCAGGGACGCCCGGTGTCGCGGGTCAGCGCTGCGGGCCGATGCCGTTCGCGTTGAGCCCCTCGATGATCCGCGAGGACTCGTCGAACCCGATGACCGCGATGGCGTCGGGGTTGAAGTCGACCATCTGCTGCACCTCGGAGTCGAAGTTGGCAGCCTGCGGGTCGTAGATGATCGTCTGGATGTCGCCCTCGGCGAGACCGGCGGCCACCAGGTTGTTCTTCACGTTCTCCGCGAGCCCGGTCCCGTAGGGGTCGTTGAGCGCGAGGATCCCGACGGTGTTGTTGCCGTCCTCGATGATGAGGTCGGCCAGCGCCTCGGCCTGCAGGGTGTCCGGCGGCGCGGTGCGGAAGTACAGCCCGTTGTCGTTGTACGTCGTGAACTGGTCCGACGTGTTCGCCGGGGAGAACTGCAGGACGCCGGCACCGGTGATGGTGTCGATGACCGTCAGGCTCACACCGGAGGACGCCGCACCGATGATCGCGTTGGCGCCCGCCTGCAGGAGGGCGTCGACCGACTGGGTGGCGATGTCGGTGGTGGTGTCACCGGAGTCGCGCTGGATGAGCTGCACCTGCTGGCCGAGGACACCGCCGGCGGCGTTGATGTCGTTGACGGCCAGCTGCGCGGCGGCGATCTCGGGCGGGCCGAGGAAGGCCAGGTTGCCGGTCTCGGGCAGCAGGGTGCCGATGATCAGCGGCTCCGGGCTGGTGGTGCCGGCCGGCGCCGGGGCCGGGCTCTCCGCGGTGCTGGCGTTGGCCTCGTCGCCGGGGATGACGTACCGGGTCGCGCTGTCGTCGATCCGGTTGTCGTCACCGAACTGCTGGATGCCGATGCTCGCCTGGGCCGGCTCGCCGGCGTCGGTGAAGCTCAGCGGCCCGGACTGGCCGTCGTAGTCGACGTCGCCACCGTTGTTGACGATCTCCAGGCACGAGGTGAAGTCCTCGCACTTGTCGCCGCCGGCGGTGACCCCGTTGACGAAGTTCTTGAAGACGTTGGCGTCGTTGGTGCCGGCCAGCTGCGCGGCCAGCGCCGTGATCACCACGGCGTCGTAGGTCTCACCGGCGTAGTTGAAGTCGACCAGGTTGGGGTCGACGCCCAGCAGCCGGTCCCGGAAGTCGCCGGACAGCTCGGTGAGGGGCAGGGTGCCCTTCATGCCGGCGAGCGCGCCCTGCTCGGTGAAGTCCTCACCGAGGGCGTTGCCCATGTTGCCGTCGGACCCGTAGACGTTGACCTGCTTCTCGCCGCTGTCGCCGCCGCCGCCGCTCGCGCTGCCGCCCTCGTCGTCCCCGCCGCCACAGGCGGTCAGGACGAGCAGGGCTGCAGCGGACACGGCCGCGCTCCGGGCGAGGATGCCAGTGCGCATCAAGCCACTCCCACTGTGCTGTCGGTGGTGCACTCGGTCAGCCCGGCCCGGGCTGACCCCATCAGTGGGGGGAAGGTAACCGCTGCCCAGAGGCCCCGACGGAGGGTCGCCCGGACCGTGATGAGGTCGTGACCTCCCGGATCCGGCCCCGACACACAGCGGCGCGGCGCGCCTACGAGCGGAGACGCAGCTCACTCGGCCGACGGGGCCTCGGCCTCCTGCGGGTCGAGGATCCGCTGCGCGAGCGCCTTCATCGAGGTGCGCTCGTTCATCGCCGTCCGCTGGATCCAGCGGAACGCCTCGGCCTCGGTCATGCCCTGCTCGGCCATCAGCTTGCCCTTGGCCTTCTCGACGACCTTGCGGGCCTCCAGGCGGTCCTCCAGCGTCCGGACCTCGCCGTCCAGGGCCGAGATCTCGGCGAACCGGGCCCGGGCCACCTCGATCGCCGGCACCAGGTCGTTCTTGGAGAACGGCTTCACCAGGTAGGCCATGGCCCCGGCGTCGCGTGCCCGCTCGACCAGCTCGCGCTGGCTGAAGGCGGTGAGCACGATGACCGGCGCGACGCGGGCCGTGGCTATCTGCTCGGCCGCCGAGAGGCCGTCGAGGACCGGCATCTGGATGTCGAGGATGACCAGGTCGGGCCGCAGTTCGGTGGCGCGGTCCACGGCCTGCTGCCCGTCGCCCACCTCCGCGACGACGCTGTACCCCTCCTCCTCCAGCATCTCCTTCAGGTCGAGGCGGATGAGCGCCTCGTCCTCGGCGATGAGGACCCGGATTGTC
Organism: Geodermatophilus sp. SYSU D00965; assembly: GCF_054050075.1. NCBI lineage: Bacteria > Bacillati > Actinomycetota > Actinomycetes > Geodermatophilales > Geodermatophilaceae > Geodermatophilus > Geodermatophilus sp. SYSU D00965. Next base: position 163,140 of record NZ_JBJGYQ010000013.1, on the reverse strand, counting down.
TCGCTGCTCACGCGCGGGAGCCTATCGATGCCGCTGTGTCCGTGACGCCCAAGTAGGCTGCTCGGGCAACCCGGGACTGACCGTCCCGGCACGCCCCCGTACCCCAATCGGCAGAGGGAGCGGATTCAAAACCCGCGCAGTGTGCGTTCGAGTCGCACCGGGGGCACTGTGACATCGTCGGCCTACCGGCCGACACCGCGGCCAGGTGCCGTTCCCCACCCACGTGGAGCGCCAGACTCCCGTCCCTGCTCGGGGGAGCCTCCGGCCCCCCACTCCCAGGGACCGACACCGCGGCCAGGTGCCGTTCCCCACCCACGTGGAGCACCGGACACCCGTCCCCGCTCGGGGGAGCCTCCGGCCCCCCGCTCCCAGGGACCGCACCGCCTCACGTGCCGTTCCCGGCTCACGTGGAGCACCAGACACCCGTCCCCGCTCGGGGGAGCCTCCGGCCCCCGCTCCCAGGGACCGCACGGGGCGCCTGACACGAGCGGGCGGCGGCCGCCATACGGTGGCACCGTGAGCGAGCCGACGCCCCCGCACATGACCCCCGAGCAGTTCCGCCGGCACGGGCACGAGGTCGTCGACTGGATCGCCGACTACTGGACCCGGATCGGCTCGTTCCCGGTCCGCTCCCCCGTCGGGCCGGGCGACGTCCGCGAGTCCCTGCCCGCGTCGCCGCCGGAGCAGGGCGAGCCGTTCTCCGCCGTCCTGGCCGACCTCGACCGCGTCGTCCTGCCCGGGGTCACGCACTGGCAGCACCCCGGCTTCTTCGGCTACTTCCCGGCCAACACCTCCGGCCCGTCGGTGCTGGGTGACCTCGTCTCCGCGGGCCTCGGCGTCCAGGGCATGTCCTGGGTGACCAGCCCGGCGGCCACCGAGCTGGAGCAGCACGTCCTCGACTGGTTCGCCGAACTGCTCGGCGTGCCGGAGAGCTTCCGCTCGACCGGCACCGGCGGCGGCGTCGTCCAGGACTCCAGCTCCGGCGCCAACCTGGTCGCGCTGCTCGCCGCCCTCCACCGGGCCAGCGGCGGGGAGACCGTGCGCGGCGGCGTCCGCCCCGACGAGTACACCGTCTACGTCTCGGCCGAGACGCACTCGTCGATGGAGAAGGCCGTGCGCATCGCCGGCCTCGGCAGCGACGCCGTCCGCGTCGTCGAGGTGGACGGCGACCTCGCGATGCGCCCCTCGGCGCTCGCGGCCCGCCTCGAGCGCGACACCGCCCGCGGCTTCCGGCCGGTGCTGGTCTGCGCCACGGTCGGGACGACCTCCACCACCGCCGTCGACCCGCTCGCCGAGCTCGGCCCCATCTGCCGCGACCACGGCGTCTGGCTGCACGTGGACGCCGCCTACGCGGGCGTGAGCGCCGTGGCACCGGAGCTGCGCTCCCTCCAGGCCGGGGTGGAGTGGGCCGACAGCTACACCACCGACGCGCACAAGTGGCTGCTCACCGGCTTCGACGCGACCCTGTTCTGGGTCGCCGACCGGGCGGCCCTGACCGGCGCGCTGGCCATCCTGCCGGAGTACCTGCGCAACGCCGCGACCGACGCCGGCGCCGTCGTCGACTACCGCGACTGGCAGATCGAGCTCGGCCGCCGGTTCCGCGCCCTCAAGCTGTGGTTCGTGCTGCGCTGGTACGGCGCGGAGGGGCTGCGGGCCCACGTCCGCTCGGGGGTGGCGCTCGCGCAGGAGCTCGCCGCCTGGGCCGAGGCCGACGACCGGTTCGACGTGGTGACCAGGCACCCGCTGTCGCTGGTGTGCCTGCGGCCCCGCTGGGCCGAGGACGTCGACGCCGACGTCGCCACCATGACGCTGCTGGAGCGGCTCAACGACGGCGGCGAGGTGTTCCTGACCCACACCACGGTGCGCGGGCAGGCGGTGCTGCGCGTGGCGATCGGCGCCCCGTCGACCACCCGGGCCCACGTGGCGCGCGCCTGGGAGCTGCTCTGCGAGGGCCACGACTGGTTGGCCGCCGACTTCGCCGAGTCGGCCGCCGAACGGGCTCGCGCGGAGGCCGAGCGTCGGGCCGCGGCGCCGGAGGTCCCGGCCGCCCAGGACGAGACCACGACGCAGGCGGCGGCGCAGGAGGGCCTGGCGGACGGCCGGCAGCCGGCTCCGGCGGACGAGGTGCCCGACGAGCCAGCTGCCGCCGCCGACACCCCGTCGTCGCCGGAGCAGGCCGCCGCGGCCGTCCCGGGGGACGGCGGGGGCACCGGCTCCTGAGTCAGCGCTGCACGGGCCGCAGCAGGCCCTCCTGGGCGGTCGTGGCCACGTGCGTGCCGTCGGCCGCCCAGATGCGGCCGAAGCACAGCGCACGGCCGCCGCTGGCCGCCGGGCTGTCGGTCTCGTAGAGGAACCAGTCGTCGGCCCGCACCGGCGCGTGGAACCACACCGCGTGGTCCAGGCTGGCGCCGGCGTAGCGGTTCTGCCATCCGCCGACGCGGGCTAGACCGGCGCCCAGCAGCGTCAGGTCACTGACGAAGGTCAGCGCCGCCGCGTGCACCGCGGGCCGGTCGGGCAGCCGGCCGGCGACCCGCATCCAGACCCGGGTCGAGGTGTCCGGTGGCTGCTTGGCGACGCCGGCGAAGGGGTCCTCGAGCAGCCGCTGCTCGACCGCCCGGCTGATCTCCAGGGCGCCCGAGGACTCCTGGCCGTGCGCGGCGGCGACGTCGGCCAGCGAGGGCAGCTCCTCCGGCCGGGGGACGTCGGGCATCGGCAGCGAGTGCTCGACCACCGGCGGCTCCCCCGCGGTGAAGTCCGCCGTGAGCGCGAAGATCGCCACGTCCTGGCCCTTGCGCCACTGGCACCCGATGACCCGGCGGGTGGTGAACGACCGGCCGTCGCGGATGCGGTCGACGCTGTAGCGGATCTCCTCGTGCGGGTCGCCCGGCCGCAGGAAGTAGGCGTGCAGGGAGTGCACCCCGCGCTCGGCCGGCACGGTCAGCCCGGCCGCCATCAGCGCCTGCCCGGCCACCTGGCCGCCGAAGATCCGCTGCAGCCGGGTGGTCGGCGTCCGGCCGACGAAGACGTCGGGCTCGCGCTCCTCGAGGTCGAGCACGTGCAGCAGCGAGGCGGCCTGACTGTCGCCGTCCCCCGCCGGGCCGGTCACGAGTCGGTCCCCACCTCGTGCACGCGGATGAGGTTGGTCGATCCCGGGGTGTTGGGCGGGCTGCCGGCCACGACGACCACCCGGTCGCCCTCCTTGAGCCGGCCGATGGCCAGCAGCGAGAAGTCGACCTGCCGGACCATGTCGTCGGTGTGCTGCACCTCGGGGACGAGGAAGGTCTCCACGCCCCACGAGAGCGCCAGCTGGCTGCGCACGCGGGGGTCGACGGTGAAGGCCAGCAGCGGCTGGCGGGGGTGCAGCGCGGCCAGCCGGCGGGCGCTGTCCCCGGTCTGCGTGAAGGTGGCCAGTGCGTTGACCTGCAGGCTCTCGCTCACGTCGCGGGCCGCGCGGACGATCGCGCCCGACCGCGACCGGGAGCGGCGGACGAGCTCCGGGGCGGCGACGCTGTCGCTCTCGACCGCGTCGATGATCCGCTCCATCGTGCGGACGGCGGCGATCGGGTAGCGGCCGACCGAGGTCTCCCCCGACAGCATGACCGCGTCGGCCCCGTCGAGGACGGCGTTGGCGACGTCGGAGGCCTCGGCGCGGGTGGGCCGCGACGAGCTGATCATGGACTCGAGCATCTGGGTGGCGACGATGACCGGCTTGTTGCGCTCCCGGGCGGCCTGCACGGCGCGCTTCTGCACCAGCGGGACCCTCTCCAGCGGCAGCTCCACGCCGAGGTCGCCGCGGGCCACCATGATCCCGTCGAAGGCCTCGACGATCGCCTCGAGGTTCTCCACCGCCTCGGGCTTCTCGAGCTTGGCGATGACCGGGACGAAGACGTCCTCCTGCCGCATGATGTCGCGCACCAGCTCGACGTCGGCCGGGGACCGGACGAACGACAGCGCCACGAAGTCCACCGACAGGTGCAGCGCGAAGCGCAGGTCCTCGGCGTCCTTCTCCGACAGCGCGGGCACGCTCACCGCCACGCCGGGCAACGACAGGCCCTTGTTGTTGGACACCTCGCCGCCCTCGACGACCAGGCACCACACGTCGGGGCCCTCCACGGCGACCACCGAGAGCGCCAGCTTGCCGTCGTCCACCAGGAGGCGGTCGCCGACCCGGGCGTCGGCCGCCAGGCCCTTGTACGTCGTCGACACCCGCTCGGCGGTGCCCTCGACGTCGTCGACGGTGATGCACACGCGGCTGCCGGTCTGCCACTGGACCGGGCCGTCGGCGAAGGTGCCGAGGCGGATCTTGGGGCCCTGCAGGTCGGCGAGGACGGCGACGGCGTGGCCGGTGCGGTCCGACGCCTCGCGGACCAGCTTGTAGGCGCGCTCGTGGTCGGCGTGCGCCCCGTGGCTGAAGTTCAGCCGGGCGACGTCCATCCCGGACTCGACGAGGGCGGTGACCTGCTCCTGCGAGGAGGTCGCCGGCCCCAGCGTGCAGACGATCTTGGCGCGACGCGACATGGCTCAAACGCTATCGGCCCCGCCCCGCTCCCGTGCAGTGGACCCGTGTGAGCGCTCACACCAGCCCCAGCAAGCACGAGGGCCGGGCCCCGCGTGGAGCGGGACCCGGCCCGGAGCCGGTGTTGTGCGGGTGCGCTACCGCAGTGCCACCGCGGTGGGGGTGATCGGCCGCGGCAGCATCGAGGCCCCGGTCAGCCAGCTGTCGACGGCGCCGGCGGCGGCGCGCCCCTCGGCGATCGCCCACACGATCAGCGACTGGCCGCGGCCCATGTCACCGGCGACGAACACGCCTGGGACGGTGGACATGAACTCGCCGTCGCGGGCGACGTTGCCGCGCCCGTCGATCTCCACGCCCAGGGCGTCGAGCAGGCCCTCGCGCTGCGCGCCGGTGAAGCCCATGGCGAGGAACACCAGGTCGGCCGGGAGCTCCCGCTCGGTGCCCTCGACCTTCTGGAACCGCCCGTCGACCCGCTCCACCTCGTGGATCAGCAGCGCGCGCAGGTTGCCCTCGTCGTCGCCGACGAAGCGCTCGGTGTTGACGCTGTAGAGCCGCTCCCCGCCCTCCTCGTGGGCGCTGGAGACCCGCATGACCATCGGGTAGGTCGGCCACGGGTTGCCCGCCGCCCGCCGGTCCGGCGGCGCCGGCATGATCTCCAGCTGGGTCACCGAGAGCGCGCCCTGCCGGTGCGCGGTGCCCAGGCAGTCCGCGCCGGTGTCGCCACCGCCGATGATCACGACGTGCTTGCCGTGGGCGTTGATCGGCGGCTCGTCGAGCTCGCCGAGCGCCTGCCGGTTGCCGAAGGGCAGGTACTCCATCGCCAGGTGGATGCCGCGCAGCTCGCGGCCCGGCGCCGGCAGGTCGCGGCCGATGGTGGCGCCACCGGAGAGGACGACGGCGTCGTACTCGGCCCGCAGCTGGTCGGCCGACAGGTCGTTCTCCCCGCTGCCGCCGACCTCGACCCCGGTGACGAACCGGGTGCCCTCGGCGCGCATCTGGTCCAGCCGCCGGTCGAGGACGGCCTTCTCCATCTTGAACTCGGGGATGCCGTAGCGGAGCAGCCCGCCGACGCGGTCGGCCCGCTCGTAGACGGTCACCTCGTGCCCGGCGCGGGTCAGCTGCTGGGCGGCGGCCAGCCCGGCCGGCCCCGAGCCGATCACGGCGACCTTCTTGCCGGTCTGCTCCTGCGGCGGGACGGGCTTGACCAGGTCGCGCTGGAACGCCTGGTCGATGATCTCCCACTCGATCTGCTTGATCGTGACCGGGGACTCCTGCAGGTTGAGGACGCAGGAGCCCTCGCACGGCGCCGGGCACAGCTTCCCGGTGAACTCCGGGAAGTTGTTGGTGGCGTGCAGCCGCTCGATCGCCTCGGTCCAGTCGTCGCGGCGGGCGAGGTCGTTCCACTCCGGGATCAGGTTGCCCAGCGGGCAGCCGTGGTGGCAGAACGGGATGCCGCAGTCCATGCACCGGGCGGCCTGCTGGCGCACCGCGGCCACGGGGAAGACGGCGTCCTCACCGCTGGTCCGGGAGAGGTAGACGTCCTTCCAGTCCAGGATCCGGACGTCGACCGGACGGCGCGGCGGCAGCGCCCGGTCGTGCTTGAGGAAACCGGTCGAGTCAGCCACGTGCGGCCTCCATCAGTGCCTTGTCCACATCCGTGCCGGCGGCCTCCGCGGCCCGCCGGGCCTCGAGCGCGCGACGGTAGTCGCGCGGCATGATCACGCTGAACCGCTCCGACCAGCGGCCCCAGTCGGCCAGCAGCGCGACGGCGACCGGCGACTCGGTGTCCGCGGCGTAGCGGACCAGGACGTCGCGCAGCCACTGCGCGGACTCGCCGTCCAGCGGCTCGACGTCGACCATCTCGCTGTTGACCCGGTGGCGGGCCAGGTCGAGGACGTACGCGATGCCCCCGGACATGCCGGCCGCGATGTTGCGGCCGGTCGAACCGAGGATCACCGCGCGCCCGCCGGTCATGTACTCCAGCGCGTGGTCGCCGACGCCCTCGACGACGGCCAGCGCGCCCGAGTTGCGCACGCAGAACCGCTCGCCGACCCGCCCGCGCAGGAAGATCTCCCCCGCGGTCGCGCCGTAGGCGATGACGTTGCCGGCGATGACGTTGTCCTCGGCGGCGAAGGTCGCCTCGCGGCCCGGCCGGACGACGACCCGCCCGCCGGAGAGGCCCTTGCCGACGTAGTCGTTGGCGTCACCGAACAGCCGCATGGTGATGCCGCGCGGCAGGAACGCGCCGAACGACTGGCCGGCCGACCCGGTGAAGGTCAGGTCGATCGTGCCGTCGGGCAGGCCCTCGCCGCCGAAGCGCCGGGTGACCATCGACCCGAGCATCGTGCCGACGGTGCGGTTCACGTTGCGCACCGGCAGCTCGAGGCTGACCGGCCGCGCGTCGAGCAGCGCGCCCTCGCACAGCTGGATGAGGGTCTGGTCCAGCGCGACGTCCAGGCCGTGGTCCTGCTCCCGGACCCGGTGCAGCGGCGCGCCCTCGGGCAGCTCGGGCACGGCCAGCACCGGGGTGAGGTCGAGGCCCGCGGCCTTCCAGTGGTCGACCGCCTTGCGGGTGTCGAGCAGCTCGGCGTGCCCGATCGCCTCGTCGAGGGAGCGGAAGCCCAGCTCGGCGAGGTACTGGCGCACCTGCTCGGCGAGGAACTCGAAGAAGGTGACCACGAACTCCGGCCGCCCGGTGAACCGCTTGCGCAGCTCCGGGTTCTGGGTGGCGACGCCGACCGGGCAGGTGTCGAGGTGGCAGACGCGCATCATCACGCAGCCGGAGACGACCAGCGGAGCGGTGGCGAAGCCGTACTCCTCGGCGCCCAGCAGCGCGGCGATGACCACGTCGCGGCCGGTCTTCATCTGCCCGTCGCACTGCACGACGATGCGGTCGCGCAGGCCGTTGGCCAGCAGCGTCTGCTGCGTCTCGGCCAGGCCCAGCTCCCACGGGGAGCCGGCGTGCTTGAGCGAGGTCAGCGGCGCCGCGCCCGTCCCGCCGTCGTGCCCGGAGATCAGGACGACGTCGGCGTGCGCCTTGCTCACGCCGGCCGCGACCGTCCCGACGCCGACCTCGCTGACCAGCTTGACGTGGACCCTTGCTGCGTTGTTCGCGTTCTTCAGGTCGTGGATGAGCTGCTTGAGGTCCTCGATCGAGTAGATGTCGTGGTGCGGCGGCGGGCTGATCAGGCCGACGCCCGGCGTGGAGTGCCGGGTGCGGGCCACCCACGGGTAGACCTTCTGGCCGGGCAGCTGGCCGCCCTCGCCGGGCTTGGCGCCCTGCGCCATCTTGATCTGGATGTCGTCGGCGTTGACCAGGTACTCGCTGGTGACGCCGAACCGGCCGCTGGCCACCTGCTTGATCGCCGATCGGCGCAGGTCGCCGTTCGGGTCGGGCTGGAAGCGGTCGGGGTCCTCGCCGCCCTCACCGGTGTTGGACTTGCCGCCCAGCCGGTTCATGGCGATCGCGAGGGTCTCGTGGGCCTCCTGCGAGATGGAGCCGTAGCTCATCGCGCCGGTGGAGAACCGCTTGACGATCTCGCTGACCGGCTCCACCTCCTCCAGCGGCACGGGCGGACGCGCACCGGTGCGGAGGGTGAAGAGCCCGCGCAGCGTCGCGGCCTCCTCGGAGAGCTTGTCGACGGTGTCGGTGTAGCGCTGGAACACCTCGTACTGCCGCGAGCGGGTGGCGTGCTGGAGCAGGAACACCGTCTCGGGGTTGAACAGGTGCACCTCGCCCTCGCGGCGCCACTGGTACTCGCCCCCGGTCTCCAGCCGGCGGTGCGCCCGCTCGGTCGGGTTCTCCGGGTAGGCGCGGCGGTGGCGCATGGCCACCTCCTCGGCGAGGACGTCGATGCCGACACCGCCCAGCGGGCAGGAGGTGCCGGTGAAGTACTCGTCGACGACCTCCTGGGACAGGCCGACGGCCTCGAAGATCTGCGCCATCGTGTACGAGCCGACGGTGCTGATGCCCATCTTGCTCATGACCTTCAGGACGCCCTTGCCCAGCGCCTTGACGACGTTGCGGTTGGCCTGGGCGGCCTCGATGCCGGTGAGGTCCCCGGCCCGGATGAGGTCCTCGATGGACTCGAAGGCCAGGTACGGGTTGACCGCGGCGGCGCCGTAGCCGAGCAGCAGCGCGACGTGGTGCACCTCGCGGCAGTCGCCGGACTCGACGACCAGCCCGACCTCCATGCGGGTCTTCTGCCGCACGAGGTGGTGGTGGACGGCCGCGGTCATCAGCAGCGACGGGATCGGCGCGCGCTTCTCGTCGCAGTCCCGGTCGGAGAGCACGATGACGCGGGCGCCGGCGGCGATCGCCTTGCTGACCTTGGTGCGCAGCTGCTCGACCGCCTCGGCCAGGCCCTTGCCGCCGCCGTTGACGTCGAAGTGGCCGGTGATCCGGACGGCGGCGTAGCCGGGCAGGTCGCCGTCGTCGTCGATGTGCAGGATCTTGGCCAGCTCGTCGTTGTCGATGACCGGGTAGGGCAGGAAGACCTGGCGGCAGGACGCCGGGGTGGCGTGCAGCAGGTTCTGCTCCGGGCCGAAGGTGCGACCCAGGCTGGTCACCAGCTCCTCGCGGATGGCGTCCAGCGGCGGGTTGGTCACCTGGGCGAACAGCTGCCCGAAGTAGTCGTAGAGCAGCCGCGAGCGGTCCGACAGCGCCGCGACCGGCGTGTCGGTGCCCATGGAGCCGATCGGCTCGGCGCCGGAGGAGGCCATCGGGGTCAGCAGGACCCGGAGGTCCTCCTCGGTGTAGCCGAACAGCTGCTGCCGGCGGACGACCGACTCGTGGCTGGGCCGGGCACGGCGGCGCTCGGGCAGCTGCGGCAGGTGCACCAGGCCGGCGTGCAGCCAGTCCTCGTACGGATGCTCGGCCGCCAGCGCGCCCTTGACCTCCTCGTCGGAGACGATCTTCGCCGCCGCGGTGTCGACCAGGAACATCCGGCCCGGCTGCAGCCGGCCCTTGGCCACGACCTCGGCGTCGGGAACCTCGAGGACGCCGACCTCGCTGGCGAGCACGACCAGGTCGTCCTTGGTGTGCCACCAGCGGCCCGGGCGCAGCCCGTTGCGGTCGAGGACGGCGCCGATGAGCGTGCCGTCGGTGAAGGCGACCGCGGCCGGCCCGTCCCACGGCTCCATGATCGAGGAGTGGAACCGGTAGAAGGCCCGGCGGGCCGGGTCCATCTCGTCGTGGTTCTCCCACGCCTCCGGGATCATCATCAGCACCGCGTGCGGCAGCGACCGGCCGGACAGGTGCAGCAGCTCCAGCACCTCGTCGAAGGTGGCCGAGTCGCTGAAGTCGCTGGCGGTGACCGGGAAGATCCGGTCCAGCCCCAGCTCGGACGCCGGGCCGGCGGGGCCGTCGAACAGCGTCGTCTCGAGCTTGGCCTCGCGGGCCCGCATCCGGTTGCGGTTGCCCTTGATCGTGTTGATCTCGCCGTTGTGCGCGATCACGCGGAACGGGTGGGCCAGCGGCCAGCTCGGGAAGGTGTTGGTGGAGAACCGGCTGTGCACCAGCGCGATCGCCGACTCGTAGCGCTCGTCGCGCAGGTCGGGGAAGAACGCGGGCAGCTGGTCGGTGGTCAGCATGCCCTTGTACGTGATCGTCCGGGACGACAGCGAGGCGATGTAGAGCGAGCTGCCCGCCTCGGTCGCGGCGCGCTCGGCCCGCTTGCGCAGCACGAAGGCGCGCCGCTCCAGCCGGGTGACGCCGTTGGGCGCGGCGTTGCCGCCGAACGCGGCGGCGTCGGCGCGGGCGCCCATGGTCTCGGCCACGAACAGCTGGGCGAAGTGCGGCATGACCGCGCGGGCGGTCGGGCCGACGTCGGCGCCGTCCGGGTCGACCGGGAGCTCGCGCCAGCCGAGGACGGCCAGGCCCTCCTCGGCGGCGAGCCGGGCGACGTCCTCGACCCGCGCGGCCCGCTCGGCCTCGTCGACGGGGAGGAAGGCGATGCCCACGGCGTACTCGCCGAGCGGGGGCAGGTCGAAGTCGACCTCGGCGCGCAGCAGCGCGTCGGGGACCTGGGTGAGGATCCCGGCGCCGTCGCCGGAGTTGGGCTCGGAGCCGGCGGCGCCCCGGTGGTCGAGGTTGTGCAGCGCGGTGAGACCGGCGGCGACGATCTTCCGGGAGCGGCGTCCCTGCACGTCGGCGACGAAGGCGACGCCACAGGCGTCCTTGTCGTTGGCCGGGTCGTACAGGCCCGCGGCGGCCGGGACGGCCGAGAACGGGACGGCGGTCCCGCGGGGAGCGGGGGTCACCGTGCCGGAGGCGGGAGAACCGGTGGCGGGGGCGGAGTTCTCGGGCATGTCACTCCCGTCGTCGGCGCGCCGTCCGGGCTCCGTCGGCGGTGACGGGACGGACGGGGGGCTGAGGGCCCGGGGCCGGTGGTCAGAGGGCGGAGGGGCACTGCGGGAGAGCCGGGAGCGGTGGTGATCCGTGGATCGACCGGTCCAGCTCAGGCTCGCGAGCCTCGGGGGTGGTGCCCTCGGGGCTGTCGTCCGCGGGGCGGCACTGGCCCGGTTCCGACGCAGATGACCCCGCCAGGATCTCTGGGAGGTCAGGTTGGAGGGTACACAGCGGTAACACCAGCCTCACTCGGGCAAACCCCCGCAACGGCGCGTCTTCCTCAGGATCGTTCGTGTCGCAGCGGGCCGTCCCCACCTGCTCCTTCGCCGTCCGTGCCGTCGCCGCTGCCCGGCGCGGCCGCCGGGGCCGCGCCGGCCGCACTCCCCGGGGCCGCCGCGGTGTCGGACATCTCACGTCCGCGGGTGATCACCTCGCGGGGACGGCCGCGCTGCCACACCAGGTAGGCCACCGCGAGCAGGCCGACGACCACCGCGGTGAAGACGTTGAGCCGGATGCCGAAGAAGTGCTCGGCGGGGTCGCTGCGCAGCAGCTCGACCCACAGCCGCCCGGCGCAGTAGCTGGCCACGTACAGGGCGAACGCGCGGCCGTGGCCCAGCCGGAAGCGCCGGTCGGCCCAGATGACCAGCCCGGCCGCGGCGAGGTTCCACAGCAGCTCGTAGAGGAACGTCGGGTGGAAGGTGCCCAGCACGACCGGCTGCCCGTCGGGGCCGACGACGGCCCCGGTGCCGTCCCACTCGTAGATGGTCAGCGCCCACGGCAGGTCGGTCGGCCCGCCGTAGAGCTCGTTGTTGAACCAGTTGCCGAGCCGGCCGATCGCCTGGGCGACCAGCAGCCCGGGGGCGAGGGCGTCGGCGAAGGCCGGGAGCGGGATGCCCTTGCGCCGGCAGGCGATCCACGCGCCGACCCCGCCGAGGGCGATGGCGCCCCAGATGCCCAGGCCGCCCTCCCAGATCGCGAAGGCCCGGACCGGGTCGCCACCCTCGCCGAAGTAGGCCCGCGGACTGGTGATGACGTGGTAGAGCCGGCCGCCGACGATGCCGAAGGGCACCGCCCAGACGGCGATGTCGAGGACGTCGCCCTCCGCTCCCCCGCGGGCCCGCCACCGCCGGTCGGTCAGCCAGACCGCGGCGACGATGCCGGCGATGATGCACAGCGCGTAGGCCCGGATGGGTAGCGGGCCGAGCTCCCAGACGCCCTGCGTGGGGCTCGGGATGGCCGCCAGGGCGGTCATGCACGCCCCCGTCGGCGGACGCCGTCGGACAGCTCGGCGGCCAGCGCGCGGACGCCGTCCGGACCGTGGCCGTCGAGCAGCGTGCGGACGAACGCCGACCCGACGATGACCCCGTCGGCGAAGGCGGCGACCTCGGCGGCCTGGTCGGCGTTCGAGACGCCGAGGCCCACGCACACCGCGAGGTCGGGCGCCGCGGCCCGGGTGCGGGCGACCAGTTGCTCCGCGGCGTCGCTGACCGTGGCGCGGGTGCCGGTCACCCCCATGGTGGAGGCGGCGTAGACGAAGCCGCGGCAGGCGGTGGTGGTCATGGCCAGCCGGGCGTCGGTGGACGACGGCGCGACCAGGAAGACCCGGTCGAGGTCGGCTGCCTCGGCGGCGGCGATCCACTCGGCCGCCTCGTCGGGGATGAGGTCGGGGGTGATCGCGCCCGCTCCCCCGGCCGCGGCCAGGTCGGTGGCGAACCGCTCGACGCCGTAGCGCTCGATCGGGTTCCAGTAGCTCATCACCACCGGTACCGCGCCCGCCGCGGCGACCGCCTCGACCGCGCGCAGCACGTCGCGCATCCCCACGCCGGCGCGCACGGCCGGGTCGACGGCCCGCTGGATCACCGGTCCGTCCATGCCGGGGTCGCTGTAGGGGACGCCGACCTCGACGACGTCGGCGCCGCCCTCGACGGCGGCGACCATGGCCGCGATCGACGCGTCCACGCTCGGGTAGCCGACCGGCAGGTAGGCGACCAGCGCCGATCTCCCCTCGGCCGTGGCCTTGCCGATCACGTCGGCCAGCTGTGAGGTCACGCCGTCTCCCCTGCTTCCTGGCCGGGGACGGCCTCGCCGGACGTCACGGCTCCCTCGGTGGGCTGCTGGTCGGTGTCCAGGCCCGGTCCCGGGTCGACGTCCTCGCGGTCGCCGAGACCGAACCAGCGCGACGCCGTCTCGACGTCCTTGTCGCCGCGGCCGGAGAGGTTGACCAGCAGCAGCGCGTCCCGCCCCAGCTCCTGGCCCAGCTGCAGCGCCCCGGCCAGCGCGTGCGCCGACTCGATCGCCGGGATGATCCCCTCGGTGCGGCACAGCAGCGCGAAGGCCTCCATGGCCTCGGCGTCGGTGACCGCCCGGTACTCGGCGCGGCCGATGTCGTGCAGGTGGGAGTGCTCGGGCCCGACGCCGGGGTAGTCCAGCCCGGCGCTGATCGAGTGCGACTCGATGGTCTGACCGTTCTCGTCCTGCAGCAGGTAGGAGCGGGCGCCGTGCAGCACCCCCGGCGTCCCGCCGGTGATCGTGGCCGCGTGCCGCCCGGTGTCGACGCCGTCCCCGCCGGCCTCCAGGCCGATCAGCCGCACGCCCTCGTCGGGGACGAAGGCGGTGAAGATGCCGATCGCGTTGGAGCCGCCGCCCACGCAGGCCAGGACGGCGTCGGGCAGCCGGCCCTCCCGCTCGAGCACCTGGGCGCGCGCCTCGTCGCCGATGACCCGCTGGAAGTCGCGGACCATCTCCGGGAACGGGTGCGGCCCGGCGACGGTGCCGAACACGTAGTTGGTGGTCTCGACGTTGGTGACCCAGTCGCGGAAGGCCTCGTTGATCGCGTCCTTGAGCGTCCGGGAGCCGGTGGTGACCGGGATGACCTCGGCGCCGAGCAGCCGCATCCGGGCGACGTTGAGCGCCTGGCGGCGGGTGTCCTCCTCGCCCATGTAGACGGTGCACGACAGGCCCATCAGCGCCGCGGCGGTCGCGGTGGCCACCCCGTGCTGCCCGGCGCCGGTCTCGGCGATGACCCGGGTCTTGCCGATGCGCTTGGTGAGCAGCGCCTGGCCCAGCACGTTGTTGATCTTGTGTGACCCGGTGTGGTTGAGGTCCTCGCGCTTGAGCAGCACCCGGGCGCCGCCGGCGTGCTCGGCGAACTTCGGCACCTCGGTGATCGGGCTGGGCCGGCCGGTGTAGTCGCGCTGGAGCCGGGCGAACTCCTCCTGAAAGGCCGGGTCCACCCGCATGGCGGCGTAGGCCTCGGTGAGCTCGTCGAGCGCAGCGATCAGCGCCTCGGGCACGAAGCGGCCGCCGAAGACCCCGAAGTGGCCGGTGGCGTCGGGCCAGCCCGGGCGCGCCGGCAGGAGCTCTTCTCCGGGCTGCGGTGGGCTGGTCGTCGTCATGCCCCTAGTCTCCCGCGCCGAGAGCCCCTGACGGGACAGGGGGTCGGCGTCGGGGTGGCGGGCGTGGGAGCCCGGCTCAGCGGCTGGTGCGCGGGGTCGCGGGGTGCGATCCGGCGGTGACCAGGTCGGCCACCGCCTGGCGGGCGTCGCCGGCGGTGACCAGGCCCTCGCCGACCAGCACGGCGTCGGCGCCGGCCGCGGCGTAGGAGATGAGGTCGTGCGGCCCGCGGACGCCGGACTCGGCGACCTTGACCACCTCCGACGGCAGCCCGGGGGCGATCCGCTCGAAGGTCGACCGGTCGACCGACAGAGTCGTGAGGTCGCGGGCGTTGACGCCGATGACGGCGGCGCCGGCGGCCAGCGCCCGGTCGGCCTCGGCCTCGGTGTGCACCTCGACCAGGGCGGTCATCCCGAGCGACTCCACCCGCTCGAGCAGCCCCACCAGCACGTTCTGCTCGAGCGCGGCGACGATCAGCAGGACGACGTCGGCACCGTGGGCGCGGGCCTCGTGCACCTGGTAGCTGGTGACCACGAAGTCCTTGCACAGGATCGGCACGTCGACGGCGGCGCGGACGGCGGCGAGGTCGGCGTGCGAGCCCCCGAACCGGCGGCGCTCGGTGAGCACGCTGATCACCCGGGCGCCGCCGTCGGCGTACTGCCGGGCCAGGACGGCCGGGTCGGGGATGTCGGCGAGCGCGCCCTTGGACGGGCTCTGCCGCTTCACCTCGGCGATGACGCCGACGCCGGGGGCGCGCAGTGCGGCCAGGGCGTCGAGGGCCGGCCGGGTGTCCCCCGCGATGGCCTTGACCTCGGCCAGCGGCATGACCGCCTCGCGCGCGGCCAGGTCCTCGCGGACCCCGGCGACGATCTCGTCGAGCACGGACACGCGTCCTCCCCGCTGGGAATCATCGGCTCGCCGTTCGCGGCCCGGTCGTGGAACCACTCTAGAGGCGACCGCGGTCCCGGCCTCCCGCGGGGCTGCGGCGCGCGGTTCGCCCGTCGGAGGCCGGGTAGTCAGCGCGGTTCGGCCTCGCCGGGTGCCAGCTCGGTGGGGTCCTCGCCGCGGTCGAGGGCCCGCCAGGCGTCCAGGGCGCGGTCCTCGTCGGTCCGCCGGGCCCCGGACCGAGCCGTCGCGGCGCCGACCGGCCGCTCGTAGCGGCGGCCCATGCCCGGCCAGCCGCGCCCGCGCAGGACCGTGAGCAGCCCCGCCGCGACCGCGAGCACCCCGGCGACGACCGCCAGCACCGGCCAGGCCGGGTGCACCTCGACGGTGGGCCCGCCGGCGCTCCCGGCCCCGACCGCACCGGCCACGGCCGACTCGACCCCCCCGACGAGCGGCCGCAGCCCGGACCAGCCCAGGACACCGCCGGCGACGGCGACGAGCAGCCCCACGACGACCCGCCCGCCGGCGCGGACGGCGAGCACGGCGACCGCCGCGGCCAGCAGCAGCAGCCCGGCGGCCGGCACGAGCGGCGCCAGCGCCGACCCGGTGACCTCCTCGGTGGCCGGGGGCAGCGGCGCCGGCCGCTGCAGCGTCGCGGTCACCCAGGTCTGCCCCCCGGCGGACAGCGCCAGCCCGCCGGCCAGCGCCGCGCCGACGACGGCGGCGCCCAGCTCCCGCCGGGCGGTCACGGGGCCGACGGCAGGGCCGCTCACGGCAGCTCCCGCATCCCCTCGGCGGTCGCGATCGCCGACAGCACCGCCCGGGCCTTGTGCCGGGTCTCGGCCTCCTCGGTGGCGGCGTCGCTGTCGGCGACGACGCCCGCGCCGGCCTGCACGTAGGCCCGGCCCTGGTGCAGCACCGCCGTCCGGATGGCGATGGCCATGTCGAGGTCGCCGCTGGCGTCGACGTAGCCCACGGTGCCGGCGTACAGCGCCCGGCGGGTCGGCTCCAGCGACTCGATGATCTCCATCGCCCGCGGCTTGGGGGCGCCGGACACCGTGCCGGCGGGGAACGTGGCGTCGAAGACGTCCAGCGCGTCCCACTCCGGCGCCACCTCGCCGGCGACGGTGGAGACCAGGTGCATGACGTGGCTGTAGTGCTCGATCCGCATGAAGTCGGGCACCTCGACCGTGCCGGGCACGCAGACCCGGCCCAGGTCGTTGCGCGCCAGGTCGACGAGCATGACGTGCTCGGCGCGCTCCTTGGGGTCGGCGAGCAGCCCCTCGGCCAGCCGCACGTCCTCGTCGGGCGTGGTGCCACGGGGCCGGGTGCCGGCCGGGGGGTGGACGACGGCCGAGCTGCCGGTCACCGTCACCAGCGCCTCCGGCGAGGAGCCGACGACGTCGAACGGCGTCTCCCGCCCCGCGAAGCGCAGCAGGTACATGTAGGGCGAGGGGTTGGTCGCGCGCAGCACCCGGTAGAGGTCCAGCGCGTCGACCTCGGTCGGCACCGCGAAGCGCTGCGACAGCACCACCTGGAAGGCGTCACCGGCGCGGATGTGCTCGCGGACCCGCTCGACGCCGTCCTCGAAGACGCCCGGCGCCATGTTGCTGACCACCGGCGGCGGCTCGGCGGTCGCGAACGTGGCGACCCCGGGCGGCACCGCCTTGGTGAGGTCGGCGGCCATCGCGTCGAGCCGCGCCACGGCGTCGTCCCAGCCGGTGCCGGGCTCCCCCGCTCCGCGCACGGCGTTGGCGATGAGCAGCACCGACCCGTCGGTGTGGTCGAGCACGGCGAGGTCGGTGACCAGCATGAGCGACAGCTCGGGCATGCCGAGGTCGTCGACGCTGGTGACCGGCAGCCGCTCCAGCCGACGCACCACGTCGTAGCCGAGGTAGCCGACCAGGCCACCGGTCAGCCGCGGCAGCCCGGGGGTGCGCGGCGACCGCAGCCGCCGGGCGAGGGTGCGGACGGCGTCCAGCGGGTCGGTCGGCAGGTCGTCGGTCAGGCCCGGCAGCTCCTCCCCCAGCCACTGGGTGACGCCGTCGCGCTCGGTGAGCACGCCCGCGCTGCGGACGCCGACGAAGCTGTACCGGCTCCACTGCTTGCCCTGCTCGGCGGACTCCAGCAGCACCGTGCCGGGCCGGTTGCCGGCGAGCTTGCGGTAGATGCCGACGGCGGTCTCGGCGTCGGCGAGCAGCCGCCGGGTCACCGGCACCAACGCCTGGTCGAGGGCGGCGAACTCCTCCCGCGACGGGGACGTCTCACCGAGCCGCACGGGACACCTCCAGCTCCCGGTGGAAGCAGCTGCGCTCGCCGGTGTGGCAGGCCGGCCCCTCCTGGTCGACGAGCACCAGCAGGGCGTCGCCGTCGCAGTCCAGCCGGACGTCGCGCACCCACTGCCGGTGACCGGAGGTCTCGCCCTTCACCCAGTACTCCTGCCGGCTGCGCGACCAGTAGGTGGCCCGGCCGGTGGTGAGGGTGCGGCGCAGCGCCTCGTCGTCCATCCAGGCGACCATGAGCACCTCGCCGGTGTCGTGCTGCTGGACGACGGCGGCGACCAGACCCGCGGCGTCACGGCGCAGCAGCGCGGCGACGGCGGGGTCCAGGGCGGACTCGGCGGCGGGGACGGCGGACATGCGCCCGATCGTCCCATCCGGCGGCGGCCGCCAGGCTCACCGGTCGGGCGCCGTCCCCTCCCGCGAGGCGAACCACTCCCGCGCCGGGCGGCTGCTGACCAGGCCCAGCGCCACGGCCGGACCGGCGGCGAAGCAGGCGACCCCGAACAGCACCACCGCCGACGGGTCGGGCCCGACCGCCTCGGACAGGCCGTCGAGCCGCGCCCACCAGTACGCGGCGAGGGCGAGCTGCACGGCCAGCGCCGCCACGAGCGCCCAGCGCGCCACCGCACCCCGCCGGTTGAGCGCGACGATCCCGGTGACGACGAGGGCGACGACCGACCCGATCTGCACGGCGGCGACGGCGGTGGCCTCGGTCGCCAGCGCGTCGGCGTCGGCGGGGAAGCCGGGCTCCCCCTCGGCCAGGCTGAACACCGAGGCCAGGAGGAAGACGTAGGCCGACGCGAAGGCCACCACGCCGGCCTGGACGAAGGCGAGCACGGCGGCGGCGATCACCTGACCGGGCCGGCGCGGCCCGCGTGATAGCACCGGCCACGGCGCGCCGTAGGCCACGGGCCAGCCGTAGGCGGGGGCGCCGTACCCCGGCGGCACCCAGGCGGGGGCGGTCGGCGGCGGGCCGGCGTACGGCGCGCCCGGCTCGGTCTCCGTGGCCGGGTCCGACCACGGGTCCCTGGGAGTCGTCACAGCATCCCCCGTTCGACTCCGCACTCCGTCCGCTCCTCGGTCGCTGGCGCTCCCTGCGATGCTCCCTCGCGCGTCGTCTTCACAGCTCGGCCGCCAGGGCCCGGCCGGCCACCCGCCCGGAGAACAGGCAGCCGCCCAGGAAGGTCCCCTCCAGCGACCGGTAGCCGTGCATGCCGCCTCCGCCGAACCCGGCGACCTCCCCCGCCGCGTACAGGCCGGGGAAGACCTCTCCGCCGGGGCGCAGCACGCGGCCGGACAGGTCGGTCTCCAGGCCGCCGAGCGTCTTGCGGGTCAGGATGTTGAGCCGCACGGCGATGAGCGGCCCGGCCTCGGGGTCGAGCAGCCGGTGCGGCGGGGCAACCCGGATGAGCTTGTCGCCGAGGTAGCTGCGGGCGCCGCGGATCGCGGTGATCTGCAGGTCCTTGGTGAACGGGTGGCCGACCTCGCGGTCCCGGGCGACGATCTCGGCCTGCACGGTGGCGAGGTCCAGCTCCGGCGTCCCCCCGGTGACCCGGTTCATGCCGGCGACCAGCTCCGGCAGGGTGCGGGCGACGACGAAGTCCTCGCCGCGGTCGAGGAAGGCCTGCACCGGCCCGGCCACCCCGGCCTTCACCCGGTTGAGCAGGAGCTTGACGTCCTTGCCGGTCAGGTCGGGGTTCTGCTCGGAGCCCGACAGCGCGAACTCCTTCTCGACGATCTTCTTCGTGGCGACGAACCAGGTGTGCTCGTACCCGGTCTGCCCGATGTGGGCCAGCGTGCCCAGGGTGTCGAAGCCGGGGAACAGCGGCACCGGCAGCCGCCGGCCGGTGGCGTCCAGCCACAGGGACGACGGGCCGGGGAGGATCCGGATGCCGTGCCGCGCCCACACCGGCGAGTGGTTGGCGATGCCCTCGGTGTAGTGCCACATCCGGTCGCGGTTGACCAGGTGCGCGCCGGCGGCCTCGGTGGCCTGCAGCATCCGGCCGTCGACGTGCGCGGGGACGCCGGAGAGCAGCCGCTGCGGCGCCGGGCCCAGCCGCGCCGGCCAGTTCGCGCGGACCAGGTCGGGGTTGCCCCCGATGCCGCCGGAGGTGACGACGACGGCCTGCGCGGCGATCTCGAACGGCGCCACCTCGGTGCGGGAGCTGGCCTCGCCGCGTGCGGCGTCGCTGGCCTCGAGGACGGCACCGCGCACCCCGGTGACCGCCCCGCCGCTGACGACGAGCTCGTCGACCCGGTGCCGGAAGCGCAGGTCCACCAGTCCGCGCTCGGCGGCGGCGCGGACCCGGCGGGCGAACGGCTCGACCAGGCCGGGCCCGGTCCCCCAGACGATGTGGAAGCGCGGCACCGAGTTGCCGTGCCCGGTGGCGGTGTAGCCGCCCCGCTCGGCCCACCCGACGACGGGGAAGAACCGCACTCCCTGCGCGCGCAGCCAGGCGCGCTTCTCCCCCGCGGCGAACTGCAGGTAGGCCTCGGCCCAGCGGCGGGGCCAGTGGTCCTCCGCGCGGTCGAAGCCGGCGGTGCCGAACCAGTCCTGGCGGGCCAGCTCGAGGGAGTCGTGGACGCGCAGCCGGCGCTGCTCCGGGGAGTCGACGAGGAACAGCCCGCCGAAGGACCACCAGGCCTGCCCGCCGAAGGACGCCTCCGGCTCCTGCTCGAGGAGCACCACCCGCTTGCCGGCGTCGGCCAGCTCCGCGGCGGCGACCAGCCCGGCCAGCCCCGCACCCACCACCACGACGTCCGTCTGCGTCACCATGTCCTCGGCTCGCTCCTGCGGGACGCTCCGCTCCTCGCTCGTTCCTCGCTGCCGGGCTTCCGCCCCTGTCCGCTCACGGCTCGCACGCTAGCGGGGGCGGACCGCCCGTCGGTGCTGGTCGGGCGGGTGCGTCGCCCGGCCGGGTCGGGTCCACTCCCGGATCGGGCGGCGCAGGGTCAGTGCCAGGCAGCCGATCGGGCCGACCAGGAGCAGCACCGCCCACCACATCGCCTGCCCGCCGCCGAGGACGCCGAAGAGGACCACCAGCCCCACCATCGCCAGCAGCGGCACCACCGCCGCCGCGGCCAGGACCAGCCAGCCGCGCCCGCGGCCGAGCCACACCATCGCCGCCCCGGCGACCGCCCAGACCGCCAGCGCGACCGGCACGAGCACGTACCAGTGCCAGCCGCGGTCGGGTTCCCACAGCAGGTAGGCCAGGTAGATGTCCTCGGCGGCCACCAGCACCCCGAACACCGCGGCGAACGGCGCGAGCAGCGGGCGCACGGCCGGCCCCGCGGTCCGGGCTGCCGGCAGGCGGGGCGCCGGACGGGGCGAGCGCCGCGTCGCCGCCCGGCTGCGCGAGGAGGACGACGGCATGGGGCGAGGGTAGGACCGGGAGCTGGGGCTCAGCGGGCGGCCGCGGCCGCCCGCCGGGGCCGCCCGGCGGTCCACCGGCGCACCCGCGGCGTCAGCGCCAGCGCCGCCGCGAGCAGGGGCAGGACCACGAGCACCAGCGGCCAGGCCGGGCTCCCGGCGTCCTCCCGCGTGGCGACGACGACCACCGCCCCGGTCAGCACGGCCACCGGCACGACCGAGAGCACCAGCGGCAGCCAGCCCCGGCGCAGCAGCAGCAAGACGGCGCCGGCCAGCTGGACGACCGGGGCGAGCAGCAGCAGGTAGGTCCACGGGTCGGGGCCGGTGTCGGCGTTCAGCCCGCCCAGCATCACGGCGAGGACGGCGACGAACAGCGGCGGCACCGCGCCGAGGATGCCGAGCGCGCCGGCGGCCAGGGCCAGACCGGGCATCCGCGGGTCCGCGGGCGGGACGGCGTCCGCCGGGTGGGCGGAGGAGGAGGACACCTCCGCAGGCTAGGCCGCCGCGGCCGATCCCGGTCCCGGACGACGACCCGCCGCAGCCACAGTCGCCCGGTCACGGAGCGTATTGACACGCACCAGTGTCGTTCCGGAACAGGTTGACACGTTATTGGGCGCCGAGAACCCTTGCCCGCCTCGAAGGGGGCAACCCCCCGTTTCCACCGCCGAGGAGGCGTGATGAGGACGCAGCGAGGTAGGGGCGGACGCCTGCCCTCGGCCGGCCCTCGGCAGCTCCGTCCGCCCGCACGGCTCCGTTCCTCCCGCACAGCAGCTGCGGGCTCGGGACGACGGCCTCCCGTGTGACACGACCGCGAGCCCGACGGCTTCGCACCCACCAGAACCCGACGACCACGGCACACCCATCACGTGAACACGGCTCCGCACCAGAGCCGGTGGCTCACGACCACGAGGACGACGAACCGAGCGACAACCACCCCGAGACAAGGGACCAGGACGATGACCGTCACCTCCACGCGCCCGACCGGCTCCGCTCCTCCCCCGGTACGCCTCCCGGAGCCGATGGACCGGCTCGCCGGCTCCGTCGCCGACATCTCCGCGCTCGCCGAGGAGGAACCGCACGTCCGCGGCGAGCTGCCCGGACCGCGGTCGGCCGAGCTGCTCGACCGCCAGGACCGGCGCGAGTCGCGCGCTCGCACCTACCCCCGGCACCTGCCCATCGCCATCGCGGAGGCGGCCGGCAGCCGCGTCCGCGACCTCGACGGCAACGTGTTCATCGACTTCCTCACCGGCGCAGGCGTGCTCTCGCTGGGGCACAACCACCCGGACCTGGTCCGGGTCGTCGCCCAGCAGCTCACCCGGCACACCCACGGGCTGGACTTCCCCACGCCGGCGAAGGACGCCTTCACCGACGCCCAGCTGGCGATGCTGCCGGAGGGGATGCGCGACCGGATGCGCGTCCACTTCTGCGGTCCCACCGGGGCCAACGCCGTCGACGCGGCCCTCAAGCTGTGCAAGACCGCCACCGGGCGGGGCGACGTCCTCTCCTTCCAGGGCGGGTTCCACGGAAGCAGCCACGCGGCGATGGCGGTCACCGGCCTGGTCGAGCAGAAGAGCCCGATCCGCAACGGCGTCCCGGGGATCCACTTCTTCCCCTTCTCCTACTGCGGCCGCTGCCCCGTGCAGCTCACCCCCGACACCTGCACCACCAACTGCGTCGGCTACCTGGAGTCCTCGCTGACCGACAGCAACGGGGGGATCCCCCTCCCGGCCGCCGTGATCCTCGAGCTGGTCCAGGGCGAGGGCGGTGTCATCCCGGCGACGGTGCAGTTCGCCCGGCGCGTCCGGGAGCTGACCCGCAGCCTCGGCATCCCCCTCGTCGTCGACGAGGTGCAGACCGGGTGCGGCCGGACCGGCACCTGGTACGCCTTCGAGCAGTACGGCATCGAGCCCGACGTGATCGTGACGTCCAAGGCGCTGAGCGGGATCGGGCAGCCGGTCGCGCTCATCATCTACGACGAGTGGCTGGACACGTGGGCCCCCGGCGCACACACCGGCACCTTCCGCGGCAACCAACTGGCCTTCGCCGCCGGCGCCGAGGCCGTGCGGATCGTGCGCCGGGACGGGCTGTTGGACAACGTCCGCGCGCGGGGTCACCAGATCGACCGGCGCCTGGCCCCGCTGCAGGACCTCCCGTGGGTGCGGGAGGTCCGCGGGATGGGCCTGATGTGGGGGGTGGAGCTCGCCGACCCCGGAACCGGTCGCCCCGCGGGGCAGCTCGCCCGCGACGTCCAGCACCGCGCGCTGCGGCGGGGGCTCATCCTCGAGTGCGGCGGCCGGGACGACTGCGTGGTGCGCCTGCTCCCGCCGCTGAACGTCACGGCGGAGACCGTCGACCTGGCCTGCCACATCCTCGTGGCGAGCATCCACGACGCGGTCGCCGGTCTGCCGGTCGCCGACCTGCCAGGTGCGCCTCCCGCGGGTGGTCGTGCGTCCGGCGCCGGCGTAGCACTCCCTTCCCCCCGGACGCAGCCCTCGGTCCGGTGACGGTCCGGCCGGCCCACGGACCGGGGAGGCACGGAGTCCCGGCCGTGGAGACGGATCCGACCGCGTCCGGCGTGCCGCTCACGGTGCGCAGCGTCAGCCCGGGGGTGGCCGACGGTCGGGCGGAGCCGCCTGCCCTCGTCGCCCCCGGGGATCCCGGGCCGAGCCCATCCACCGGCGAGGAGTTCCTGCGGTGAACACGGTCAACACCTGGACGACCACGGAGATCCCGGTCAGGCCCCTGCCCACCGAGGACCCGCCTGCACAGCCCACGGCGCTGCCGTCGTCGGTCCGGACTCTGGGGCGGGTGTTCGAGCACACGTGCGACCGGACACCGGGGCGTGCCGCCGTCGTCGTGGGCGCGTCGACGCTGACCTACCTGCAGCTCGACAGGCGCGCCAACCAGTTGGCCCACCTGCTGATCGAGCGCGGGGTGGGCGAGGGGACGACCGTCGGGATCCTCCTCGAGCGATCCGAGGCCACGTACGTCACCCTGCTCGCGGTGCTCAAGGCCGGCGCCGCCTACGTGCCCTTGGACGCGTCGTTCCCAGCGGACCGGGTCGCCTACATCGCAGAGGACGCCGGGCTGTGCGACCTCGTCACGACGTCGGGCACGCGCGAGGTCACGCGGGGGCTGCCCTGCGCCGTCCTCGAGCTCGACGAGGCGGCGTCCGACCTGGCCGCCGCGCCCAGCACCCGTCCGGGGCGCGACGTCGACCCCGCATCACTGAGCTACGTCATCTACACGTCGGGCTCCACCGGCAAGCCCAAGGGCGTGGCGATCTCGCACGCCAGCATCGTCAACTTCCTCCGGGTGGCCACCCCCGTGTACGGGGTGACCAGCGAGGACCGCGTCTACCAGGGCATGTCGATCAGCTTCGACTTCCACCTGGAGGAGATGTGGCCGGCCTGGGTGGCCGGGGCCACCCTGGTCGCGGGGCCGACGGACTCCCGTCGCTTCGGTGAGGGGCTCGTCCAGTTCCTCGTCGAGAACCGGGTGACGGTCTTCTGCAGCGTGCCCACCCTGCTGACGACCATCGAGGACGATCCCGAGACGGTGCGCTGCCTCCTGGTGAGCGGCGAGGCGATGCCCGAGGACCTCGTCCGCCGCTGGTGGCGTCCGGACCGACGCATCCTCAACTGCTACGGGCCGACCGAGACCACGGTCTCCTCCAGCTGCGCCGAGCTGGTGCCGGACCGACCGGTGACCCTCGGGAGCCCCTTCCCCTCCTACAGGTTCTACGTGCTGGACGAGGACCTCCGGCCGGTGCCACCCGGGGACGTCGGCGAGATCTGCATCGGCGGCCCCGGAACCGCGGTCGGGTACCTCAACCGACCCGAGCTCACCGCGGAACGGTTCATCGACAACCCCATCGAGGCCGATCGGGGTGCGGTCCCCCGCGTGTACCGCACCGGGGACCTCGGCCGGGTGACCCCCGTCGGGGAGTACGAGTACCTGGGTCGCATCGACACGCAGGTGAAGATCCGGGGCTACCGCGTCGAACTGGGTGAGATCGAGCAGGCCATCCGGGCCGACGGCGCCGTCGAGAACGCTGTGGTCGCGACCCTGGAACGTGACGGCGTCGCCCAGGACCTGGTCGGCTACGTCACCGTCCACGAGCGAACGGGGCCGGACGGCGAGGCCCAGCTGCGTGAGCGCCTGCACGCGGCGCTGCGACGGCGGCTGCCGTCGTACATGGTCCCGTCCTACATCGAGGTGCTGGACGCGTTCCCCCTCCTCGCGGCCGACAAGGTCAACCGGTCTGCTCTTCCTCCGCCGACGTCCCCGCCGCTGGGGTCGCGCTCCGGCGAGCACGTCGCTCCGGGCACCGCGCTCGAGCAGGAGCTGGCCACCGCCTTCCAGGAGGCCCTGGGAGTCCCCCGGGTCTCGGTCGAGGACGACTTCTTCTGCGACCTCGGTGGACACTCCCTCAGTGCTGCGCGTCTGATCTCGCAGCTGCGCCAGCAGCCGAGGATGGCGGGCCTCGCCATGGGAGACCTCTACGCCCATCCCACCGTCCGCGACCTGGCGGTCTTCGTCGAGGAGGAGTTGTCCGCGCTGACGCTCACCGGTGACGTGGCGTCCGACCACCGCCGCCCGCCACTGCGGCACTCCAGCCGGCGGGTCTGGGCCTGCGGCGCCGCACAGGTGACGCTGGACCTCGTCTGGCTCCTCGCGTGGGCCGCGCCCGGTCTGGCGCTCGTGTACGCCGTCGTCCTGTTCGAGTGGCACCTGCAGGTCCCCGTCGTCGGGCTGCCCCCGGCCGTCCGGTCCCTCCTGTCCGACCCCTCCCCCGGGGAGACAGCGGTCATCGTTGTCATCTGGGTCCTGTGGGTGCTGGCGACCCTGTTCCTCGTCCCGGTGGTCGTGAGCCGGCTGGTCATGCGCGGCGTACGCCCCGGCTGGTATCCGATGTGGGGGGTCACCTACCTCCGGTTCTGGTTCTACGGCCGGGTCACCGCGCTCGCTCCCCTCGCCGTGCTCAGCGGCACCCCCTTCGAGGCGCCGTACCTGCGCCTGCTGGGCGCCCGAGTCGGTCGACGGTGCCAGCTCGCCTCCTCGACGATCGGCCTGCCGATGTTCGTGGAGCTCGGTGACGGCGTCAGCATCAACCAGGGGGCGAGCGTGCAGCCCTACGTCCTGGAGGCGGGCTGGCTGCGCCTGGCGCCGGTCCGGATGGGAGCCGACAGCTACCTCGGCGTCGGTAGCACGGTGCTCGCCGGAGCCGAGATCGGTCACCGCGCCTGCATCGGCGACAAGGCACTGGTGCACGCCGACGCGCGGATCCCGGCGGGCGAGCACTGGACCGGGTCGCCGATCCGGAAGGTCCCCACGGTCTCCCCGCTGCTGGAGGCGATGGCCGAACGCGCGGACCAGCGCCGCTGGACCATCCCGGTGCTGCTGGGCTACCTGGTCGGGATGGTGGGGCTGGCCCTGCTGCCCACGGTCGCGCTGGCGCCCAGTGCGGTGCTCATCGCCTACGTCACCGTCCGGAACGGCCTGGCGTGGGGGATCGCCAGCACGCTCGCCGCCGCCCCGCTCTCTGTGCTGTTCACCTGCACCCTGCTGATCATCGTCAAACGCACGGTGGCCCCCCGGATGCAGCCGGGGATCCACCCGGCGCGCGGTTGGTTCGGGGTCCGCGAGTGGTTCGCCAAGAACCTCGCCGGCGAGAGCGTCGCTCTCGTGCACACCTTGTACTGCACCCTGTACGTGATCCCGTTCCTGAGGGGCTTCGGGCTCCGGTTCGGCCGGTGGTGCGAGATCGCCGTGCCCGCCTACATCAACCCGGACACGACCGTCACCGGGGACCAGACCTTCCTGGCCGGCGGCATCACGATCTCACCGGCGGTCCACCACCGAGGCTGCCTGGCGCTCAACCAGGCCGAGATGGGCAGACGCAGCTTCCTCGGCAACGTCGCGCTCCTGCCGGGCACGTCGCGGATGGGAGACAACAGCCTGGTCGGGGTGCACTCGGTCGCGCCCGCTCGGGTCGACCCCGAGACGACCTGGCTGGGGTCGCCGGCGCTGTTCCTGCCGCGCCGGCAGGAGAGCCAGGCCTTCCCCGACAAGCTCACCTACAACCCGACGCCGGCGATGGTCGCCGGCCGCCTGGCGCTCGAGGTGTTCCGGGTGACCCTGCCGGCCATCGTCCTCCTCACCACCGCGCTGGCCGGCATCTACGCCACCGTCCGACTCATCACGGTCCTCCCGCCACTGGTCCTGCTGGCGGTCCTGCCGGGGTTGGGATTGGCGTTCGTCGCGGCCGAGACGCTCTGCGTGGTGCTGGTCAAGTGGCTGGTCGTCGGCCGCTACCGGCCGCGGGTGGAGCCGTACTGGGGCACCTGGGTCCGCGGCACCGAACTGGTCACGGGGCTGTTCGAGACCCTCGCCCGGCCGCTGGTGGTGCTCACCGCCGGCACACCCCTGCTGCCCGTCGCCCTGCGGTTCCTGGGTGTGCACGTGGGGCGCCGGGTGTACATCACCACCAGCGGCGGGACCGAGTTCGACCTGATCTCGATCGGGGACGACGCGGTGATCTCCGAGGGCGCCATCACGCAGACCCACCTCTTCGAGGACCGGGTCATGAAGATGTCGCGGGTGGAGGTCCGCGCCGGAGCCACGGTGGGCTCCGGCTCGGTGGTCCTCTACGACGCGGCCGTCGGCGCCGGCGCCTACCTGGACGGCATGTCACTGGTCATGAAGGGCGAGGCGCTCCCGCCGCACACCCGCTGGCGGGGCATCCCGGCCCGCCCGCTGTGAGGCGACCCCTGCCACCCGGATCCACCCCAACCGTCAGCGAGGGAGACATGGACCTGCCGGACCTCCACGGTCACACCTTTGCCATGGAGTACGACGAGCTCCGGCGTCGCGGGACACCAGGGATCGACGTGCCCGGTGTCGACGTCGAGCGGCTGACCTTCTCGATCATGCACGGCAACGGCAACGTCATCCTCGTCGTCGACGAGGCGTTCAGCAGCCTGCCACCCGCTGCCGTCTGCAGTGATCTCGCCCGGGGGCTGTGCGGCTCCTTCCGCTCCGTCCGGGTGGACGGCGTCGCGTTCGTCCGCACCACGGGCGACCGGGTGCGCATGACCTACTTCGAGCGCGACGGCACCCACTCCCAGATGTGCGGCAACGCGCTGCGGTGCGTCACCCGGTACGGCGCCGACCGGGGCTACCTGCGCGCCGACTCCGACGTCGTCGACACCGACGACGGGCCGAAGTGGGTGTCGGCAGCACAGGGCAGGATCCGGGTCGCGCTCGGCCACGGCCGCGAGTTCCAGCAGGTCGCCGAGGACCGGTACTTCGTGTTCAGCGGCCTGCCGCACCTGGTCCTGCTGCTCGACGAGTCCGACGACCTCGACGCCGTCGACGTCCGGACGACCGGCGCCGCGCTGAGGTACGACGAGGAGCTGTGCCGGGACCTGGGGCACCCCGAGGGGCTGCACGTGGACTTCATGGCACGGGACGGGGACGGGATCCGGATACGGACGTACGAGGTCGGGGTGGAGGACGAGACGCTGGCCTGCGGCACCGGCGTCGGGGCGTCGGCCTACGTCGCCCACCGGGTGTGGGCCCTGCCGTATCCGCTCCGGGTCGGTGTCCCGGGGGGCGAGATGCGGGTCGAGGAATCCGAGCACGGGCTGCTGATCAGCGGCACGACCGGATCGCTGTTCACCTCCGCGCCGGCGCTGACCGACGCCTGACCGCATGGCTGTCCAGGCGGCCACCGACAGGGCGCGCCTGACCGGAGTGGACGTCGCCCGGGGACTGGCGTTGGTCGGGATGATGGCCACGCACGTCTTCGACACCTTCGCCGAGGACGGCACCCCCACCGTGGCGACGGTCGTGGCCTCCGGCCGGTCCGCCGCCACCTTCGCACTGCTGGCGGGGGTGGGCCTGGCGTTCCTGTCGGGAGGACGCAGCGCGGTACGCGGACGCGAACGCGCTGCCGCCTCCGCCGCCCTGACCGCCCGGGCCCTGCTGATCGGGCTGATCGGTCTCCTGCTGGGCTTCACCCGGTCGGAGCTCGACGTGATCCTGGCCTTCTACGCCCTCATGTTCCTGCTCGCCGTCCCCCTGCTGGGACTGCGACCGAGGGTCCTCGCCGCCGTCTCCGTCGCGCTCATCGCGCTGGGCCCGGCGCTGCTGGTCATCACAGCCCGCACGGGGATCAGCGGCCACGGCGGCGAGCCGACGCTGGTCACGCTCGTCACCGACCCGGTCGGGGTGCTGGTGCTGCTGCTCCTCAGTGGCTTCTACCCCGTCGTGGTCTACCTGGCCTACGTGTGCGCCGGGCTCGCCATCGGGCGGCTCGATCTCGGTTCCCGCCGCTGCGCGTGGCTCCTGCTGGGGGGTGGGCTCGGGCTTGCGGTCACGGCGCAGGCGGTGTCGTGGGTCCTGCTCCACCCGTTGGGCGGCCTGGCTCGGCTGCTCCCCCAACCGGGGCTCCCCGGTGCTCCGGTGCCTGCGGACCAGGTGCTGCTCTGGTCACCGGAACAAGGGACGTCGTGGTGGTACCTCGCGCTGGCCTCACCACACGCCCACACGCCGCTCGACCTGACCCACGCCCTCGGGTCGGCCATGGCGGTGCTGGGCGCGTCGCTCCTCCTGACCCGGATCGCGGCGATCGGGCGTCTGCTGCGGCCCCTCGCGGCGGCGGGCGCGATGACGTTGACGCTCTACAGCGCGCACATCCTCGTCCTGGCTGCCGGGCTGACCGGCGACTCCCAGACGGCGACCTACGTCCTCCTCGTGGGCGCGTCGTTCGTGTTCGCCGTCGCCTGGGGCAGGCAGGGGCCGCTGGAGCTCATCGTGACGGTGGCATCAGGCCGCGCTCGTCGAGCCGTCCTGGGGGCTGGTGCTCGCGTGCCCAGCGGAGGAGCCTGCGCACCGTCGGCCATGCCTCGTCCCGCCACTCCCCGTTGGCGGCGAGCAGCACCCCGGTCTCGGTCACCGGGTCGAAGAACATGGTGGCGCTGACACCGGGGTCGTCGCCGACGTGCCCCCACAGCGTCCGCTTGCCGAGACGCTCGGCGTACCAGATCAGTCCTTGACAGGGGTCGAGAGGGGTCTGGCTCCGGAGCATCAGCGCGACGGTGGTCGGCTCCAGGATCCTGCTGCCGCCGTAACTGCCTCCCTGCATGACGGCGATCAAGAACTTCGCCAGGTTCGACGGCGAACTGCGCAGCGTCCCGTCGGGGAAGGTCGGGAAGCCTTGCAGCGGCCCCTTGCCGCCCGGCAGGGCGATCATCGATCGATCGAGGTCGGCCAGGCGGAACGACGTGTTCCTCATGCCGAGGGGACCGAACACGTGACGGGCGACGTACTCCTCGAACGGGGCCCCGCTCAGGACCGCCACGAGGTGGCCGATCAGCCCCGCACCGATGTTCGTGTACTCCACGACCGTTCCGGGGCAGCGGGACCGGAAGTTCTTCTTCGGGTCGAAGTACTCCCCGCCCTGCGAGAGGTAGCTCCGGAGGAACGTGCCGAGCGGGACCGGCGAGTCACCCTCGACGTACGACCTCCCGTAGAGCTTGCTGTCCCGGATGCCCGACGTGTGGCACAGCAGTTGACGGAACGTCACCGGCGACTCCGGGCAGGACGGGATCCGAACCTCGAAGTCGAGGTGCGCACCGACGTCGTCGTCGAGATCGAACCGGCCCTGCTCGTACAGCTGCAGCAGGGCCGTGGCGGTGACCGTCTTCGACACGGAGGCCCAGGTGAAGACGGTCTCGGTCGTGACCCGCCGCTTCCTGACCGTGTCCGCCCACCCGGCCACCGGGGTGCACAGGACCTGGCCGCTCCTGACGACGGCAGCAGAGAGGCCCGGGACCCCCAGCTCCTTGCGTTCGCGCTTCAGGTCCATCCGCGATCCCGGTTCTGGGCGGTGGCCGGACCGATCGCTCCCGGAGCCGATCCGGGCGGCCCTCCCCAGGAGGGTAACGGCGCTCCGCACCGCGGCCGCCGGATCGTCGCGCGACCGGCACCGGGGGCCCGCCGCGCTCAGCCGGCCGGCTGCGGCTCCCCGGTCGACGAGCGCCGCCAGGAGGCGTGCAGCCGGGCGTAGGGCCCGTCGGCGTCGACCAGCTCGGCGTGCGTGCCGCGCTGCACCACCCGGCCGGCGTCGACGACCAGCACCTCGTCGGCCCGCTCGGCGGTGGACAGCCGGTGGGCGATGGTCAGCGTCGTCCGCCCCTCGGTGAGCGTGTCGAGCGCGTGGGTGAGCCGCCGCTCGGTCGCCGGGTCGACGGCGCTGGTGGCCTCGTCGAGGACCAGCAGGTCGGGGTCGGCGACGTAGGCGCGGGCGACGGCGACCAGCTGCCGCTCGCCGGCCGAGAGCGACTCTCCGCGCTGCCCCACGGGGGTGGTCACGCCGCCGGGCAGGCCGGCCACCCACTCCCCCAGGCCGAGCTCGGTGAAGGCGGCGAGGACGTCCTCGTCGGTGAGCCCCGGGCGGCCGTAGCGGACGTTCTCGGCGACGGTCGCGTCGAACAGGAACCCGTCCTGCGGCACCATGACCACCCGCTGCCGCAGCGAGGAGAAGGAGACCTCGGCCAGGGGGACGCCGCCGAGCAGCACCCGGCCCTCGGTCGGGTCCATCAGCCGGGTGACCAGCTTGGCGAACGTGGTCTTCCCCGAGCCGGTCTCGCCGACGATCGCGACCCGGCGGCGCGGGGCGATCTCCAGGTCGACGTCCTCGAGGGCGGGGCGCGCCCCCGGCGCGTACCGGAAGGTGACGTGCTCGAACCGCACGCCCAGCGGCGTGTGCGGCAGCTGCCGGGCGGTCGTCGGGTCGACGACCGCGGGGTCCCGGACGTCGGGCTCGGTCTCCAGCACGTCGAGGACGCGGCGGAACCCGGCGATGGCGTTCTGCGCCTCGTTGAGCACCTCGCTGGCGGTCTGCACCGGCGCGACGAAGAGCGTGACCAGGAACAGGAACGCCACCAGGGTGCCGGCGGTCAGGTGCCCGCCCAGGCCGAGCAGGACGCCGACGACGACCACCGCGGCGTTGGCCACCGCGGCGACGAACTCGCCGCTGACGAAGACCGCGGCGGTGGTCTGCTGCGCCCGCACCTGCGCCCGGTAGTGCCGGTCGATGGCGCGGTCGATGCGGGCGGCGGTGCGCTCCCGGATGCCGTAGGCCCGCACGGTGGGCGCCCCGACGACCGACTCGGAGACCGCGGCGAGCACGTCGCCGACCCGCTCCCGCACGACCCCGTACACGACCGCCAGGCGCGCGGCGAACCAGCGGACCGCGATCGCCAGCGGCACGAAGCAGACCAGCACCAGCAGGGTCAGCTGCCAGGAGTAGACGGCCATGACCACGGTGGCGATCAGCAGCTGGCCCAGGCTGACCACGCCGAGCACGCCGCCCCACTGCATGAACGTGGACAGCTGGTCGACGTCGCTGGTGACCCGGGAGACCAGCGACCCGCGCCGCTGCCCCTGCTGGTGCAGCACCGAGAGGTCGTGGACGTGCCGGAAGGCCCGCGACCGCAGCCCGGCCAGCGCGGTCTCCGTCGTCCGGAACAGGCGGACGTTCATCCGGTAGACCGCGACCGCGGTGAGCGCGACGACCACGGCGCACACCAGGACCAGGTTCCGGACCAGGTCCAGGTCGGGGCCGCCGGAGCCGGACAGGCCGCGGTCGATCACCTGCTGGACGGCGATCGGCACGACCACCCGCCCGGCGGTGGCGACCAGCGCGAGGGCGAAGGTGGCCGGCAGCCCGCGGCGGAACTCCGGCATCATCCGCAGGCCCCGGCGCAGCGTGGCCAGGGCACCCTCGTCCCGGTGCTCGGCGAGGACGGCGCTCATGCGGCCACCTCCGTCTGGGCGTAGGCGCGCACCAGCGCGGCGTAGCCGGGAACCGACGCCAGCAGCTCCTCGTGGCTGCCGCGGGCGAGCACCCGGCCGTTCTCCAGCCACACCACCTCGTCGGCCAGCGCGATCGTGGCCTGCCGGTAGGCGACCACGACGACGGTGGAGGGCCGGTCGGCGGCGCGCAGCGCGTCGAGGATGCGGGCCTCCACGGCCGGGTCGACCGCGCTCGTGGCGTCGTCGAGGACCAGCAGGCGGGGACGGCGGACCACGGCGCGGGCCAGCGCGATCCGCTGCCGCTGCCCGCCGGACAGCGTGGCGCCCCGCTCGCCGACGCGGGTGTCGAGGCCGTCGGGCAGCCGCTGGACGAAGTCCTCGGCGGCGGCCACCCGCAGCGCGGCGCGGACCTCGTCGTCGGACACGTCGGCGCCCAGGGTCACGTTGCCGCGGACGGTGTCGTCGAAGAGGAACGTGCCCTGCGGCACGAACGCCGCCTGCGCGCTGACCTCGCCCTCGCGCAGGGCGCGCAGGTCCACCCCGTCGAGGAGCACCGCGCCGCTGCCGGGGTCGACCAGCCGCACCAGCAGGCCGGCCAGGGTCGACTTGCCCGACCCCGTGGGGCCGACGACGGCGACCGTGCTGCCGGCCGCGACGTCGAAGGTGATCCCGGAGAGGGTGGGCCGCTCCGCGCCGTCGAAGCCGAAGCCGACGTCCCGCAGCGCCAGGGCCGCGCCGCCGGTGCCGCTCGGGGCGCGGTCGTCGCCGTGCGGGATCTCCCCGGTGGCGTCGAGGACCGGGGTCACCCGGTCGAAGCCGGCCAGCGCGCGGGGCAGGTCGGCCAGCACCCAGCCGATCGCGCGGATCGGCAGCGCGAGCAGGGTGAACAGGTAGGCGATGGACACCAGGTCGCCGGCGTCGGCGGCGCCGTCGGCCACCCGCCCGGCCCCGATGAGCAGCACCGCGAGGGTGCCCAGGCTGGGCAGCGCCTCCATGAGCGGGTCGAACAGGCCGCGCACCCTGCCCACGGCGACCAGCCCGTCGCGCAGTTCCTCGGCGCGGGCGGTGAACCGGGCGGTCTCCACGTCCTCCCGGCCGAGGGTCTTCACCACCAGAGCGGCGTCGAAGCTCTCGTGCGCGATCTCGCTGACCTCGGCCCGCAACTGCTGGGCCCGCGCCATCCGCGGGCTCATCACCTGCGAGTACACGGCGTTGACCAGGAAGACCAGCGGGAAGACGACCAGGCCGACCAGCGCCAGCCACGGGTCGGTGGCCACCAGCGCGACCACGGTGATCGCGATCATCACCACCGCGCCGCAGGCGAAGGGCAGCGGCGCGACGAAGTACCAGGACGCCTCGACGTCGGAGTTGGCGTTGGACAGCAGCTGCCCGGTCGGGTGCCGCTGGTGCCACGACAGCGGCAGCCGCAGGTACTGGCCGGTGACCCGGCGGCGGTAGTCGGCCTGCAGCCGGTAGCCCATGATCCCGGCGAACAGCCGCCGGCCGAGGATGCCGAGGATCTTCAGGACGGCGACGGCGAGGATGGCGACGGCGGCCAGCGTGAGCGCGGCCCCGGTGGTCGCCCCCTCGGCGAACGCCGGGAGGACCACCCGCTGGGTGACCTCGCCGATGACGTAGGCGCTGGCCACGGTCATCCCGCCGTAGAGGCTGCTGGCGAGGAAGGCCAGCGTGAACATGCCGGGCTGCTCGGCGATCGCGCGCCCGACGTGGCGCATCCCTCGCCGGACCACGGCGTCTCGGCGGCGGGGCACAGTTCTCCTCGGTGCTCGTGCGGGCGGTGCCCACGACTGTACTTAGGAGAGCTAAGGGACGCTCCCCGTTTCCCGGGCCCGCCTCGTCGGTAACCGGGCAGGGTGACCGCCTCTTCCCGTCCGCTGGCCGCCCGCGAGCGCGCCGCCCTCGCCGACCTGCTCGACGAGCTCGGCCCCGGCGCGCCGACCTGCTGCGCGGGGTGGACGACGGCCCACCTGGCGGCGCACGTCGTCGTCCGGGACCGCCGTCCCGACGCCCTCCCGGGCTTCGGTGTCGAGCAGCTGGGCGTGGCCCGGCCGCTGTCGGCCTGGTCCCACCGGCTGGAGGACCGGCTGCGCGCCTCGACGCCCTACGCCGAGCTGGTGGCGCGGGTCCGGTCCGGCGCGCCCGCGTGGGCGCCGATGGGGTGGCCCGTCGTCGGCGACGCGGTCAACACCGCGGAGTTCGCCATCCACCACGAGGACGTCCGCCGGGCGCAGCAGGGCTGGGCGCCGCGGGTGCTCGACCGGGCCGACCAGGACCGGCTGTGGGGCGCCGTGCGGTTCTTCGCCCGGCGGACGCCGGGCGGGGTCGTGCTCCGGCGCACCGACACCGGGGCGGAGCACCGGGTGGGTGCCGGGGGGACGACGGTGGCCGGCCAGCCGCTGGAGCTGCTGCTGTGGACCGCCGGCCGCCGCGACGTCGCCCGCGTCGATTGAGTCCTGAGCGGAGTGCGGCAGTGCAGGTTCCCTGCGCCCCCGCACTCCGCTACGCGGCCACGGGCAGGCGCGGGCGGAACGGCCGCTCCTCCACCGTCCGGCCCACGACCAGCGCGGTGGCCACCGGCACCTCCCGCCACACCCCCGGCAGGTCCACCAGCGGCTCGGAGACGACCGCCCGGGCGTTGTCCGGGAAGTGGGCGAACCGCTCCCGCTCCGGGTACAGCGCACGCAGCGACTCGACGTCCTCGCTGACGTACAGGGAGTTGACCACCGGGCCGCTGGCGTACCGGGCGGCGTAGAGGGTGCTGCCGTCGGTCAGCCCGACGGTCATCTGCAGCGGCTCGGGGATGCCCGCGGCGCCGGCGGCGGCCTCGACGAAGCCGGCCATCGCCTCCAGCCCACCGATCGGGTCCTCGGTCAGCCCGAACGTCAGCGCCAGGTGGAACAGCAGCTCGGAGTCGGTGGTCCCCGCGATGTTGCCGAACAGGTCGGGACGGACGGCCATCAGCAGCTCCCGCCGCAGCCGCGGGTACTCGTTGATGAACCCGTTGTGCACGAACAGCCAGTTGCCGCACCGGAACGGGTGGCAGTTGGTCTGCTGCACCGGCGCGCCGGTCCCGGCCCGCACGTGCGCCAGGAACATCCGCGAGGAGATCTCGGTCGCCAGCTCCAGCAGGTTCTCGTCGCCCCAGGCGGGCGCGGTGGTGCGGAACAGCGCCGGGGTCTCCCGGCGCCCGTACCAGCCCAGGCCCGACCCGTCACCGTTGGGCAGCGGCATGTCCGGCGCGTGCCGGCGGCTCTGCTCGATCAGCGACCGGTCGGGGTCGTACAACAGCTCCCGCGGGGTGATCGGGTCCCCGACGTAGCCGAGCCATCGACACACGGCGCCTCCCCGGGACCAGGTGCTCCCGAGGGTGCCACCGCCGCGCCGCCGGGTCGACGGTCTCCGGTCACCGCAGCGGGGAGTCGGCCTCCCGCCGCACCGGCACGCCGGCGCCGTCCAGCGCGGCCTTGACCTCGCCGATCCGCAGCTTGCCGAAGTGGAAGACGCTCGCGGCCAGGACGGCGTCGGCCCCCGCCTCGACCGCGGGCGGGAAGTGCTCCGGCTCCCCCGCTCCCCCGCTGGCGATCAGCGGCACGGTGACCTCGCGGCGCACCGCCCGAATCAGCTCGAGGTCGAACCCGGCCTGGGTGCCGTCGGCGTCCATCGAGTTGAGCAGCACCTCGCCGACCCCGAGCTCGGCGGCCTGCACCACCCACTCGACGGCGTCCCGGCCGGTGCCGCGCCGCCCGCCGTGGGTGGTGATCTCGAAGCCGGAGTCGGTGCTCGCGCCGTCCCGGCAGCGCCGGGCGTCGAGGGAGAGCACCAGCACCTGGTTGCCGAACCGGTCGGTGATCTCGCTGATCACCTCGGGGCGGGCCACGGCGGCGGTGTTGACCGCCACCTTGTCCGCGCCGGCCCGCAGCAGCCGGTCGACGTCGTCCACGCTGCGCACCCCGCCACCCACGGTGAGCGGGATGAACACGCTCTCGGCGGTCCGGCGGACGACGTCGTAGGTGGTCTCCCGGTTGCCGGAGCTGGCAGTGATGTCGAGGAAGGTCAGCTCGTCGGCGCCCTCGGCGTCGTAGACCCGGGCCATCTCGACCGGGTCGCCGGCGTCGCGCAGGTCGACGAAGTTGACGCCCTTGACCACCCGGCCGGCGTCGACGTCCAGGCACGGGATGACCCGCACGGCCAGGCTCATGCCCCGGCCCTCCGGACCGCGTCGGCCTCGATCTCCACCAGCATCTCCGGGTCGATCAGGGCGGCCACCTGCACCATCGACGTCGCCGGCCGGACGTCGCCGAACACCTCGCCGTGCGCCCGGCCGACCTCCTCCCAGCGGGAGATGTCGGTGACGTACATGCGGGTGCGGACGACGTCGGCCACGGTGAACCCGGCCCGTTCCAGCGCGGCGGCGATGGTGGCCAGCGCCTGGCGGGTCTGCGCGGCGGCGTCCCCGGGGTGCACGACCTCGCCGTCGACGATCGCGGTCGTACCGCTCACCCAGGCCATGTCGCCGTGCACCAGCACGCGGCTGTACCCGACGACCGCCTCCCAGGGCGCGTCGGAGCCGAACCGGACGACACTCACGCCGCCTCCTCGGTGACCCGCAGGGCCTCGGGCAGCGTGAACGCGCCGGCGTACAGCGCCTTCCCGACGATCGCGCCCTCGACCCCGACCGCGGTCAGGCCGGCCAGCGCGCGGATGTCCTCCAGCGAGCTGACCCCGCCGGAGGCGACCACCGGGCGGGGCGTCGCGGCGCACACCTCGCGCAGCAGCTCCAGGTTCGGGCCGCGCAGCGTGCCGTCCTTGGTGATGTCGGTGACCACGTAGCGGGCGCAGCCCTCGGCGTCCAGCCGCGCCAGGGTCTCGTAGAGCTCGCCGCCCTCGCGGGTCCAGCCACGGGCGGCCAGCCGGGTGCCGCGCACGTCCAGGCCGACGGCGATCCGGTCGCCGTGCTCGGCGATCGCGCGGGCGCACCACTCGGGCGACTCCAGCGCCGCGGTGCCGAGGTTGACCCGCCGGCAGCCGGTGGACAGGGCCGCGGCGAGCGACCCGTCGTCCCGGATGCCGCCGGAGAGCTCGACGTCGACGTCGAGTGCGCCGACGACCCGGGCGAGCAGCTCGCGGTTGCTGCCGCGGCCGAAGGCGGCGTCCAGGTCGACCAGGTGCACCCACTCCGCGCCGTCGCGCTGCCACTGCAGCGCGGCCTCCAGCGGGTCGCCGTAGCCGGTCTCGCTGCCGGCCTCCCCCTGCACGAGACGGACGGCCTGACCGTCGGCGACGTCGACGGCGGGGAGCAGCTGCAGCTTGGGCACGCTCCCAGGTTAGTGAGGGGTCATCTGTAGCCCGCGTCACCGGCGGGTCGGCCGGCGTCCTGCACCTCGACGACGTAGCGCCAGGCGTCGGGCTGCGTGCCGTCGACGTCGGGGAAGCCGTAGACGCGGGCCAGCTCGCCGCTGGAGGTGGACCGGCCCGACCAGCGGACACGGTCGGGGTCCGCGGCCAGCGCGGCGACCGCCCGGCCGACGAACGCCGGGCTCTCGGAGATGCAGAAGTGCGGCTCGACCGCCGTCCCGTCCCGCCAGTTCTCCTCGGTCACGCCGTAGTGCTCGAGCATCATCTCCGAGCGCAACCAGCCCGGGGTGAGCGCGACCGCGGTGCCGGCCACCGCGCGCAGCTCCGCGGCCTGGGAGAAGGCCAGCCGGGTCACGGCGACCTTGACCAGGTCGTAGAAGACCGACAGCCGGACGTGGGTGGCGTTGTAGGCGGCCGTGCCGTCGGTCATCTCGACGACCAGCCCACCGGGGCGGCGGGTGAGCAGGCGCAGCGCGTGGGCACTGGTGACCAGGTGGGTCTCCAGCCCGAGGCGGACCAGCCGCAGGCCGCGGTCGAGGTCGGAGGCCCAGATCGGGACGTCCGCCTCGTAGAGGGTCTCGCCGCCCCAGATGTCGTTGACCAGGACGTCGAGCCGGCCGGACTCGGCGTCGATGCGCGCCACCAGCGCGGCCACCTGCGCCGGGTCGAGGTGGTCGCAGACGACCGGGACGCCGCGGCCGCCGGCGGCGGTCACCAGCTCGGCGGTCTCCTCGACCGTCTCGGGGCGGTCGTACTCGGAGCGGTGCCCCGCGGTGCTGCGGCCGGTGCACCACACGGTGGCCCCGGCCGCGCCGAGGGCGACGGCGGTCCCCCGGCCGGCGCCGCGGGTGGCGCCGGCGACGAGCGCGACGGTGGCGGACAGGTCCGGCGGCGTGTACTCCACGCGGGCAGCGTGCACTCGCCCACCGACAGTGCCGTGTCCGCTGTGGCGGCCCCGGTGCCGGGGCCGGTGGGATCGGCTCCGGCCGACCGCGTCACGCCGTCCCGATGCCGACGTTGACGACGTTCGTCAGGACGGCGCGCCCGTCGGTCCCGGCGCGCTCCCGGACCGCGCCGTCGAGGAGCCGGCGCAGCCGCGCCCGCTCGCTCTCGGCGAGGTCGGCGACGAGCGCCCCGGGGATCGGGTTGCCGTAGAGCACCCAGTCCCACATCTCCCGGCCCGAGGCGAACGCCGGTCGCTCGGCCGTCCGCTCGACGCGGACGTCGGTCAGCCCCGCGTCGGTCATCCGTCGGCACAGCACCTCCGGGTCGGCGACCTGGAACTCCAGCGGCGCCGGGTCGTCGGGGAGGCCCGCGAACGTGGGGTCGACCGCCTCCAGGGCACGGATGAAGACCTGGAGGAACTCGAGTTCGGCGGGCGGGCCGTACGCGACCACGAGCACGCGGCCGCCGGGCTTCGTCACGCGGACCATCTCACGCAGCGCGCGCGGCTGGTCCGGCACGAGCATGACCCCGAACTGCGATCCCGTGACGTCGAAGCGGTCGTCCGGCAGGTCGAGGGCGTGACAGTCCATCACGCGCCCCGCTGCGTCGCGCAGGCCCTCGCCCCGTGCACGAGCCACGAAGCGCTCGATCATCGCGGGCGACCAGTCGGTGGCGAGCACCTGCGCACCCAGCCGTGCGGCAGGCAGGGCGAGACCGCCCGTTCCGGCGGCGACGTCGAGGAAGTGCTGCCCCGCCTGCAGCCCGACGAGGTCGAGTGCCTCGTTCGCGAGATCCACCTCCTGGGCAGCTACGTACCGGTCGTAGCCCTCTGCGATGGCGTCCCAGGCCTCGGGTGGCGCCACGTGCTGGTCCGTCCTGGTCCCCTCGCCCTGACTCGTCGTCATCGCGTGTGCCTCCGTCCCCTCCCCGAGCCGCCACCTGGTGCCGTGGCCGACCGTAGGAGGGCAGGCAGCGCCCGGGCATCGGGCCGATGACCCATTCGCGACGACCCGGCATGGGTGTTCCTGCGTAGTGAGCTCAGCGGACGAGGCCGTGCCGGTAGGCGTGCGCGGTGGCCCCGGACCGGGAGGAGAGCCCGAGTTTCGTGAAGATGTTGCTGACGTGCCGCGCGACTGTCTTCTCACTGATGAAGAGCTCGGTCGCGATCGCTCGGTTCGTCTTGCCCGCTGCGACGAGCGCGAGCACCTCACTCTCGCGCCGGCTCAGCCCTCCCGGCGCCGACCCCTCCAGCCGCGCGAGGCGCTCGAGGTCCGGGCGGGCACCCAGTTCGCCGAGCGCGCCGCGCGCCGCCGCGAAGTCCAGCTCGGCGCTCGCGCGGTCACCCAGCTCGCGGCAGGCGACCGCGATGAGCAGACGGACGCGCGCCGCCCGGTAGGGCGCATCGAGGTCGCACCACGAGCGATGCGCCCGCCGCAAGGTCGGCAGCGCCGTCCGGGGATCCCCGCCACGCAGCAGGACGGCACCGCATGCCTCGGCGGCGAGCGCGTCCAGGTACTCGGTGTCGAACTGTGCGGCGATCGCACCGAGTTCGTCGGCCGCGGCCCGCGCGCTGCCGAGGTCGTCGGCCTCCAACAGGACCTCGATGCAAGCGGGGAGCAGCCGGGCGCGAACGAGCGGGCCCTGCGCCTCGTCGAGCGCGCGACGGATGGCCGGGATCGCGACGTCGACCCGGCCTTGCGCCAGGCGCAGGAGGGACATCCCCGGCTCGGCGTCCCGTCCCGCTCGGCCGGCCCGGCGATAGGCCTCCTCTGCCTCCGCCAGCTCGCCGCGGAGCCGATGGATCTCGGCCACCTCGTAGTACGCCGACCCGAGCGCGTCCCACGCCGGTGGACCGGCCAGCGACCCGCACGCCCTGCGGGCGGATTCGAGGGCGTCGGTCCAGGCCCCGCGCAACCGGAGGATCTCGCAGCGGTGGACCAGGCAGTGGCCACGGAACGGGACGACGTCGGGCTGGGCGGCGCACCAGCGGGTGAGCGCCTCGGTCCACTCGCTCGAGCGGCGGAGATCGAACACCTCGTGGCACAGGGCGATCACCTGGCAGTACGCGATGCCGGCGAGCATCGGCCCGACTTCGTCGGCGGTCACCGAGACCATGACCTCGTCGAGCAGCGCCGTGCCCTCGGCGACTCGTCTCCGCTGGATCAGCGCGTACGCCAGGCAGAGCCGCGCGAACACCGTCGCGTCGGCGTCGGCGCAGCGCTCGGCGATCGCCCCCGCCTCGACCAAGCGCGGGTACACGTCCGCGGCACCCTCGAACAGGAGCGGCAACGCGGTGAGCATCCGCAGCCACGCCTGCTCGACGCAGGCGTGCGGCCCCGCCTCCAGGAGCCGTCCGCCGCGGGCGACCCAGCCCGTCGCAGGTGCCAGGTCGCCGCGGAAGAACAGCCCCAGCGCCTGCCAGAACGCGCAGCGTGCGGCCCGCTCCGGTCGGCCCCGCTCCAGCCACGCGTGGTGAGCGGCGATCCAGGCGCGCTCGCACACGTCGTCCTCGCCGACCATGTAGGCGGCGACCGCCAGCCGCTCGAGATCCGCGGCGTCCAGCTGCCCCGCGCGGTGGACCGCCGCCAGCTGGGCGAACGCGTCCCCCCACTGGCGACGTCCGAACGAGCCGCGGGCTCGCTCCACCGGGTCGGCGGCGCCCACGCGAGACACGGTATGCCCGGCGGTGAGCCGCGTCAGGGCCTCGCGACGCGCGGCTGCACCCCGTGGTCGACGGCGCCGTCAGGAACGGCTCGGCTGCCCGTGCTCGACCCAGGGCGCGAGCACGGGCAGCCGGCGGACGGGACCGGCGCCGGCGTCAGGAGAGCGCGGCCTCCGCCGCCGGCTCGGGGTGGCGGAGCGGGAACGGGCTCATGCCGCCCCCGTCGATCGGGATCGCCTGCGCGGTGATGTAGCCGGCCTCGGGTGAGGCGAGGAAGGCGACCGCCGCGGCGACGTCCTCGGGCAGCCCGACCCGGCCCACCGGGATCGCCCGGCCGCGCGAGGCGAGCAGGGCGGCCTCGTCGACGTCGGGACCCGAGCTCAGGAACGCCCGGCTGGTGCCCACCAGGCCCGGGCACAGCGCGTTGACCGTGATCCCCCACGGGCCGAGGTCCATCGCCAGCGCCCGGGTCAGGCCGATGACGCCGGCCTTGGACGCCGAGTACGGGCCGCTGAACGGCGCCGCGGTGAGCCCGGCCATCGACGAGATGTTGACGATCCGGCCGGAGCGCTGGGCCCGCATCACCGGGACGGCGGCGCGGCTCATCAGCCACGGGCCGCGCAGGTTGACCGCGACCACCCGGTCGAAGACCTCGATCGGGACGTCGGCGACGTCGGCGCGGTCCGGGCCCTGGGGTGCCGCGGCGTTGTTGACCAGCACGTCCAGGCGGTCGAATCGCTCGACCGCCTCGGCCACCATGCGCTCGGCGTCGCCCTCGACCGCGACGTCGCCCAGGGAGGCCGCCGCCGTCCCGCCGGACGCGGTGATGTCGGCGACCAGCGCCTCCACCCCGCCCCAGCCGGCCGACCGGCCCTCCTGCTGCCGGTTGGGGACGCCGGTGGCCTGCAGGTCGGTGACGACGACGGCCAGGCCCTGGGCCGCCAGCCGGCGGGCGATCGCCTGGCCCATCCCGTCGGGCTTGCCGCAGCCGGTGACCAGCGCGACCCGCTGTGCGGTCACGTGGCGTCCCCGGCGGGTTTCGGCGGCTTGGGGCTGCTCGGGCCGCCGTCCACCGACAGGATCTGGCCGGAGATCCACCGCGCCCGGTCGCTGGAGAGGAACAGCACCGCCTGGGCGATGTCCCAGGGGCTGCCCTCGGTGCCCAGCCCGGACCAGCCCCGGCGGATCGCCCGCATCTCCGGGGACATGTTCGCCGCGGCGAACGCCCCCCAGATGGCGCCGACCTGCACGCAGTTCACCCGGATGCCGCGGTCGCCGAGGGTGTTGGCCGCGCCGACGGTCATGTTCTCCAGCCCGGCCTTGGCCAGGTTGTAGACCATGCCCGGACCGCGCGCCCGGACGCCGACCGAGCTGATGTTGACGATCGCCGAGCCGCTGGGCAGCACCTCCACCGCGTGGCGGGTCATCTGCCAGGCGGTGGTGAGGTTGAGGTCCATCAGCTGGTGGAAGCGCTCGGGGGTCACCTCGAAGATGCCCGCGCGGTCGCCGACGGCGACGTTGTTGACCAGCGTGTCGAAGCCGCCGAACTGGCCGACGGTCTCGGCCACCGCGCCCTTGCAGGCGTCGTCGTCGAGCAGGTCGGCGACGACGGCGACCGCCTTGCCGCCGTCGGCCTCGATCGCGTCGACGGTGCGCTGCGCCGCGGCCCGGTCCCGGTCGAGGACGGCGACCCGCGCGCCGTGGGCGGCGAACACCCGGCTGATGGCGTAGCCGACGCCGGGCTCGTTCTGGCTCTGCTGCCCGCCGCCGGTGACCAGCGCGGTGCGGCCGGTCATCCAGGGCTCGCCGGCC
This sequence comes from Geodermatophilus sp. SYSU D00965, assembly GCF_054050075.1. Classification (NCBI taxonomy): domain Bacteria; kingdom Bacillati; phylum Actinomycetota; class Actinomycetes; order Geodermatophilales; family Geodermatophilaceae; genus Geodermatophilus; species Geodermatophilus sp. SYSU D00965. The sequence goes on along the minus strand of NZ_JBJGYQ010000013.1, from coordinate 119,724 downwards.
TCGCCGAAGGGGTCGGTGAGGGACTCGCTGAACTCGGTCACTGCTGGCCTCCTGAGGGGGTGGTGCGGCCGACGACGGGCACCGAGCTGGCCGACCAGCCCGAGAAGACCCGCACGACCATCGAGATGCCGGCGTTGCGGGCGCCGGCGACGAGGATGGGCAGCGCCTCGGGGCCGTCGGTGGCGAACAGCCGGTCGAACACCTCGGGGTCGGTGCCGCTGTCGGCGAAGCGGACGCCGTTGTCGCCGACGCCGTCCTTGCCGACCCGGGCCAGGTCGGCCTTGCTCTTCCCGCAGCGCTCGACCAGCCAGGCGCGGACGTCGGCCTTGCTCATCCCGGCCTTCGCCAGCATCTGCGCGTGCTCGGGGCAGAAGACGATCCCGGCCGGGTGGTGCCGGAAGATCGACGCGCCGCTGCGGGAGATCGTGTCGGCGAAGTCGGCGAGCAGCTGCTCGGGGTCGGCGGTGTGCCGGTTGTCGACGTACTCGACGGTGCGGGTGAGCATCCCGGAGACCGCGGAGGTGCCGGCGGGCACGCCGCCCTCGACCGACAGCGGCTCCCAGGGGTTCTCCTCCTCGTTCTCCGCGAGGCACACCTGCCAGCGGCCGGGCAGGCCCTGGGTGGCCTGCTCGAACCCGTGCGGGACGACGCCGAAGGCGTTGCGCACCATCAGGCCGATCGTCCGGGCGATCGTCATGTTGGGCCGGAAGCCCGGGCCGAACGCGCCGCCGGCGGTGTTGAAGCCCAGCTCCTGCCGGACCGGGCCGTTGACCACGAGCAGGGGCGAGGGGCCACTGGTCGACTGCCAGCCGCCGCCGGTGGCCGAGCGGTCGCGCTGCACGGCCTCCCAGGCGGCGAGCACCACGGGGAAGTACTCGGGGCGGCAGCCGGCCATGGCGGCGTTGATCGCGGCCAGCTCCACGGTGACGCTGCGGTCCAGGTGCGGCAGCGTGCCGATGACCTCGTCGGGCTGCCGGTCGACGGTGTCGAGGAACCGGTCGACCAGGGAGCGGGTCGCGGGCACCAGCGGCAGGCCGTCGGACCAGCCCTGGGCGTAGCAGTGCTCGATCGCCGCCTGGGCGGCCTCGGGGTCGGCGTCCGGGACGACGACGGGGGCGTCGGCCTGGAGTGTCACGACGCCACCTCCTGCGCGGCCGCGTCGGTCACCGTCGCCACGACCTGGGGCAGCAGCTGGCGGGCCCGCTCGCGGACGGCGTCCGCGTCGAGGATCGCCACCGGGTGGGCGGTGGTCAGGTAGCGGTAGTCGGGCGCCCCCTGGACCTCGGCCATCCCGCTGGCGGTGGCGGTGAAGGCGTCGGAGCAGATGACCGCGGCCGGTACGCCGGCCCGCTCGAGCGCGATCCCGTCGGCGACCGCCGAGGCGCTGCACGAGCCGCAGTCACCGACGCCGGTGAGGACGACGTCGCACGCGCCGACCAGCTCGGCCAGCGTCTCCTCCGGCAGCGGCAGCGCGAACGCGGTCTTGGTGCGACGCAGCACGGTGGTCGAGGCCCCGTGCTCGCTCTGCAGCAGCGCGGCGAGCTCGTCGAGCAGCAGGGCCGCGTTGTGCTTGGTGTTCTCCAGCAGCCCCAGCCGGACGCCGGTCAGGTCGGTGCGCCGGGGTGCCCGGGCGGTGGCGCCGATGCGGGTCGTCGTCCGGCCGGTGGGGTCGAGGATGTCGGCGAGGGTGGCCATCAGGCGGTTCCTCCCGGGGCGGGGGTCGGGATCGGGTGCACGCTGCCTCGTGTCCTCTCGGCGGGATGGGGCCGCCGTCGGGGCCTCCCAGGGCCCGTCCGGCGCGCGGCTCACGGTGAGCGGACGGGCGTCCGCGACGCCGGCGTCCCCGCTCCGGGGGCACCGGGCGCACCGCCCGTCTCCGCCCGTCCATGGTGTCCGGGGCCACACCGGTGCAGCGACGGACCTTCCCCCGGGTGGAAGGCCGCCGCCGCGGCGCACCCGTCGGAGGACGTGCTTGACACCACACGAGGGGCCTGCGCAGAGTGACGCGGGCCACGATGGGTGCACAGCTCAACTCGATGGCGTGTGAAACGAAAGGGCGTTGATGGGAGCCACGACACTGACCGCAGCCGTTCCCGAGAACCAGCCGAGCCGCCTCCCCGGCGGAGGGGCCGCCACGGCCGCCGGCCGGGTCCTCGCCGTCCTGTCCGCCTTCGGGCCGAGCCACCCGTCCCTGACCCTCAGCGAGATCAGCCGGCGGTCCGGGCTGACGCTGACCACCACCCACCGGCTGGTCGGCGAGCTGCGGCAGTGGGGCGGTCTGGAGCGCGGCCCCGACGGCCGCTACGCGATCGGCCTGCGGCTGCTCGAGCTCGGCGCGCTGGCCCCGCACGGGCTGCAGCTGCGCGAGCTGGCCCTCCCCTACCTCGACGACCTGCACCAGGCCACCCGCGCCAACGTGCACCTCGCCGTCCGGGACGGCGCGGACGGCGTCTACGTCGAGGCGCTGCGGGCCCGCGGCGCGGTGCAGGTGCTCAGCCGGCTGGGCGGCCGCTGGCCGCTGCACGCCACCGGCACCGGCCAGGTGCTGCTGGCCTTCGCCGAGCGGGAGGTCCAGGACGAGCTGCTGCAGGCGCCGCTCAAGCGGTTCACCCCCGACACGATCACCAACATCGGCGAGCTGCGCCGGGTGCTGGCCGAGGTGCGCCGCACCGGGATCGCCATCGCCGACAACCAGCTGACGCCCGACGCGCTCGCCGTCGCCGTCCCGGTGCGCGGCCGGCGCGACGAGGTGGTCGCCGCCCTGGGCGTCACCGTGCAGCGGGGCACCGTGCCGAGCCACGCGCTCGTCCCCGCCCTGGCGGCCACCGCCCGCGGCATCTCGCGGGCCCTCGGCTCGCCGTCGGCCACCCCCGAGGCCGGGGGCGCGATCCGCGCGTCCCGCACCGGGGGCGCGATGACGCCCCGCACCCGCTGACGCCCCGCACCCGCTGACGCCGCCGGTCCCCCTCGGGGCCGGCGGCGTCGTCGTGTCCGCGGCCGGTGGACCCGGCGCACGCCAGAGGCCGCCGGCACCGTGCAGTGCCGGCGGCCCCGGTGGCGGCCCCGTCCAGAGGACGGGGTCCTCTCAGTCGTGCAGGATCACGCCGCGGATGTTCTTGCCGTCGGCGAGGTCCTGGTAGGCCTCGTTGACCTCGTCCAGCGCGTACGTGCGGGTCACCAGCTCGTCGAGCTTGAGCTGACCGTCCTGGTACAGGCGGAGCAGCCGGGGCACGTCGTAGAGCGGGTTGCAGTCGCCGAACAGGGCGCCGCGGACCTGCCGCTGGTAGCCGATGAGCGCGCCGGCGTGGAAGTGCGCGGCCTTCTCGGTCAGCTTGCCGACGCCGGTGATGGTGACCTTGCCGCCCTTTCCGGTCATCTGGATGGCGGCGTTGACCATCTCCTCGGTCACCACACCGGGGGTGAGGATCGCGTGGTCGGCCAGCTGGCCCCAGGTGGTCTCGACGACGAAGTCGTGCGCCTCCTTCGCCGAGGCGAAGGCGTGGGTGGCGCCGAAGACCGAGGTGGCCATGTCGCGCTTGAACTCGACCGGGTCGACCACGACGACGTTCTTCGCGCCGGCGTACCGGGCGCCCTGGACGGCGTTGCTGCCGACCCCGCCCGACCCGAAGACGACGACGGTGTCCCCGGCGCGGACGCCGGCCGCGTTCACGGCCGACCCCCACCCGGTGGGGACGCCGCAGCCGACCAGGCAGGCGACCTCCCACGGGATGCCGTCGGCCAGCGGGATGGCCGCCCACTCCGAGATCACCGCGTACTGCGAGAACGAGCCCACGGTGCAGAAGCCGCCGAGGTCCTCGTCGCCGAGGTGGAACCGGAAGGTGCCGTCGAGGAACATGCCGGTGCCGGCGTTGAGCCCCTTCACGCACATGTTCTGGTGCCCGGTGGAGCAGGGACGGCAGGCGCCGCAGGCCGGGATGTAGGAGCAGACGATCCGGTCACCGGGCCTGACCCGGGTGACGTTCGGGCCGACCGACTCGACGATGCCGGCGCCCTCGTGGCCACCGACCACGGGCATGCGCACCGGCGCGTCGCCCTGGGTGATGTGGTCGTCGGAGTGGCACAGGCCCGAGGCGGCGAACTTGACCCGGACCTCGTGCTCCTTGGGGTCGTCGAGCTGGAGGTCGACCAGCTCCCAGCCCTTGTGCGCCTCGCGGGCGATGGCCGCGCGCGTGGTGATGCTGCTCATGCGATCCCTCTCAGTTCCCGGTGCCACGGAGGGACACGGTCTTGACCTGGGTGTAGTCGAGGACCGCGTCGGCCCCCATCGACCGGCCGAAGCCGCTGCGCTTGTAACCGCCGAACGGACCGCCGATGACCCCGGCGCCCAGGGCGGCGTTCACCGCGACCTGGCCGGCCTGCAGGCCACGGGCGAACTTCACGGCCTTGCCGACGTCCCGGGTCCAGACCGAGGCGACCAGGCCGTAGTCGGTGCCGTTGGCGACCTCGAGGGCCTGCTCGTCGTCGTCCACCGGGGTGACCCCGAGGACCGGCCCGAAGATCTCCTCCTGGTGGATGCGCATCGCCGGGTCGACGTTGTCGAACAGGGTCGGCTCGACGAAGTAGCCGCGCTCGAACTTCTCCCCGGACGGGCGACCGCCGCCGAGGACGAGGTCGGCGCCCTCCTCCTGGCCCAGCTGCATGTACTTGAGCACGCGCTCCTGCTGCTTGGCGTTGATGAGCGGGCCCATGTTCACCTGCTCGTACCAGGGGCCGACCTCGACCTGCGACATGTGCTCGGCCAGGCGCTGGACGACCTCGGCGTGGATCGAGCGCGCGACGACGACCCGCGAGCCGGCGGCGCAGATCTGTCCGGTGTTGAGCGTGATGCCTCGGGCGATCGCCGGGACGGCGGCGTCGAGGTCGGCGTCGGCGAGGATGACCTGCGGCGACTTGCCGCCCAGCTCGAGGTGCAGCGGGGTGAGGTTCTTCGCGCAGGCGGCCATGATCAGCTCGCCGGTCTGCGGGGAGCCGGTGAAGCTGATCCGGCGGATCCGCGGGTGCGCCGGGATGGCCGCGCCCGCCTCGTGCCCGTAGCCGGTGACCACGTTGACCACGCCCGGCGGGATGCCGGCCTCGAGGGCCAGCTTGGCCAGGGCCAGCGCGGTCAGCGGCGCGTCCTCGGCCGGCTTGATCACGATGGTGTTGCCCGCGGCGATCGCCGGGCCGACGTCGGTGACGAACATCGGGCCGGGGGCGTTCCACGGGATGACCGCGCCGACGACGCCATAGGGCTCGCGGAGGGTCAGCCCGAGGGCGTCGGGGGTGTAGGTGGGCAGGGACAGGCCCTGCACCTTGTCCGCCTGGCCGGCCGTGAAGCGGAGCTGACCGGACATCGGCGGCGGGCCCCAGTGCGGGCGGCCGACCTCCTGGGACTCCAGGGCGTCGAGCTCGGCGATGTTCTCGTCGATCAGCGCGGCCCAGCGGAACAGCAGGGCGGCGCGGGCGGTGGCGTTGGTGTCCCGCCAGGCCGGGAAGGCGGCCTCGGCGGCCGTCACCGCGGCGTCGACGTCCGCGGCGGTGCCGCGCGGCACGCGCGCGAGCACCTCACCGGTCGCGGGGTTGACGACGTCGATCGTGTCGCCGCCGGAGGCCGGGACCCAGTCCCCGCCGATCAGCTGGGCGTTGTCGATGATCAGGGCGTTCCCGGTCGTGGGGCCGGGAGGAGCGATCGTCATGTGTCTCGTCCTCGGTTCCTGTGTCTGCTCGTGGCTCAGTGCTCGTGGACGATGACGCCGCGGATGTTCTTGCCGTCGAGCATGTCCTGGTAGCCCTGGTTGACGTCCTCCAGGCGGTAGGTCTTCGTCACCAGCTCGTCGAGCTTGAGCTTCCCGGAGCGGTAGAGGCTGATCAGCCGCGGGACGTCGTGCAGCGGGTTGCAGCCGCCGAAGATGCCGCCCTGCACGCGCCGCTGGTAGCCGATGAACACGCCCGGGTGCTCGTTCACCCAGCCGTTGCCGACGGCGGTGATGGTGACCTGCCCGGTCTTGCCGACCACCTGCAGGGCGTCGGCGATGACCTCGTCGTGCAGGCTGCCGACGGTGATGATGGCGTGGTCGGCCAGCTCACCCCAGGTCGACTCGACGACGAACTCGTGCGCCTCCTTGGCCGAGGCGAAGGTGTGGGTGGCGCCGAAGACGGTCGCCATCTCCCGCTTGAACTCCACCGGGTCGACGACGACCACCCGCTCGGCGCCGGCCAGGGCTGCACCCTGGACCGCGTTGCTGCCCACGCCACCGGCCCCGTAGATGACCACGGTGTCGCCGGCCTTGACGCCGGCGAGGTGGACCGCGCTGCCCCAGCCCGTGGGCACGCCGCAGCCGACGAGGGCCGCGATCTCGAACGGGATGTCGTCGGGGATCTGGATGACCGAGTACTCGCTGACGACGGCGAACTGGGAGAACGTGCCCAGCACGCAGAGGCCGCCGAAGTCCTGGCCGTCCTGGTGGAAGCGGAAGGTGCCGTCGGGGAACTCGCCGGTCGAGGCGTTCTTGCCCTCGTCGCAGAGGTTCTGCCGGCCGGTGGAGCAGTAGCGGCACTTGCCGCAGGCGGGGATGAAGGAGCAGACCACGTGGTCGCCGACCTTCACCCGGGTGACGCCCTCACCGACGGCGTCGACGATGCCGGCGCCCTCGTGCCCGCCGACCACGGGGAAGCGCATCTGCGCGTCGCCCTTCTGGATGTGGTCGTCGGAGTGGCACATCCCGGCCGCCATGAACTTGATGCGGACCTCGTTGGCCTTCGGCTCGTCGAGCTCGAGCTCGGTGATCTCCCACGGCCGACCAGGCTCGCGGCAGACCGCGGCGCGCGTGGTCATGCTCATATGGGCTCCTTCCCAGTACTGGACGTCGGCCGCTGCGGGGTGCTCGGCGGAGGCGGTGGGCCCCTCGGGAGGCCGTCCGTCACCGGCTGCTGAGCGCTCTCCCGGCCGGCCTCCAATCTGCGGCGACGACGGTGGCCTGGACCACAGGTCTTCCCCATCACGGAAGACGACGGCGCCGGTGGGCTGCCCGGCCGCGCTGTGCACTGCGTCTCCTTTCCGGGACGTGGAAGGAGGACTGCTCGCCCGCCGGTGCGGCTGCTGCACTCGTCGTGCCGACCGAGGTGACCGCTGCCCGGTCCGGTCGGTTCCCCCGACGAGCAAGCCCCGCGCCGCCCGGCGCCTCCGCGGAGCCTCCTGCCGGTCCGCGAGCGAGCCCATCCCCGTGGAAGGACCCATCCCCCGTGAAGGACCGCCAGTGATCGACAAGTTCCGCGAGGACGTCCTGTCCGTGGTCGACGCCGTGCCCTCGGGTGCCTCCATCGCCGTGGGCGGCTTCGGCAGCTCCGGCCGGCCGGACGGGCTGATCGACGCGCTCTGCGCGCTGGACAAGCGCGACCTGCACGTGATCGTCAACAACGTCGGCCACGACTTCACCGGCGTCGGCCGGCTGCTGCACGAGAGCCGGCTGCGGCGCGTGACGGCGTCCTTCCCGATCCTGCAGGAGTTCTACGACGAGTACTTCGCCGGCAAGGTGGAGCTCGAGCTCATCCCGCAGGGCACGCTCGCCGAGCGGCTGCGCGCCGGCGGCTCCGGCATCCCCGCCTTCTTCACGCCGTCCGGCGCCGGGACGATGCTCTCCGACGGCTCCTTCACGCTGCGCTACTCCCCCGACGGCGGCGTCGCCGAGCACGTGCCGGCCAAGGAGACCCGGCTGATCAACGGCCGCGAGTACGTCCTCGAGGAGGGCATCGTCGCCGACTTCGGGTTCGTCAAGGCGCACAAGGGCGACCGGAAGGGCAACCTGCGGTTCCGCCTCTCGGCCCGCAACTTCAACCCGATGGCGGGTATGTCCGGGAGGACCACCTTCGCCGAGGTCGAGCACCTGGTCGACGTCGACGAGCTGCACCCCGACGACGTGCACCTGCCGGGCGTGTTCGTGGACGACGTCGTGCTGTCCACGAGCAAGGCGCCCGCCACCGACGAGCCCGTCGCCGCGACCCCGAGGAAGGCCTCCTGATGACCGGCACCATCCCCGCCCCGGCCGCCCTCGTCGGCCGCACCCGCGAGGGCATCGCCCAGCGCCTGGCCGAGGACCTGCAGGACGGCTACGTCGTCAACCTCGGCGTCGGCATCCCGCTGCTGGTCCCCCGCTACCTGCCGGCGGACAAGGAGATCGTCCTCCACGCGGAGAACGGCGTCCTGGGCATCGGTGGCGAGGCCGCCCCCGGCGAGGAGGACCCCGACCTCACCGACGCCGGCAAGCAGCCGATCACCCTGATCAGCGGCGCGGCCATCACCGACTCGGCGCTGTCGTTCGCGATCATCCGCGGCGGCCACCTCGACGCCACGATCCTCGGCGCGCTGCAGGTCTCGGCCTCGGGCGACCTGGCCAACTGGTACGTGCCGGGCAAGAACCCCGCGGTCGGCGGCGCGATGGACCTCGTCGCCGGCACCCCGCAGGTGTGGGTCGCGATGGAGCACGTCGACCGCAAGGGCCGGCCGAAGATCGTGGCCGAGTGCACCATGCCCCTGACCGGCAAGCAGTGCGTCACGCGGGTCTACACCGACCTGGCCGTCTTCCACGTCGTCGACGGCGCGCTCCGGCTGGTCGAGTGCGCCCCCGGCGTCACGCCCGAGGACGTCCGCGCCCACACCGCCGCCCCCTACACCGAGCACCTGGCCGGCTGACCGGTCCGGTCCCACAGGCTCCCGGGCCCGTACCGCCGTCCGTGCGGTGCGGGCCCGGACCGTGTCGAGACGAGGAGAGAACATGCAGGACGTCGAGGGCAAGGTCGCGTTCATCACCGGCGGGTCCAGCGGGATCGGCCGCGGCATCGGGCTGGCCTTCGCCCGGGCGGGCATGACGGTGGTCATCAGCGGCCGCCGGCAGGAGCACGTCGACGAGACGCTCAAGGAGTTCGCCGACGCGGGGCTGTCCGCCGACGCCGTCCTCCTCGACGTCACCGACCGCGACGCCGTGGAGCGCGCCGCCGAGGAGACCGTGCGCCGCCACGGCCGGGTCGACGTGCTGGTCAACAACGCCGGCATCGGCCTCACCGGCCCGGTCATGGCGGCCACGCCGGCGGACTGGGACTGGCTGATCGACGTCAACATCAAGGGCGTCGGCCACGGCATCCAGGCGTTCGTGCCGCACATGCGCGCGCACGGGCAGGGCGGGCACATCGTCAACACCGCCTCGATGGCCGCGCTCATGCCGATCGTCGCGGGGCTGTACTCGATGACGAAGGCCGCAGTCGTGGCGCTGTCGGAGGCGCTGGCCATCGAGCTGGCCCCCGAGGGCATCGGCGTCTCGGCGTACTGCCCCGGCCCGGTGCACAGCAACATCGCCGGCGCCGTGGCCAACCGGCCGGAGCAGTACGGCGAGAGCGGCTACACCCCGCCGCCGGCCGAGTTCCTCGAGCGGGCCAAGACCCAGCCGTACATGAGCTACGTGGAGGCCGGCGAGCGGGTCCTGGACGGCGTCCGCCGGGGCGACCTGTTCATCCTCACCCACCCCGAGTTCAAGGCCGGCGTGCAGGACCGCTTCGACACCACGCTGGCCGCGTTCCCCGACGAGCCGATCGACCAGGAGCGGGCCGCGGCGATCCCGTTCCTGACCGCGTCCCCGATCTACTCGCCGGAGGAGCGGCTGCCCTCCCCGCGCTTCGCGCGCTGACCCCCGCCCGGAGGGGCAGGAATGGCCATTTCTGCCCCTCCGGTGCCGGGCCTGTGGACGGCGAGAGCGAGCACGTACCCACTCCGGCCACCCTGCCGCAGTGCCTCGCTCACACCTCACCGGCCTCTTCGTCGGCAGCCAGGCCGTCGCCGACGGGCTCCTCACCGCCAAGCAGTTGCGTGAGCGCAGCTACCGGCGCCTGGTGCAGGGCGTCTACGCCGACCCCGGGCTGGAGTTCGATCATCGGCTGCGATGTCAGGGCGTCGCCCTCCTCCTGCCACCCGGCACTGCGATCGGCGGTCACTCCGCGGCTGCCTGGCACGGCGCGCCCTTTGCCGGCCTGCACGACCCCGTGACCGTCGTCCGACCCGCCACCGTGCAGTGGAGGGGACCGCGCGAGGTCCGCGTCCACCGCAGTGACCTCGACGCGACCGACGTCGAGTGGCACGACGTCCCGGTGACGTCGGCCCTGCGGACGGCCTGGGACCTCGCCGCGCTGGAGTCGCGGGGTGCCGCAGTCGCCGCACTCGACGCGATGGTCCGGTGCAGAGCGGTCTCGCTGAACGGTCTGTCGGCCATGGCGAACGCGGGCACGGGCCGGTGGGGCGTCACTCGTGTGCGCAAGGCGGTCGCGCTCGTCGACCCGCGGGCGGAGTCGGCGCCGGAGTCCCGGGTGCGGGTGGCCCTCGTGGTGGCCGGCCTGACGCCGGTCCCCCAGTACGAGGTGCGCGTGGCCGGCGCTTTCGTCGCGCGCGTGGACCTGGCCTTCCCGGAGGCGCGCCTGGCGATCGAGTACGAGGGCGCCCACCACTTCACCGACGGCCAGATCGCCCGGGACGACTCCCGTCTCCGGAGACTGCGCGCAGCGGGTTGGAGGGTGATCCGGCTCAGCGCGACCGACCTGCGGGACCTGGACGGCGTCGTCGCCCGGGTCCGCGCCGCACTGAGCCGGTGACCCACTGGAGGGCAGAAATGGCCATCTCTGCCCTCCACCGACGACCAGGGTCAGGGCAGCGGGGTCTCGTCCAGCGGGATGAGCGGGACCGGACCGGCGAGGTCCTCGGGGTCGGCCGGGAAGTAGGCGAAGTTCTTCGCCCGCGCGCCGCCGTCGACGACCAGGTCGGTGCCGGTGATCAGCCGCGCGTAGTCCGAACACAGCCAGGCGACGGCGTGGCCGATGTCGGTCGGCGTCCCGGTGCTGCCCAGCGGCACCAGCGGCGGGCGCTCCCCCGTCCAGCGGGCCGGTCGGCGCCACGGCTCGTCGCCGGTGTTGCCGCCCAGGCCGCCGCCCTTGCGGCCGGCGCCCAGCATGTCGACGGGCCGGCCCTGCGCCTGCAGCTCGGCGACCAGCTCGGGGTTGTCGATCGTCGGCGCGGTCGGGGTGTAGCTGTTGACCCGGATGCCGTAGGGCGCGAGGTCCATCGCGGCCGCTCGGACGAAGTTGTTCACCCCGCCCTTGTTGAACGCGTAGGCGATGACCCCGGCCGAGCCGTTCCACCCGTTGGACGACGAGATGCAGACGATCGAGCCGCGGATGCCGCGCTCGGCCATGGCCCGGCCGACGATCTTGGTGTTGAGGAAGTAGCCGAGTCCGGAGACCTTGATCGAGCGCTCGAAGGTCGCGGCGTCCTCGTCGAGCACGCCCTTGCCGCCCAGCATGGCGGCGTTGTTGACCAGGATGTCGATCCGGCCCCACCTCTCCAGGACCGCGTCGACGTAGCCCTGCACCGCGGCCTCGTCGGTGACGTCCCCGGGCGCGGCCATCGCCTCGCCGCCGTTGCGCTCGATGCGCGCCATCGCGGCCTTGATGACGTCGTCGCTGACGTCGTTGCAGGCGACCTTGGCGCCGTACCGGGACAGCGCCAGGGCGATGCCGCTGCCGATGTTGGGGCCGACGCCGGTGACCAGCGCGACCTTCCCCTCCAGGGAGATCTCCACTCCGTGCTCCGTTCGCTGTGGCTGCAGGCGCGGGCTGCAGCGCGGGGGTCGACGTGTCGTGGGCACACCACGGACCCGTGGAGGAGCCGGCGGGCTCCCCACGGGTCCGCGGGGCTGCCGTCCGCGCGGGGGTCGGGACCCGCGCGGACGACGGCGGTCAGGCCTTGTCGGCCGGGTAGGTCAGCCGGATGCTCGCCGGCTCCACACCCAGGACGGGCGCCAGCATCGACTGCATGAGCGGCTTGGGCACGAGGCACTCCTCGCACGCGTCGGGCCCGGCGACGATCTGCACGTCGGCCGAGTCACCCTGGACGTCGACGTCGAGCCGGTAGTCGTCGGCCTGCAGCGTCTGCTTGAGCTGGTCGAGCTGAGCCTGGTCGATGGTCACGAGGAGACCTCCTGGACTGCGGTCTGCCGGGAGGCGGCCGACCAACGGACGGGAACGGAGCGGCCGGACCACGAGGCCCAGCCGAACGGACGGAACACCATGGAGATGGCGGCGTTGGCCGCCCCGGCGACGAGCACCGGGATCTCCGCGGCCGACGGCATCATCGCGAACGCCTCGTCGCCCTCGGCGGGGCCGCCGGGCCCACCGGCCTTGCCGGCCGCGGCCAGCTCGGCGGCGCTGCGGGTGGCGTGCTCGAACAGCCACTGCTGGACGTCGGCCCGGCTGTAGCCGGCGTCGGCCAGCACCTGCGCGTGCTCGGGGCCCAGCACCAGGCCGCCGCTGGAGTGGCGGACGCCCAGGTAGGCACCGATGCGGCCGAGCGAGTCGGCGAAGTCCTGCAGCACCGCCTCGGCGCTCTCGGTGTGCCGGTTGTCGACGTACTCGCAGCAGCGGATCAGCATCGCCGAGACCGCGTCGACGCCGGGCTCGAGGCCGCCGACGACGCTGAGCGGCTCCCACGGGGAGAGCTCCTCGTTCTCGCCGACGAGCAGCTGCCACCGGCCCGGGACGCCCTGGGTGGCCTGCTCGAGCTCCTGCGGCTTGATGCCGTAGCCGTTGCGCACGATGAGCCCGATGGCCCGGGCGATCGTGGCGTTGGCGCGGAAGCCGGGGCCGAAGACCCCGCCGGCGCAGTTGATGCCCAGCCGCTGCCGCATGGGGCCGTTGGCCACGAGCAGCGGCGCCGGGCCGCTGGTCGACTGCCACGCCCCGCCGTTGGCCGCGGGCTCCCCGTTGAGGGCGTCCCACGCGGCGAGGACCACCGGGAAGTACTCGGGCTCACAGCCGGCCATGATCGCGTTGACCGACGCCTGGCGCACGGTGACCCGGCGGTTGAGGTGGTCCTGCGCCCCGATCACCTCGTCGGGGTCGCGGTCGGTGGTGGCGAGGAAGGCCTCGACGTCCTCCGCCGTGGCGGGCACCACCGGCAGGCCGTCGGTCCAGCCCTGCTCGTAGCAGTACCGGATGGCCTCCTTCGCCGTCCGGACCGGGTCCGCCAGCGTCGTCACGAGGCCACCGCCACGGCAGGCCGGGTGAGCATGCCGACGATCTCCGGGAGCGCCTGGACGGCGCGCTCGCGGACCCCCTCGCGGGACAGGCTCGCGACCGGGTGGGCGGTGGTGACGTACTCGTAGCCCGGCGTCCCCTGCAGGTTCGCCATGGCGTCGGCGCTGACCCGGAAGGCGTCGCTGCAGATGACCGCGGCGGGGATGCCGGCGGCCTCCAGCTGCAGCCCGTCGGCGACGGCCGAGGCGCTGCAGGACCCGCAGTCCCCCACGCCGACGACCACGACGTCGGTCTCGCCGCGGAACTCGGCGAGCACCTCCGGCGGAGCCGGGTGGACGATGCTCGGCTTGGTGCGGGTGAGCACCGTGGTCAGGCCGTGCTCGGCCTCCAGCAGGGCGGCGACCTCCTCGAGGAAGTCCGCGGCGTTGCGCTTGGTGTTGACCAGCAAGCCCAGCCGCAGCCCGGCCAGCCCGGCGGGTCGGCCGGCCAGCGCCGTGCGGCCCCGGTCGTCGCCGGGAGCGCCGACGGTCGGGTCGACGATGCTGTCGAACACGTGCCCCTCCTCCGCGCTCATCGCGCTCATCGGGACGGCGGGCCGGCGGGCGCGGCCACCGGGGTGGGCTGCGCCGGCACCGGTGCCGGAGCGAGCGTGGCGCCGCCGGTCCGCGGCGGCACCTGGGGCATGGGCAGGTCCAGCGGGAAGTGGCAGGCGACCTGGTGGCCGGGCTGGTGCTCGACCAGTGCCGGCGCGACGTCGGCGCAATTCTGCTGCGCCCGCGGGCAGCGGGTGCGGAACCGGCAGCCGCTGGGCGGGTCGATCGGCGAGGGCGGCTCGCCGGGCAGCGCGACCGGACGGTGCGCGGCCCCGGTGACCGGGTCCACCCGCGGGATGGAGTCCAGCAGCGCGGCGGTGTAGGGGTGCAGCGGCTGCCGGTACATCGACTCGGACGGGCCGATCTCGGCCAGCTGCCCCAGGTACATGACCGCCACCCGGTCGCTGACCTGCTTGACCATCGCCAGGTCGTGGGCGATGAACAGGTAGGACAGGTTCATCTCGCGGCGCAGCTTCTCGAACAGGTTGAGCACCTGCGCCTGGATGAGCACGTCGAGGGAGGAGACCGCCTCGTCGGCGACGACCAGCGCCGGCTCCAGGGCGATCGCGCGGGCGATCGCCACCCGCTGGCACTGGCCGCCGGAGAGCTCGAACGGACGCCGCTTGGCGTACTGGGACGGGTCGAGGCCGACCAGGTCCAGCAGCTCCTCCGCCCGCCGCCGGCGCGTGTCGGCGGTGCCCCAGCCGTGGCCGACCAGCGGCTCCTCGACCAGCTCGGACACCCGCCAGCGGGGGTTCAGCGAGCCGAACGGGTCCTGGTAGACCATCTGCATCTGCCGGCGGGACTCCTTGAGCTCCCGGCGGCCCAGCGTCATGAGGTCCTTGCCCTGGAACTCCACCGTGCCGGACTTGGGCCGCGGCAGCTGGATCACCGAGCGGGCCAGGGTGGACTTCCCCGACCCGGTCTCCCCCACCACGCCCAGGGTCTCGCCGGGGTAGATGTCGAACGACACGTCCGACACCGCGTGGACGACGCCGCCCTTGACCCCGCCGGCACCCCGGACGGGGAACTCCTGCACGAGGTTGCGGGCGCGCAGCAGCGGGGCGCGCGCCCCCGCCCGGTCTCCGGCGGTGCGCTCCTCGACCGCGGTCATCGCTGGTCTCCGTTCGGGGTGGCGGTGCCGGCGGCGACCCCGACGGGGTGCCAGCAGGCCCAGAGGTGCTCGGGCTCGTGCTCGGTCAGCGGCGGCGCGGTCAGGCACTGCTCGGTGGCGTTGGAGCAGCGCGGCCGGAAGGGGCAGCCCTTGGGCAGGGCGGAGAGGTCCGGCGGCTGACCGGGGGTGACCTCGAACAGCGAGTGCGGCTCGCGGTCGAGGGCGGGGATGGCCCCCAGCAGGGCGTGGGTGTAGGGCATCCGGACGTTGCCGAACAGCGTCCCGGTGGGCGCCTGCTCCACGGCCCGCCCGGCGTACATGACCACGACGTCCTGGGCGTAGCTGGCCGCCAGCCCGAGGTCGTGGCTGATCATGATGACCGCCATGCCGAGCCGCTGCTGCAGCTCGACGAGCAGCTCCATGATCTGCGCCTGCGTGGTGACGTCGAGGGCGGTGGTCGCCTCGTCGGCGATGAGCAGCCGCGGCTCCCCGGCCAGCGCGATGGCGATCATGACGCGCTGGCGCATGCCGCCGGAGAGCTGGTGCGGGTACTCGTGGAACCGTCGCTCGGCGGCCGGCAGCCGCACCAGCTTCAGCAGCTCGACCGCCCGGGCGTGCGCGCCCTTCTTGTCCAGGTCGCTGTGCAGCCGGATCGCCTCGGTGATCTGGGCGCCGATCTTCATCGTCGGGTTGAGCGACCGCGCCGGGTCCTGGAACACCATCGCGATGTCGCCGCCGCGCAGCTCGCGGAACTCCCGCTCGGACAGGCCGAGCAGCTCGCGCCCGTCGAAGCGCACCGACCCGCTGATCCTCGCGGTCGGCGGGAGCAGGCCCATGAGGGCCCGCGAGCTGACGCTCTTGCCGGACCCGGACTCGCCGATGATCGCCATCATCGAGCCCGGGTGCAGCTCGTAGGACAGCCCGTTGACCGCGTTGACCTTCCGGCCGCCGCGGGTGAACTGGACCCGCAGGCCCTCGACCACCAGGAGCGGCTCGCCGGGCTGGGCCGCGTGCGCCGGTCCGCGCGCGGGCGC
The DNA here is from genome assembly GCF_054050075.1 of Geodermatophilus sp. SYSU D00965. Lineage (NCBI taxonomy): Bacteria > Bacillati > Actinomycetota > Actinomycetes > Geodermatophilales > Geodermatophilaceae > Geodermatophilus > Geodermatophilus sp. SYSU D00965. The sequence goes on along the minus strand of NZ_JBJGYQ010000013.1, from coordinate 103,915 downwards.
GGGCTCGAGGACGCCCTCGGAGACGGTCGTCCCGGCGGCGGGGTAGGTCACCGTTCGCTTGCTCATCGACCACTCCAACGTGCACGCAGGTTCTCGCCGAGGAGGTTGAAGGCGAGGACGGTGACCAGCAGCGCCACGCTGGGCCAGACGACGAGCATCGGCGTGGCCGAGAGGCTCAGCTGTCCGGTGGCGACCATGTTGCCCCAGCTGGGGGCCGGGTCGGGGATGCCGAGGCCGAGGAAGCTCAGTGCGCCCTCGATGATGATCACGATGCCCATGCCGAGCATGCCGAAGGTGATCAGCTGCGGGGCGATGTTGGGTGCGAGGTGCTTGAACAGCATCCGCCGGGCCGGCGTCCCGGCCAGCTGGGCGGCGGCCATGAAGGGCATGTCCCGCAGCCGCAGCACCGCGGAGCGGGCCACCCGGGCGAACGCGGGGATGCTGAAGAAGGCCAGGGCCAGGATGGTGTTGGTCATGCTCGGGCCGAGGGCCTGCGCCACCGCGAGGGTGAGCACCAGCGACGGGAAGGCGATGAGCACGTCGAGCACCCGCATGATCACGGTGTCGACGACGCCGCCGACGTAACCGGACAGCGCGCCCAGCGTGCCGCCGATCGCCAGGCCGAGCAGGTTGACCGCCACGGCGATCCACAGCGAGGACTGACCGCCGTTGAGCAGCCGCGACAGGATGTCGTTGCCGTTGGGGTCGGTGCCCAGGACGTGGCCCGGGGAGAACGCCGGCAGGTTGCTCTGCAGGATGTCGCCGCCGACCGGGCTGGGCAGCGACAGCAGGGTCGGGCCCAGGAAGCAGGCGATCACCACGAAGGCGATCAGCCCGGCCGGGATCCAGGTGCCCAGGTTGCCCGGCCGCCGGCGGCGACCGACCGCGGCCTCGGCGTCGTCGATCTCCGGGGTGATGGCGATCGACGGTGCCGGCTCAACGACTGCCATAGCGGATCCTCGGGTCCAGGACGGCGTAGAGCAGGTCCACGACCAGGTTGGCGACCACCGCGACCAGCGCGAAGATCACGACCGCGGCCTGCACGACGACGAAGTCACGGGTGTTGATGGCCTGCAGGAGCATCTGGCCGATGCCCGGCAGGGCGAAGATCTGCTCGATGATCACGGTCCCGCCGATGAGCGCGCCCAGGTTCAGGCCGACGACGGTGATCAGGCCGAACGAGGAGTTGCGGAAGGCGTGCCGGATGAGCACCGTCCACGAGCCGACGCCCTTGGCGCGGGCCGTGGTGACGTACTCCTCCTGCTGCATCTGGTCGACCAGGTCACCGCGGAGGAACCGGGTGTAGAAGCAGAACAGCGGCAGGCCGATCGCCGCCGACGGCAGGATCATGCCCTTGAGGTTGGCCCAGAGGCCCTCCTCCAGCGGCACGTAGCCGATGGCCGGCAGCCAGCCGAGGTTGACCGCGAAGACCAGCACGAGGATCAGGGCCAGCACGTAGTTGGCCACCGAGAGCCCGAGGGTGCTGACGACCATGCTGATCCGGTCCAGGACGCCGCCGGGCTTGTGGGCGGCCAGCAGGGCGACCGGGACGGCCAGCACCAGCGAGACGACGAACGCCAGCAGGACGAGCTCGCCGGTGACCGGGAGGCGGTCGGCCAGGATGTCCGAGACCGGCTGCCGGCTGACCAGCGAGTTCCCCAGGTCGCCGGTCACGGCGCCCTGCAGCCACTCGAAGTAGCGGACCACGCCGGGCTTGTCGAGGCCGAGCTGCTGCTCGAGCAGCGCGATGTCCTCGGGCGTGGCCTCCGGGCCGAGGAGCTGCTGGGCGGCGTTGCCCGGGATCAGGCTGAGCACCCAGAACGTCAGGACCGTGACGCCCAGCATGATCGGGATGGCCATCAGCAGGCGCTTGACGACCAGCCGGAGGACCGGCGACCCGGTGACCCGGGTGAGGCGGGAGGCCCGCGGGCCCCGGCTGTGCGCCGGGACCCGCGGGGTTGCTGCCGTGGCTGTCACTGCTCCCGCCAGACCTCGTCCCAGATCACACCGGTGTTGACCAGCAGCGGCGGGATCTTGGTGGTCAGACCCGGGCCGTGGACGCCGGTGGCGGCGAGGTTGGCCGGGGCGAAGGCCAGACCGAACGGGGCGTAGCGGTTCTCCGCGATCAGCTCGGCTGCCTGCTGGTACAGGTCGGCCCGCTGGTTCTCGTCGACGGTCGCGGCCGCGTCGGAGAGCAGCTGGTCCAGCGCCGGGTCGTTGACCCCGCTGTAGGGGACGCCGGAGTTGAACCGGAAGCCGACGCCGACACCGGCCGCGGGGTCCCAGGCACCCGCGGTCTGCAGCATGGCCTGCCACTGACCGCCGGTGAACTTCTGGATGACGCCGGAGAGCTGGGAGTCCTCGATGGTGACGTCGATGCCGGCCTTCTCCCACTGCGTCTGCAGCGCGGTGTTGATCTGCGTCGCGACGTAGTTGCTGATCGTGCCGATGTTGACGGTCAGCCCGCCGAGCTCCTGCACCAGCTCCTTGGCGCGGTCGAGGTCGTACTCCGGGTAGCCCTCGACCGACTCCTCGTAGAACTTGCCGCCGGGCGCGGTGAAGCCCTGGCTCACCTCGTAGTTGCCGCCGAAGATGCCCTTGTTGATGGCGTCGAAGTCCGTCGCCCGGTAGATGGCCTCACGGGCCCGCGGGTCGTCGAACGGCGCGATCTTCGTGTTGAGCTGGATGACGTAGGGCGAGGTGGCCGGCTGGATGGTCACCTGCAGCTGGCCGTTGGCCTGCGCCTGCTCGAGCAGCGGCGTGGTGTTGAGCCCCTCGTAGGCCTGCGCCTGGCCGGCCTGCAGCGCCTGGTAGGCGGGCTGGTCGCCACCGATCGACTGGAAGGTGAGCTTGTCCAGGTAGGGCAGGCCCTCCTTGAAGTAGTTGTCGTTGCGCTCCAGCTTCAGCACCGAGCTCAGCTGGTTGTCCACGACGACGAACGGGCCGGCGCCGACCGGCTTGATCTTGAAGGCGTCCTCGCCCATCTGCTGCAGCGCGGTCGGGGAGGCGATCCAGTTGACGTTGCTGACCGGGAACGAGGCCAGGATGGCCGGGTACGGCTGGCTGAAGGTGAGCTTGATGGTCAGCGGGTCGACCACCTCGATGCCGTTCTCGGCCAGCGGCCAGTTCGGCTTGCAGGTGCACGGGTTGGCCAGCGCCCGCTCCCAGTTGGCCCGGACCGCCTCGGCGTCCAGGGGCGTGCCGTCGCTGAACTGGATGCCGTCGTGGAGCTTGACGGTGAACTGCGTCCCGTCCTCCGACAGCTCGTAGCTCTCGGCCTGCTGCCCCTCGACGCGGGCGTTGGAGCCGTCGTCGTCGGCGCGCAGCAGGAAGAGGCCGCCGAAGATGGCCTGGTTCATGGCGATGTTGGAACCGCCGGTGGTGTTGGTCGCCGGGTCGAGGCCGGCCGGCCAGCTGCCCGCGAAGGAGGCGTCCTCGAGGACGGTCAGCTCGCCCCCGGACTGCGGGTCGCCGACCGGTCCCCCGGTACCGGAGGCGGCGGTGCCTCCGTCGCCACCGCCGCACGCTGACAACGCCAGCGCGGCGGCGGTGAGGAGGGACAGGATCGTCCGTTGCTTCATGTAGGTGCTCCCCTTGGGGCCTCGATGACTTCGGGGTGGACGGTGAGCGGTACGCCGAGGACTGACTCGAGCAGGCGGACCGGCGGCTGGACGCCGTGATGGGGGTCACTGGCAGCCGGACCAGATTCGGTGAGCCGCCTGCCCGTGAGCCCCGTCGCTTTCGTCCCGCGGAAGACAACTTCGCCCGTCCCACGGCGGACCGGACGGTCCGCTCGACGCGACGCCACAGGGGGCGCAGGCGGCACACGGACCGGCTCGCGAGCCCGTTTGACACGCCCGACCGCGCGCACGGACAGTGGCCGGGGAAGCGCGCCGTGCCCCGCGTCGGAGGCTGCTCGCGAGGCGGAGCTGGAGGTCGGGTTGAGCACGACGGGACCGCTGCGGGCTGCCGGCGGACGAGGCCGGGAGGTCCCCGCTCCCGGGCAGGGCGCCACCGCGGCGGGCCGGGTGCTCGCCGTCCTGGCGGCGTTCGGCCCGGCGCACGCCACCCTCACGCTGAGCGAGATCAGCCGTCGGTCCGGGCTGTCGCTGACCACCACGCACCGCCTCGTCGGCGAGCTGCGGGAGTGGGGCGCCCCGGAGCGGGGCGAGGACGGGCGCTACGGCATCGGGCTGCGGCTGCTGGAGCTCGGCGCGCTGGCGCCGCACGGACTGCAGCTGCGCGAGCTGGCGGTGCCCTACGTCGACGACCTGCACCAGGCGACGCGGGCCAACGTCGTCCTCGGGGTCCGGGACGGCGCCGACGTCGTCTACGTGGAGGCGCTGCGGGCCCGCGGCGCGGTGCGGCTGATGAGCCGGATCGGCGGGCGCTGGCCGCTGCACACGACCGGCACCGGCCAGGTGCTCCTGGCCTTCGCCGGCCCGGAGGTGCAGGAGGAGGTGCTCAGCGGCCCGCTGCAGGCGTTCACGCCGGAGACGATCACCGACCCGGCGGTGCTGCGGCGCACGCTGGCCGAGGTGCGCCGGACCGGGTTCGCCGCCGCCGAGAACCAGCTGACCGCGGACGCGCCGGCGCTCGCCGTCGCCGTCCCGGTGCGCGGCCGCGGCGACGAGGTGGTCGCCGCCCTCGGCGTGACGGTGGCCGCCGGGACGACGCAGGCCCAGGCGCTGGTGCCGGTGCTCAACGCCACCGCGCGCGGCATCTCCCGCGCGCTGGGCGCCCCGTCGGCGCAGCCGCCGTCCCGCCGCCGGCCGTGACGGCGGCCGGCTCCGGAGCCCGCGCGGCGCCCCGGAGCCGGGTGGTTCACCGGGTGGGCGCCGTGCCCAGCCAGCGCCAGGCGTTGTCCCAGGTGATCTGCCGCAGGACGTCCTCGGGCAGGTCCATGGACCGCAGCGTGCGGCCGGCGGGTTCCTCCCGCGGCATGGCGGGGAAGTCCGAGCCGACCAGCAGCCGGTCGGCGCCGAGCAGGTCGACCAGGTAGGTCAGCGCCCGGCGGTCGAAGACCAGCGAGTCGTAGTAGAAGCGCCGCGCGTACTCCAGCGGTGAGGGGCCGTCGTCGGGCATGACCGCGCGCTCGGGGTTCTTCGGCTCCTCGTTCCACGAGCCGCCCCAGAAGTACTGGTGGCGCGGGATCATCAGCGGGTAGCCGCCGGCCGCGTGGCTGAAGGAGATCCGCAGGTCGGGGCACTTGGCGGCGGTGCCGCCGGTGACCATCGAGGCGGCCGCGAACGCGCCCTCGACGCCGACCACGTAGGTGCCCATGGCCGACATCGGCAGCCGCTCGGTGGGCGAGGGCATCGCGTGCACGAACACCGACAGCCCGAGCCGCTCGGCCTCGGCGAAGAACGGCAGGAACTTCTCGTGGCCGATCGAGGAGCCGAGGATGTTCGAGGCGATCTCGACGCCGGCGAGGCCCAGCTCCTGGATGGCGGACAGCTCGGCGGTGGCGGCGTCCGGGTCCTGCATCGGGACCATGCCGAGGGCGATCAGCCGGGTGGGGTCGGCCTGGCACAGCGTCGCGCTGAACTCGTTGACGTGGCGGGCCAGGGACAGGCCGTCGGCCAGCGGCAGGTCGTAGCGCAGCAGCGGCGGCATGGGGCTGAGCACCTCGACGTCGACGCCGGAGGCGTCCTGGGCCTCGAGGCGGCGCTCGGCGTCGAAGAAGACGTCCTTGGCCTTGAACTGCATATGGCCGAACAGCAGGGTGCGGGCGGTCTCGCCGTCCACCGGCTCCATGCGGGGGAAGCACTCGGGGGCGTCTTCGGGGTAGGAGTGGGGCAGCAGGTGGGCGTGGGTGTCGACGAGCATGCGGTCCTCCGGTCAGAGGTTCGGGTGGACGGAGACGTGGACGGCGGACTCGCCCGGCACCTCGCCGGCGAGGACCTCGATGGCGTGCGCGGTGTCGTCCAGGCCGAAGGAGTGGGTGTGCAGCCGCTCCAGCGGGAAGCGGCGGGACTCGATGAGCGCGATCGCCTCGGCCATCGCCTTGGCGTCGACGCCGAACGCGCCCTGCACGGTGAGCGCCCGGTTGATGATCAGGTCGGTGCGCACCGGGATCTCCCGGTCGCCCTTGATGCCGGCCAGGACGACCCGCCCGCCGTGCTTGGTGGCCAGCAGCGCGTCGGTGACCGGCCCGGCGGCCATCGGGGTGAGCTCCAGGGTGACGTCGACGCCGCGGCCGTCGGTGAGGTCGCGGACCCGCTCGACGACGTCCTCGGCGGCGTCGCCGTCGACGACCACGGTGTGGTCGGCGCCGAACTCGCGGGCCAGCGCGAGCTTGTGCGCGTCGGCCTCCAGGCCGGTGACCACGACCCGCCCCGCGCCGGCGGCCTTGGCGGCGATGACCGCGGCGATGCCGCGCAGGCCGGAGCCGAGAACGAGCACGGTGTCGCCGAACTGGACCTGCCCGTAGTGCAGCGCCCAACGCACCCCGGCGCCCATGGAGTTGTACATGGCCGCCACCTCGACCGGCAGCGTGTTGTCGATCTTGTGGACGACGGACCCCGGGGCCAGGTACATGTACTCGGCGAACCCGCCCCACAGGGACGGCGCGACGTCGACCGGGGTGACCCCGTGGCCGCCGACGCGGTTGCGGCAGGCCTGGTAGTTGCCGGTCAGGCAGTCGAAGCAGTTGCGGCACGGGATGACGACCTCGAGGGCGACCCGGTCCCCCGGCTGGACGCCCCAGCGCTTGGCGGCGTTCTCGCCGACCTCCTCGACGATCCCCATCGGCTCGTGGCCGGGCACGAACGCCGGGGCGTCCGGGCGGGCGTGGCCCTTGTAGAACTCGACGTCGCTGCCGCACAGGCCGTTGGCCTCGAGGCGGAGGAGGCCGTCGTCCGGCCCGGTCTCGGGGCGGGGGAACTCCTGGATCTCGATCTTGCGCGGCCCGACCTGCACCGCGGCGCGCACCATCTCGGCCAACTCGTCCTCTTCTCTCTCGGAGCGCAGCGCCTCGACCGGCTGCTCGCGCGCGGGAGTGCGCCGCTGCTCCCGGGTGTGCCGCCGGTCACGCTAGGTGCGGTCCGTCCGCGGCGACCACGGCCCTTCCGCCCGGTGGACGGCCACCCGCCAGGGGCCCTCCGCCTGAGCCTGCGAGGCGTCCGGGGAAGGGGCGTCCTTCACCAGCGGTGCGGCGGGAGGAGCAGGGGGGGCTGCGAGAGGGCGCCCCCCCAGCCGCGGGTCACCCACAACGCCGCGACGACCGGGGTCCGTAGGAGCGCGACCCCCCGGTCCACCCCGGCCGGCCGGCCGGCGCCCAGGCCGTAGAGGTAGGGCCGGCCGACGAGCACGGCGCGGGCGCCGAGCGCGAGCGCCTTGAGCACGTCGGTGCCGCGCCGGACGCCGCCGTCGAGCAGCACGTCGACCCGCCCGTCCACCGCCTCGACGATCGCGGGCAGCGCCTCGATCGTGGCGGGGACCCCGTCGAGCTGGCGCCCACCGTGGTTGGACACCACCAGGCCGTCCACGCCCGCGTCGAGGAAGCGCGTGCACTCGTCCGGGCGCAGCACGCCCTTGACCACCAGCGGCCCGTGCCACAGGCCGCGGACGTAGGCCAGGTCGTCCCAGGTGACCGGCCGGGGCGAGGCCAGGATCTGCCGCTGCGTCGCCCACGCCGACAGGCGGCCGCCCCGCCGGCTGGGCAGGTTGCCGCGGAGGAAGTCCACCGCCCAGGCCGGGCGGGAGGCGCCGTGCAGCAGCATCCGGGGCCGCGGGCGGATCGGCAGCGAGAAGCCGTTGCGGCGGTCGCGCTCCCGGCCGCCGAAGACGGGGGTGTCCACGGTCAGGACCAGCACCCGGTAGCCGGCCGCGGCGACCCGGTCCAGCGCCGCGCGGGCCTCGTCGCGGGTCGCGGGCAGGTAGAGCTGGTACCACAGGTCTCCCCCGCCGGCCCGCGCCACCTCCTCGAGCGGGTACCCGGTGACGGTGCTCTGCACGTAGACGGTGTCCTGCGCGCGGGCGGCGGCCGCGACCGCCAGCTCCGCCCGCCGGTGGGCGACGCGCCCTCCCCCGGTCGGCGCGAGCAGGACGGGCATCGACAGGCGCCGGCCGAACAGCTCCAGCGAGGGGTCGACGGCGCCGACGTCGGCCATCGTGCGGGGGCTGAGCCGGATCTCGCGGAAGGCCGCCTCGTTGCGGGCCAGCGTCAGCTCGTCGTCCGCCCCGCCGTCGACCATGTCGAAGACCGGGCGGGGCAGCCGCCGGCGGGCCAGCTGCCGGACCTCGGCGACGTTGACCGCCGACTGCACCCGCACGGGCGGACCTCCGGGAGGGACGGGCCGGGGGCCGGCCGGGGACGAGGAGCGGCCGGACCGGAGGGAGCATAGGAGTCGGTCGCGACCGTCCCGACCGCGTGTGCCCGGTCGCGGGAGCGGCTGGCAGGGTGACCGCCGTGGAGTTCGCCGACGTCGTCCGTCGCCGCCGGATGGTGCGCGACTACGACCCCGATCGTCCGGTGCCGCCGGAGGTGCGGGAGCGGCTGCTCGAGCACGCGATCCGGGCGCCGTCGGCCGGCTTCAGCCAGGGCTGGGCGTTCCTGGTCCTGGAGGACGCCGAGGACCGCGCGCGGTTCTGGTCGGTGACCACCTCGCCCGGCGAGCCGGACGCCTGGCTCACCCGGATGCGCCGGGCGCCGCTGCTGATCGTGCCGCTGTCGTGCAAGGACGCCTACCTCGACCGCTACGCCGAGCCGGACAAGGGCTGGACCGACCGGGACGAGGCGCGCTGGCCGGTCCCCTACTGGGACGTCGACACCGGCATGGCCGCGCTGCTGGTCCTGCTGACCGCCGTCGACGAGGGGCTCGGCGCCTGCTTCTTCGGCGTCCCCGCCGAGCGGGTCGACGCCTTCCGGTCGGCGTTCGGCGTGCCGGCGCAGTACCGGCCGGTGGGCTGCCTGTCGGTCGGCTACCCCGGCGGCGAGGACCGCCGGTCGCCGTCCCTGCGCCGGGGGCGGCGTGGCGTGGAGGAGGTCGTGCACCGCGGCCGGTGGTGAGGACCAGACCCCTGGCCACCGCGGGCGCGGGTGCTCAGGATGGAGCAGTCACGGGCGGGCCGAGCGGGAGGGACCGATGGCCCGATGCTCGCCCCGGGGCCGCACGCCGGACCCCGAGGCCCTCTTCGCGACGACGCTGGCTCTCCGGCGGCGGGCCCGCGCCATCGTCGCCCGCGCAGTGCAGGCGGCGTCCGAGGCCGAACGGCTCCGCGACAGGCGGACGCCGGGGACCGAGCTGCGCCGGCTCCGGGCGGAACTGTCCGCGGTGGAGGCGCGCGCCCGGCACCTGGAGGTGGCGCTGGGCAGCAACCGCCGGATCGGCATGGCGCTGGGCATCCTCATGGCCCGGCACGGCATCACCGAGGAGCGGGCCTTCGCCGCCCTCCAGCGGGTCAGCTGCCGCCGCAACGTCAAGCTGCGGGAGGTCGCGGAGGAGGTCGTGCACACCGGGGCGACGCCCCGGGGCTGCGGCCTCAGTCGAGCGTCTGCAGCCAGTTCGTGAGCAGCTGGGCCCCCGCGTCGCCGCTCTTCTCGGGGTGGAACTGGGTCGCCGACAGCGGCCCGTTCTCCACGCCGGCGACGAACCGGTCGCCGTGCTCGGCCCAGGTGACCAGCGGCGGGGCGAGCCGGGACGGCGCGCCGTCGGCCCCGAGGGGGAACTCGCGCACGCCGTAGGAGTGCACGAAGTAGAAGCGCTGGTCCTCCAGCCCGTCGAACAGCACGGTGTCCTGCGGCGCCTGCACGGTGTTCCAGCCCATGTGCGGCAGCACCGGCGCCTCGAGCGGCTCGACGACGCCGGGCCACTCCCCGCAGCCCTCGGCGTCCTGGCCGTGCTCCACGCCGCGCTCGAAGAGGATCTGCATGCCGACGCAGACGCCGAGCACCGGCCGTCCGCCGGCCAGCCGGCGGCCGATCACCCGCGGGCCGTCGACGGCGCGCAGCCCGGCCATGCAGGCGGCGAAGGCGCCCACGCCGGGGACGACCAGCCCGTCGGCGTCGAGGGCCGCCTGCGGGTCGCCGGTCACGGTCACGTCGGCGCCGACGCGGGCCAGCGCGCGCTCGGCCGAGCGGAGGTTGCCCGACCCGTAGTCGAGGACGACGACCTTCTTCATGGCTCCCACGCTAGTTCTCAGCCCGCAGCGGGCCGGCCGTTGTTCCGGGAGGTCCCTCACACCATCCGCAGCACGCCGGAGACCGTGGCCAGCAGGGCTGCCGCCAGCAGGACGAGGGCGAAGAACACCTGCGGGCCGGTGCGCCCCTCGGTGTCGGAGTCGGCCTTCCAGATGCTCCAGGCCCCGCCGAGCAGGAAGCCGCCCAGGACGAGCAGCAGGACGGCGAAGGTCACCTACAGCGCACCCTTGGTGGAGGGGACGTCGGTGACGCGCGGGTCGAGGGCGACCGCGGCGCGCAGCGCCCGGGCCAGCGCCTTGAACTGGCCCTCGACGATGTGGTGGGCGTCGCGGCCGGCGTAGAGGACCCGTACGTGCAGGCTGATCCGCGCGTTGAAGGCGAAGGACTCCAGCACGTGCTTGGTCAGGCTGGTCGGGTAGTCCGGCCCGATCATCGGCGTCATGTTGTCGGGCTCGGAGTGCACGAAGTACGGCCGGCCGGAGAGGTCCACCGCCGCCTGCGCCAGCACCTCGTCCATCGGGATCGTGGCGTCGCCGTAGCGGGTGATGCCCTTCTTGTCCCCCAGCGCCTGGGCGAAGGCCTGGCCGAGGGCGATGGCGACGTCCTCCACCGTGTGGTGGGCGTCGATGTGCAGGTCGCCGTCGGCCTGCACGGTGAGGTCGATGCCGCTGTGCTTGGACAGCGCGGTCAGCATGTGGTCGTAGAACCCGACCCCGGTGCTGATGGAGCTCGTCCCGGTGCCGTCGAGGTCGAGCTCGACGACGAGCTTGGTCTCGCTGGTCTCGCGCTCGACGCGTGCGGTGCGGGTCATGGCTCCTAGTCTCCCAGGCGGTGGTCGGCGGCCACCTCACCCAGCGCGGTGAGGAAGGCGTCGGTCTCCTCCGGCGTCCCGGCGGTGACCCGCAGCCAGCCGGGCAGCCCGACGTCGCGCACGAGGACGTCGCGGTCGAGCAGCGCCTGCCAGGCGGCGGGGGCGTCGGCGAATCGGCCGAAGAGGACGAAGTTGGCGTCGCTGGGCACGCTGGTCAGCCCCATCCCCGGCAGCGCCGCGACGATCCGGTCGCGCTCGGCCTTGACTGCGGCGACGGTGGCCAGCAGCGCGTCGGTGTGCGCGAGCGCCGTCCGGGCGGCGGCCTGGGTCAGCGAGCTGAGGTGGTAGGGCAGCCGGACCAGCTGCAGCGCGTCGACGACGGCGGGGTCGGCGGCCAGGTAGCCCAGCCGCAGGCCGGCCATGCCGAAGGCCTTGCTCATGGTGCGGCTGACGATCAGCCGCGGCCGGCCCGGCAGCAGGGTGAGCGCCGAGGGCGTGCCGGTGCGGGCGAACTCGGCGTAGGCCTCGTCGACGACCACGACGCCGTCGGTCGCGTCGTAGAGCGCCTCGACGGTCGCCAGCTCCACCGCGGTGCCGGTCGGGTTGTTGGGGCTGGTCACGAACACGACGTCCGGGCGGACCTCGCCGACCTGCGCCGCGGCGGCGTCGGGGTCGATGGTGAAGTCCGACCGCCGCCGTCCGTCGACCCAGGCCGTGCCGGTGCCGGCGGAGATGATCGGGTGCATCGAGTAGGACGGCGTGAAGCCCAGCGCCCGCCGGCCCGCGCCGCCGAACGCCTGCAGGACCTGCTGCAGGATCTCGTTGCTGCCGTTGGCCGCCCACACCTGCGTCGCGTCGAGCTCCTGCCCACCGGTGCGGGTCAGGTATGCGGCGAGGTCGCGGCGCAGGTCGAGGGCGTCGCGGTCCGGGTAGCGGTTGAGCTCGAGCGCGGCGCGACCCAGGGCCTCGCCGAGGTCGGCGAGCAGCTCCGGCGGCAGCGGGTGCGGGTTCTCGTTGGTGTTGAGCCGGTACTTGGCCGGCAGCTGCGGGGCGCCGTAGGGCGTGCGGCCCCGCAGCTCCGGCCGCAGCGGGAGCTCGTCGAGTCGCGTCATGCGCGCTGCCGGACCCGGACGGCGGCGGCGTGCGCGGGGAGGTCCTCGGCGCCGGCGAGGGCGTCGATGTGCCCGGCCACCTCGGCCAGGGCCTGCTCGTCGTACTCGACCACGTGGATGCCGCGCAGGAACGACTGCACCGACAGGCCGCTGGAGTGCCGCGCGCAGCCGCCGGTGGGCAGCACGTGGTTGGAGCCGGCGCAGTAGTCGCCGAGCGACACCGGCGACCAGGGCCCGACGAAGACCGCGCCGGCGTTGCGCACCCGCAGCGCCACCTCGCGCGCGTCCCGGGTCTGGATCTCCAGGTGCTCGGCGGCGTAGGCGTCGACCACGCGCAGGCCGGCCTCGACGTCGTCGACCAGGACGATCCCGGACTGGCTGCCGTCGAGCGCGGTGGTGATGCGGTCGGAGTGCTTGGTGGCGGCCACCTGCCCCGGGACCAGGCCGAGGACGGCGTCGGCCAGTTCCTCGCTGGTCGTCACCAGCACCGCGCCGGCGAGCGGGTCGTGCTCGGCCTGGCTGATGAGGTCCGCGGCCACGTGCGCGGGGTCGGCGGTGTCGTCGGCGAGGATGGCGACCTCGGTGGGGCCGGCCTCGGAGTCGATGCCGATGAGCCCGCGCAGCAGCCGCTTGGCCGCCGTCACGTACACGTTGCCGGGGCCGGTGACCATGTCGACCGGCTCGCAGGAGCCCGCGCCGTAGCCGAAGACCGCGATCGCCTGGGCGCCGCCGACGGCGTAGACCTCGCGGACGCCGAGGAGGGCGCACGCGGCGAGGACGCCGGGGTCGGGCAGGCCGCCGTGGTCGCGCTGCGGCGGGGAGGCGACCGCGATCGACTCGACGCCGGCGATCTGCGCCGGGACGACGTTCATGACCACGCTGGACAGCAGCGGCGCCAGGCCGCCGGGCACGTAGAGACCGACGCGGCGCACCGGCACCCAGCGCTCGGTCACCGTGCCGCCGCGGACCACCTGGGTGGTGACGTCGGTGCGCCGCTGGTCGGCGTGCACCTTCCGCACCCGGGTGATCGCCTCCTCCAGCGCGGCGCGGACGGCGGGGTCGATCTCGGCCAGGGCCCGCTCGATCGCCGCGGCCGGGACGGCGAAGTCCTCGAGGTCGACGCCGTCGAGGCGGGCGGTGATCTCGCGGACCGCCTGGGCGCCGCGGATGCGGACGTCCTCGCACAGCGGCCGGACCGTCGCCAGTACCGAGTCGATGTCGGTCGCGGCGCGCGGGAGCAGGCCGGAGAGCTCACGCACCCCCGGGAGCGCGGACCCACGCAGGTCGATGCGGGCGAGCACGGGCGGACCTCCGGGCGGTTCCGAGGCGGGGAACGGGAACACCCCAGGGTAGACGGGGGTAGCGGGGCCGCCGTCGTCGTGCCCGGTCCGGCGTCCGGCCCTCCCCCGTAGGCTCGGCGCCGTGGGCGACGTGATCCCGCTCTTCCCGCTCGGGACGCCGCTGTTCCCCGGGGTGGTCCTGCCGCTGCAGGTCTTCGAGCTCCGCTACCGGCGGCTGATGAGCGACCTGCTGGCCCGGCCCGACGGCGAGGGCCGGTTCTTCGGCGTGGTCGCCATCCGGCAGGGCTGGGAGGTCGAGCAGGTGGCCCCCGCGGAGGCGCTGTACGACGTGGGCTGCACCGCCCGGTTGCAGGCCGTGCGCCCGCAGCCGGACGGCGGGTTCCGCATCGTGACCGTCGGCGGCGACCGGTTCCGGCTGCTGGACGTCCTCGTCGGCGACGACCCGCCCTACCTGCGGGCCGAGGTGGAGTGGCTCGCGGACGAGGAGGCCGCCGAGGAGGCCGCCGGTGACCACGAGGGCCTGGCGCCGGCTGACGGTGCGGTGCCCGACGACGAGCTCGACGACCTCGTCTCCGACGTCGCGCGCAGCTCGCTGGGGGTGCTGGTCCGGGGCGTGGGCGAGCTGTTCGCGCAGTACGTCGCCGCGGTCGCCGAGCTCACCGGGGAGGCCGACGGGGACGAGCCGGACCCGGAGCTGCTGCTGGACGCCGTCTCCGGTGACCCGCGGGCGCTGTCCTACCTGGTGGCGTCGGCGGCGCTGCTGACCACCGAGGACCGGCAGGCGCTGCTCGCCGAGTCGGCGACCCGGCGGCGGCTGCGGGCGGAGTCCCGGTTGCTGCGGCGGGAGCTGACCCTGCTGGAGACGGTGGGCGCGGTGCCGGCGCCGCTGCAGCGGTTCGCCGGGCCGCGCAGCGTCAACTGAACCGGGCGTCCTCGCGGGCCGACGCCTCCGGGGCCACCCCGCCCGGCAACGGCGGCGCGGCCGCGGCGGGCGGCGGGTCGGGCCGGCCGAGGTCCTCGGTGGCGGCGAGCAGCGCGGCCAGCAGGTAGGCCAGGACGGCGCAGAACGGGCCGATGGCGAGCGCCGCCGGCGAGTTCAGCCGCAGCCCGGTGGTGACCGCCGCGCCGACGTCGGCCAGCTGCTCCTGGGTGGGCGGGGGGCCGAGCAGCTGCCCGAGCTGCCAGGCCAGGACCGCGGCGAGCAGCGTGCCCACCGCGAGGGCCAGCAGCACGGCGACCCCGCGGCGGCGGCGCAGCCGCCAGGCCAGCACGCCGGCCAACAGGCCGAGCGCGGCCAGCACGAGGGTGAAGACGCCGTCGTCGGCGACGAGCAGCTCCGCGGACGGGCGCCCGATCGGCACCGAGCCGTCACCGGTGACCTCGAACCGCGCCCGCGGCGCCAGGGCCCACCACAGCAGCCCGGCTGGCAGTCCGCACACCAGCAGCACCCCGGCCACGCCGAGCGCGCTGCGCAGGTCGGCGCGCAGCTCCGCGGCCCCGGGCCAGCGGGGTCTGCTCGCCCACCAGGCCCGCCCGGGAGCGCGCAGCGGCTCGACGGGGCCGGGCGGAACGGGAGCGTGCACGTCCCCAGTCAACCGCGCGACCCTGGGAACCTCTTCCCGGACCGTCGCGCCGCCCTCGGTGACGTACTGGAACGGCCACCCTTCAGGGCCCCGCGCCGAGCTCGCGAGGCGTGGGGGGAAGGGTGGTCCTTCTTCACAGCAGCGCCACGCTGGTCGGGCCGAGCAGGGCCTTGATGTCCCCCATCAGCGCGGTGCTCGGCCGCACCCGCAGGCCCTGGTCCAGCCGTAGCACGGTCTCCCGGCCGCCGTTGACCAGCTTGAGCTGCACCTCGGTGGTGCCCGGGTGGCTGCCCAGGACCTCCCGCAGCCGCTCGACGACCGGCGGGGTGCAGCGGGCGGCGGCCATCGAGACCATCACCGGGCCGCGCGGACCCTCGGTGAGCTCGGGGATGGTCACCTCGGCGCCGAACAGCGAGGGCTGGTCGTCGCGCCGGCTGATCCGGCCCTTGACCACCACGATCTGGTCGCGGACGACCTTCTCCGACACCTCGGCCCAGGTCTTCGGGAAGAACAGCACCTCGATGCCGGACTCGAGGTCCTCCAGCGTCGCGATCGCCCAGGGCGCGCCCTGCTTGTTGGTGCGGGGCTGCACCGACGTGAGGATGCCGGCGATGGTCACGTTCGCGCCGTCCTCCACGCCGCCGGCGTTGATCTCGGCGATCGGGGTGTCGGCGTGCGCGGTGAGCACGTGCTCGACGCCGTGCAGCGGGTGGTCGGAGACGTAGAGGCCGAGCATGTCGCGCTCGAACATCAGCCGCTCGGACTTCGACCAGTCGGCGGTCGGGATCACGATGTCCAGCGCCCCGCCGAACGGGTCGTCCCCGCCGTCGTCGTCGCCACCGAAGCTGCCGAAGAGGTCGAACTGGCCCTCGGCCTCCTTGCGCTTGAGCGCCATCGCCGAGTCGACCGCCTGGGCGTGGACGGCGACGATGCCCTGCCGGGAGTGGCCCAGGGAGTCGAACGCGCCGGCCTTGGCCAGGGACTCGATGACCTTCTTGTTGCAGGCCACCGTGTCGATCTTCCGCATGAAGTCCGCGAAGTCCTTGAACGCGCCCTTCTCCTCGCGGGCCCGGCGGATGGAGTCGACCACGTTGTGCCCGACGTTGCGCACCGACGCCAGCCCGAAGCGGATGTCGGTGCCGACGGCGGCGAAGTCCCAGGACGACTCGTTGACGTCCGGCGGGAGCACCTTGATGCCCATCCGCCGGCACTCCGCCAGGTAGATCGGCCGGCGGTCCTTGTCGTCGCCGACGCTGGTCAGCAGCCCGGCCATGTACTCGGCCGGGTAGTTCGCCTTGAGGTACGCCGTCCAGTACGAGACCAGGCCGTAGGCGGCCGAGTGGGCCTTGTTGAAGGCGTAGTCGGCGAACGGGACGAGGATGTCCCACAGCGTCTTGATCGCCGCGTCGGAGTAGCCGCGCTCCTTCATGCCGGCCTCGAACCCGACGAACTCCGCGTCGAGGACGGACTTCTTCTTCTTGCCCATCGCGCGGCGCAGCAGGTCGGCCTTGCCGAGCGAGTACCCGGCGACCTTCTGCGCGATCGCCATGACCTGCTCCTGGTAGACGATCAGGCCGTAGGTGGTGCCGAGGATGTCCTCCAGCGGCTCGGCCAGCTCCGGGTGGATCGGCGTGATCTCCTGCTGCCCGTTCTTGCGCAGCGCGTAGTTGGTGTGCGAGTTCGCGCCCATCGGGCCGGGCCGGTAGAGCGCGCCGACGGCGGAGATGTCCTCGAAGTTGTCCGGCCGCATGAGCCGCAGCAGCGACCGCATCGGGCCGCCGTCGAACTGGAACACGCCGAGGGTGTCCCCGCGGGAGAGCAGCTCGTAGGTGGCCTTGTCGGTGAGGTCCTTGCTGATCTCGTCGAGGTCGACCGGCTCCTTGCCGTTCGCGACGATGTTGCGCAGCGCGTCGTCGATGACCGTGAGGTTGCGCAGGCCCAGGAAGTCCATCTTCAGCAGGCCGAGCGTCTCGCAGGTCGGGTAGTCGAACTGCGTGATGATGGCGCCGTCGTTCTCCCGGCGCATGATCGGGATGCTGTCGATCAGCGGGTAGCGGCCGATGATGACGCCGGCGGCGTGCACGCCCCACTGCCGCTTCAGCCCCTCGAGCTTGCGGGCCTGGTCGACGACCTCGGCCGCGCCCGGGTCGGACTCGTAGCGGGCGCGGAACTCCGCGGCCTCCTTGTAGCGCGGGTGGGACGGGTCGAACACGCCCGACAGCGGGATGCCCTTGCCCATGACGTCCGGCGGCATGAGCTTGGTCAGCTCGTCACCGACCGAGTAGGGCCGGTCGAGCACGCGGGCGGCGTCCTTGATCGCGGCCTTCGCCTTGATCGTGCCGTAGGTGACGATCTGGCTGACCCGCTCCTCGCCGTACTTCTGCGAGACGTACTGGATGACCTCGCCGCGGCGGCGGTCGTCGAAGTCGATGTCGACGTCGGGCATCGAGACGCGCTCGGGGTTGAGGAACCGCTCGAAGATCAGCCCGTGCGCCAGCGGGTCGAGGTCGGTGATGCCCATCGCGTACGCGGCCAGCGAGCCCGCGGCCGAGCCACGGCCGGGGCCGACGCGGATGCCGTTGTCCTTGGCCCAGTTGATGAAGTCGGCGACCACGAGGAAGTACCCCGGGAAGCCCATCTGGGTGATGATCCCGACCTCGTAGTCGGCCTGCTTGCGCACGTGGTCGGGGATGCCGTTCGGGTACCGCTTGTGCAGCCCGCGCTCGACCTCCTTGACGAACCAGGAGGTCTCGTCCTCCCCCGGCGGCAGCGGGAAGCGCGGCATCAGGTCGGCGCCCTCGGTGAAGGACACCTCGCACTGCTCGGCGACCAGCAGCGTGTTGTCGCAGGCGGCCTTCAGGTCACCGGTGAACAGCGCCCGCATCTCCGCGGCGCTCTTCAGGTAGTAGCCGTCGCCGTTGAACTTGAAGCGGTTGGGCTCGTTGAGGCGCGACCCGGTCTGGATGCACAGCAGGGCGTCGTGGGCCTCGGCGTCCTCCTTGTGCGTGTAGTGCAGGTCGTTGGTCGCCAGCAGCGGGATGCCGAGGTCCTTCGCGATCGCCAGCAGCTGCGGGCGGGTCTTCTTCTCGATGGACAGCCCGTGGTCCATCAGCTCGGCGTAGAAGTTCTCCTTGCCGAAGATGTCCTGGAAGTCGGCCGCGGCCTGGCGGGCGCGGTCCTCCTTGCCGGCCCGCAGCCACATGTTCACCTCACCGGACGGGCAGCCGGTGGTGGCGATCAGCCCCTTGCCGTACTTCTCCAGCAGGTCGCGGTCGAACCGCGGCTTGCGGTACTGGCCCTCGAGGCTGGCCAGCGAGGAGATGCGGAAGAGGTTGTGCATCCCCTCGGTGGTGCGGGCCAGCAGCGTCATGTGGGTGTAGGCGGCCTTGCCGCGCGACGAGCCGCCCTCGCCGTCCTCGTCGATGAGGTTGTCGCCGAAGTCGAACGGCGCCCGGTCGAACCGCGAGCCGGGCGTGTAGTAGCCCTCCATGCCGATGATCGGCTTCACGCCGGCGCTGTTGGCCTGCTTGTAGAAGTCGTAGGCCCCGAACACGTTGCCGTGGTCGGTCATCGCCAGGGCGGGCATGCCGTGCTCCGCGGCGGCCTTCGTCACCTCCGGCAGCTTCGCCGCGCCGTCGAGCATCGAGTACTCGGTGTGGACGTGCAGGTGCACGAACGAGTCGGACGACGGGGTGCTGCTCACGGGGGTGCGTGCTCCTCACAGGTCGTGCGTGCCCGGCCGTCGGGGATCCGAGCGGGCGACCGGCGGGGAAGACCGGCGGTGCTGTGGTCCGGGGTGCGGGCCGGGGGACGACCCGATCCTCGCACCACGGAGGTCTACTCCGGGGGACCGACAGAAAGGTGTCTCGCCACAGGCGGACCGCTCGGTCACACGACGTCAGCCGAGGTCACGCCGCATCGTGACGTGCGCGATGCCGGCCTCCTCGTACTCGTCGCCGACCGCGGTGTAGCCGGCCCGCTCGTAGAACCCGCGGGCGGTGACCTGCGCGTGCAGCTCCACCTCCGGCAGGCCGCGCAGCACCGCCTGGCGGTGCAGCTCGGCCAGGACGGCGGCGCCGTGGCCGCGGCCGCGAGCCGACGCGTCGACCGCCATCCGGCCGACCACCGCGCGCCCCTCCCGGGTCAGGAGCCGGCCGGTGGCGACCACCCGGCCGGCGTCGTCCCGGACGAGGGCGTGCACGGCCGTGGCGTCGAGGGCGTCCTGCTCGATCTCGGCCGGCACCCCCTGCTCCTCGACGAAGACCCGGGTGCGCAGCGCGACCACCTCCGGCCAGTCCGCCGCGGTCGCGATCGACGCCCGCCCGCTCACCGGCTGCCCGCCGGGAGCGCGCTCGCGGGGACGAGCAGGAAGCGCAGGTCGATGAGCACGTGCAGCACGACCGGCACGAGCAGGGAGCCGGTGTCCAGGTACACCGCGGCCAGCACGCCCCCGAGCACGCCGGTGGTCACGATCCCGGCGACCCCCTGGTAGGCGTGCGCCAGGCCGAACGCCGCGGCGGCGACGGCCACCAGCGCGGGGGTGGACAGCCCTCCGGCGACGGCGGCGACGACGGCGAGGAAGAACCCGCGGTAGAGCCACTCCTCGCACACGCCCGCGGTGACGCCCACGACCGTGAACAGCCGCCGCTCGGCGGGCGTGCGGGGCAGCAGCGCCAGGGTAGCGTGCACCTGCGGCTCCGCGTGCCGGCCCTCTCCCGGCCGCCGCACCTCGGCGGCGGAGACCAGCGCCCCGGAGCGCAGCGCCCGGGTCGACAGGACCACGAAGACGACGACCAGGACGGCGGCTGCGGCCGACAGCGGACCGGGCCACGACTGCGGCCACCGCAGGCCCACCTCGGCCGCGCTCACCCCGGGGGCGGACAGCCAGACGACGGTGGCGACCAGCGCCAGGCCCCACTCGAGGACCAGCAGCCGCCGGTAGAACGACCGGCGGGCGCCGTCGTCGGTGCGCAGCCGCCCCTCGAACCGGCGGTGCAGCACGTGCCCGACCAACGGCTCGCCGGCCACCAGGTAGCCGGCGACGACGACCGCCGACAGCGCCGCCGGGCCGTACTCGGCGAGGGACCCGGGCAGATCCATCAGGGACCGGGCCTCACGCCTCTGCGCGCAGGATCTCCAGCGCGCCGGCGAGGTCGGGCGGATAGGGGCTGGTGAACTCCATCCACCGCCCGTCGGCCGGGTGCGGGATGCCCAGCCGGACGGCGTGCAGCCACTGCCGGGCCACGCCGAGCCGGGCGGCCAGGGTCGGGTCGGCGCCGTAGGTCGTGTCGCCCACGCACGGGTGGCGCAGGGCGGAGAAGTGCACGCGGATCTGGTGCGTGCGGCCGGTCTCCAGCTCGATGTCGACCAGGCTGGCGGCCGGGAAGGCCTCGACGACCTCGTAGTGGGTGACCGAGGGCCGGCCGCCCTGGACGACGGCGAACTTCCAGTCGTGCCGCGGGTGGCGGTCGATGGGGGCGTCGATCGTGCCGCGCGAGGGATCGGGGTGGCCCTGCACCAGGGCGGAGTAGCGCTTCTCGACGGTGCGCTCCTTGAACGCCGCCTTGAGCAGCGTGTAGGCCCGCTCGCTCTTGGCCACGACCATCAGCCCGGTGGTGGCGGCGTCGAGCCGGTGGACGACGCCCTGCCGCTCGGCTGCGCCGGAGGTGGAGATGCGGTACCCGGCCGCGGCCAGGCCGCCGACGACGGTGGGCCCCTCCCAGCCGGGGCTCGGGTGCGCCGCGACGCCCACCGGCTTGTCCACCACCACGATGTCGTCGTCGTCGTGGACGACGGTGAGCCCCGCGACCGGCTCGGGCGCGACGGGCTCCCCGGGCGGCGGGGGCAGCTCGACCTCCAGCCAGCTGCCGCCGCTGACCCGGTCACCCTTGCCGCGGGCGCGCCCGTCGATGAGGACGGCGCCGGCGTCGGCCAGGTCGGCGGCGGCGCTGCGGGTGAGGCCGAAGAGCCGGGACAGCGCCTGGTCGACGCGCTGGCCCTCCAGCCCGTCCGGCACCGGGAGGGCCCGGTGCTGGCCCGCGGAGCTGGTCACGGCCTCCATCGTGCCAGGGGGCCGCGACCGGGCCGGTGCGCCGCCACCGCGGGTGCTCAGCCGCCCGCCGGGCCGCCGTCGCCCGCCGCGCGCGCGGCCGAGGCCCGGGAGCCGTCGAACTCGACGCCGCGCAGCGCCAGCACGGCGCCGAGGACGCCGCCGCAGACGATCGCCGAGTCGGCCAGGTTGAAGATCGGGTACACCCGGCCGTCAGGGGCGAAGACGGAGAGGAAGTCGACGACGCCGCCGCGCAGGAACCCCGGGTCGCGGAAGACCCGGTCGACCAGGTTGCCCACCGCACCGCCGAGCACCAGCCCCAGCGCCACCGCCCAGCCGGCCGAGAACAGCCGGCGCGCGGTGCGCACGATCACCACCGCCACGGCGACCGCGACGAGGGTGAAGACGACGGTGAAGCCCTCGGCGAAGGAGAACGCCGCACCGGTGTTGCGGGCGTGCGTCAGGTAGAGGGCGCCGCCGAGCAGGCGGACGTCCTCCCCCGGCGCGATCGTGGCGACGACGAGCAGCTTGGTGGCGAGGTCGGCCAGCAGGACGCCCAGCGCGAGGACGAGCAGCAGCCGGGTGCGCGGGCGCCGCGGGCGCGGACCGGCGTCGTCCCGGGGGTCGCTGGGTTCGGACAGGAGGAGCTCCTCGGTCGTTCCGGACGTGGCCGGATCGACGATAACCGGGGTGACGGCGTGGCCTGCTCCGCTCGGCGGACCGGCGCAACTCGAACCGGGTGTGATCCATCTCATGACGCCGTGCGACTCATCTCACCACGGCGAGTGACATGTTCGGACGGTTAGGCACCGTTACTGGATAGGTACAGCGCCACCCCCGAGCACGGAAGGCCGTCGTGTCCACCGATCTCGCCCCCGCCACCGACCCCGACGTAGTCCTCGTCGGCGGCGGCATCATGAGCGCGACCCTCGCGTCGCTGCTCGGTGTCGTCGCTCCCGACTGGAGCGTCGCCGTCTTCGAGTCCGGACCCTCGGTGGCCGGTGAGAGCTCCGACGCCTGGAACAACGCCGGCACCGGTCACGCGGCCCTCTGCGAGCTGAACTACACCCCCGCGGCAGCCGACGGCTCGGTGGACGTGAGCAAGGCCGTCACCATCAACGAGCAGTTCCAGGTGTCGCGCCAGTTCTGGTCGCACCTGGTGCGCGCGGGCCTGACCGGCTCGCCCAAGGACTTCATCACCCCGGTCCCGCACATCAGCTTCGTCACCGGTGACGCCGGCCGGCAGTACATGCGCACCCGCCACGAGGCCATGGCCGCGCACCCGCTGTTCACCGGCATGGAGTACACCGACGACTCCGCCGAGCTGGCCTCGTGGGTGCCGCTGATGATGGCCGGGCGCCCCACCGACCAGGTCGTCGCGGCGACCCGCTCGGCCGCCGGGACCGACGTCGACTTCGGGTCCCTGACCCGGCTGCTGTTGGCCGCGGCCGAGGACCGGGGCGTCCACGTGCACGTCGGCCAGCGGGTCACCGCCGTCGACCGGCGCAGCGACGGCCGGTGGACGGTCACCGTCCGCGACGCGGCCAGCGGCGAGGAGCGGACCGTCCGCACCCGGTTCGTGTTCGTCGGCGCCGGTGGCGGCGCTCTGCCGCTCCTGCAGAAGGCCGGCATCCCGGAGATCCGCGGCTTCGGCGGCTTCCCGGTGAGCGGCATGTTCCTGCGCACCCGCTCCCCCGAGCTCGTCGCGGCCCACCAGGCCAAGGTCTACGGCCAGGCCGCCGTCGGGGCGCCGCCGATGTCGGTGCCGCACCTGGACCTGCGGCTGATCGACGGGGACCACTCGCTGCTGTTCGGCCCCTACGCCGGCTTCTCCCCGAAGTTCCTCAAGGCCGGCTCGATGTTCGACCTGCCGCTCAGCGTCAAGCCGAACAACCTCGGGTCGATGCTGGGCGTGGCCCGCACCGAGATGGCGCTCACCCGCTACCTCGTCGGCGAGCTGCTCCAGACGCGGTCGGCGCGCCACGCGACGCTCCAGGCCTTCGTGCCGCTCGCCGAGCAGCAGGACTGGGACATGATCACCGCCGGGCAGCGGGTCCAGGTCATCAAGCAGGACCCGAGGACCGGCCGCGGCGTCCTGCAGTTCGGCACCGAGCTCGTCGTCGGCGGGGACGGCTCGATCGCCGGCCTGCTGGGCGCCTCCCCGGGCGCGTCCACCGCGGTCTCGGCGATGCTCACCGTGCTGGAGCGGTGCTTCCCCGACCGGATCCCCGCCTGGCGGCCGCGGCTGCAGGAGGCGATCCCCTCCTACGGGCGCCGGCTGGCCGACGACCCGGCCCTGCTCGCCGAGGTGCGCGCCGAGACGATGCAGACCCTCGAGCTCAACGGCTGACCCAGCCCCTCGACGGAGGCCCCCTCGCACACCGCGAGGGGGCCTCCGTCGTCTCCGGCCCGCACCGGCCTCGCGGTGTCGTCGATCGCGCACCTCTCAGTCACTCTCGGTGGCGGCACCGGTCTCGCCACGCCAGGAGGCCAGGCGCCCGGCGCGGCTGACCGCGCGCAGCCGCCGCTCGGCCTCCGACCGGGAGCGGCGGGCCGACACCAGCAGCGCCTGGTCCCCGCGCACCAGCCGGGTGGTGGGCCCGGGCACGAAGGACCGGCCGTCGCGCACGATGAGCACGACGGCGGCGTCCTCGGGCAGCCGCAGCTCCGGCAGGTACACCCCGTGCAGCCGGGACCCGGGCGGCACGGTCAGCTGCAGCAGGTCCGCGTCGAGCTCGTCGAGCGGCGCGGACTCGACGTCGACGTCCCGCGGGGTCACCGGCGCGGCGATCCGCAGCCGCCGGGCCACCCAGGGCAGCGACCAGCCCTGGATCAGCGTGAAGACGACGACCAGCACGAACACCGTGTCGAAGATGCGGGTCGCGCCCTCCACCCCCGCGGCGACCGGGAACGTGGCGAGCACGATGGGCACCGCCCCGCGCAGGCCGGCCCAGGAGATGAACGCCTGCTGGGCCAGCGGCATCCGGAACCAGACCAGGCTGGCCAGGACCGACAGCGGCCGGGCCACCAGCAGCAGGGCGCCGCCGACCAGCAGGGCCGGCAGCAGCGCCTCGTCCAGCCGGGCGGGCGAGACCAGCAGCCCCAGCAGGACGAACAGGCCGATCTGGGCGAGGGAGGCCATGCCCTCGGCGAAGCCGATGCTGGCCGACCGGTGCGGCAGCGCGCGGTTGCCCAGCGCCACGCCGGCCAGGTAGACGGCGACGAACCCCGAGGTGTGGGCGAGGTCGGCCAGGGCGAACGCGAGCACGCACAGCGCGAGGGTGGCCAGCGGGTAGAAGCCGGCCAGCGGCAGCGCCACCCGGCGCAGCAGCTCCGCGCCGCCGAGGCCGACGGCGACCCCGATCGCCGCGCCGCCGACGAGCTCGGCGACGATCTCCAGCCCGATCAGCCACCACGACTCGCCGTGGTCCCCGGTCAGGTAGGTCGCCAGCGCGGTCACCAGCAGGATGGCGGGGGCGTCGTTGAGCCCGCTCTCGGCCTCGATCGAGGCGGCCAGCCGGCGCGGGAGGGACAGCCGGCGCAGCGCGGCGAACACCGCCGCGGCGTCGGTGCTGCTGATCACGGCCCCCAGCAGCAGGGCGAAGGCCCAGGGGAAGTCCAGCAGCCAGACGGCGACCGCCGCGGTGACGACGACGCTCACCAGGACGCCGACCGTCGCCAGCGCCACGCCCGGCCCGATCGCCCGCCGGACGTCGTTCCACCGCGTGGTCAGGCCGCCCTCGGCGAGGATGACCACGAGGGCGGCCACGCCGAGGGTCTGGGTCAGCTGCACGTCCTCGAACTGCACGCCCAGGCCGTCCTCGCCGAGGAGGACGCCGAGCGCCAGGTAGAGGAGCAGGCTCGGCAGGCCCAGCCGGTCGGCCAGGCGCAGCGCGACGGCGGCCACGAGGACCACGACGGCCCCGAGCGCGAGGCCGAGGGTGACCGTCGTGTTCACCGCGCGCCCCTGACCACCTCCGCAGTCTCCCGTACGCCCGTCGTGGAGCCGTTCCACGACCCGGTCGACGCCTCGGGGACAATGGGGGCGTGAGCTCTCCCGGTCCCTTCCGCGCGCTGCCCCCGCAGGTCGACCTGCCCGTCCTGGAGCAGGAGATCCTGGGCCGCTGGGAGGCCGACAAGGTCTTCGCCCGCTCGCTGGAGGCCTCCGTCGGCCGGCCGCAGTGGAACTTCTACGAGGGCCCGCCCACCGCGAACGGCCGGCCGGGCACCCACCACATCGAGGCGCGCGCGTTCAAGGACGTGTTCCCGCGGTTCAAGACGATGCAGGGCTGGCACGTGCCCCGCCGCGCCGGCTGGGACTGCCACGGCCTGCCGGTGGAGATCGCCGTCGAGCAGGAACTGGGCTTCGCCGGGAAGCCCGACATCGAGCGCTACGGCATCGCCGAGTTCAACGCCCGCTGCCGGGAGTCGGTGGAGCGGCACGTCAGCGACTTCTCCGACCTGACCCGCCGGATGGGGTACTGGGTCGACCTGTCCACCGCCTACTGGACGATGGACCCCGCCTACATCGAGAGCGTCTGGTGGTCGCTCAAGCAGGTCTTCGACAAGGGCCTGCTCGTCGAGGACCACCGCGTCGCCCCCTACTGCCCGCGCTGCGGCACCGGGCTCTCCGACCACGAGGTCGCCCAGGGCTACGAGTCGATCACCGACCCGTCGGTCTACGTGCGGCTGCCGGTCACCAGCGGCGAGTGGGCCGGCAAGGCCGACCTGCTGGTCTGGACGACGACGCCGTGGACGCTGCCGTCCAACACCGCCGTCGCCGTCCACCCGGACGTCACCTACGTCGTCGCGCGGCGCGGTGACGACACCCTCGTGGTGGCCGAGCCGCTGCTGGGCGCCGTCTTCGGCGACACCGACGACGTCGAGGTGCTGGCCCGCACCACCGGCCGGGACTGGGAGCGGGTGCACTACCGGCGGCCGTTCGAACTGGTCGACTTCCCCGAGGGCGAGGACACCCACTTCGTCGTCCTGGCCGACTACGTCACCACCGACGACGGCACCGGGCTGGTCCACCAGTCCCCCGCGTTCGGCGCCGACGACCTCGCGGTCTGCCGGGCCTACGGGCTCCCGGTGGTCAACCCGATCGACGACACCGGGCACTTCCTGCCCGACGTCCCGCTGGTCGGCGGCCGGTTCTTCAAGGCTGCCGACGACACGCTGGTGGCCGACCTGGCCGCGCGCGGCGTGCTGTGGCGCGAGCAGCGCTACGAGCACAGCTACCCGCACTGCTGGCGGTGCCACACGCCGCTCATGTACTACGCGCAGCCGTCCTGGTACATCCGCACCTCCGCGATCAAGGACCAGCTGCTCGCCGAGAACGAGAAGACCTCCTGGCACCCCGAGCACATCCAGTGGGGCCGCTACGGCGACTGGCTGCGGAACAACGTCGACTGGGCGCTGTCCCGGGACCGGTACTGGGGCACGCCGCTGCCGATCTGGCGCAACGACGCCGACCCGAGCCGCATGGTGGTCGTCGGGTCGCTGGCCGAGCTGTCGGAGCTGACCGGCCGGGACCTGTCCGGCCTGGACCCGCACCGGCCGTTCATCGACGAGGTCACCTTCACCCGCCCCGGCGAGGAGGGCACCTACCGGCGGGTGCCGCAGGTCATCGACGCCTGGTACGACTCCGGCTCGATGCCCTTCGCCCAGTGGGGGGCGCCGTACCGCAACCAGGCGGAGTTCGAGGCGGCCTACCCGGCGCAGTTCATCTGCGAGGCGATCGACCAGACCCGCGGCTGGTTCTACTCGCTCATGGCGGTGGGCACGCTGGTGTTCGGGCGCAACTCGTACGAGAACGTGCTGTGCCTGGGCCACATCCTGGCCGAGGACGGCCGGAAGATGAGCAAGCACCTGGGCAACATCCTCGAGCCGATCCCGCTGATGGACCGGCACGGCGCCGACGCCGTCCGCTGGTTCATGCTGGCCGGCGGGTCGCCGTGGTCGGCCCGGCGGGTCGGGCACGAGACGCTGTCCGAGGTGGTCCGCAAGGTCCTGCTGACCTACTGGAACACGGCCAGCTTCTTCACCCTCTACGCGGAGACCAACGGCTGGGACCCGGCCACGACGCAGGCTCCCCCGCGGGCGGAGCGGCCGCTGCTGGACCGCTGGGCGCTGGCCGAGCTGGCCGCGGTGACCGAGGGCGTGACCGCGGCGCTGGAGGACTTCGACACCCAGGGCGCCGGCCGGCTGCTCGCCCAGTTCGTCGACGACGTCTCCAACTGGTACGTGCGCCGCTCCCGCCGCCGGTTCTGGGACGGCGACCCGGCCGCGCTGGCCACCCTCCACGAGGTGCTCGACGTCCTCACCCGGCTGATGGCGCCGTTCACGCCGTTCGTCACCGAGGAGGTCTGGGCCCGGGCGGTCACGCCGGGGCTGGCCGACGCGCCGGACTCGGTGCACCTGTCCTCCTGGCCGCAGGTGGACGCCGAGGCCCGCGACGACCGGCTCGTCGAGCAGGTCGCGCTGGTCCGCCGGCTGGTCGAGCTGGGCCGCTCGGCCCGGACGTCGGCCAAGGTGCGCACCCGCCAGCCGCTGGCCCGCGCCGTCGTCTCCGCGCCGGGCTGGTCGGCCCTGCCCCGCGACCTGGTCGCCGAGGTGGCCGACGAGCTCAACGTGGCCGAGCTGATGGACCTCTCCGCGGTCGGCGGCGACCTGGTCGACGTCAGCGTGAAGGTCGACTTCCGCGCCGTGGGGCGCCGCCTGGGCAAGCAGGTGCAGGCCGTCGCCAAGGCCGTCGCCGCCGCCGACGCGCCCGCGCTCGTCGCCGGCTACCGCGCCGGGACGGCGAGCGTCGAGGTCGACGGGGCGGCCGTGCCGCTGCAGGAGGGCGACCTCGTCGTGACCGAGACCCCGCGGGAGGGCTGGACCGTGGCCAGCGGCGGCGGGCTCACCGTCGCGCTGGACCTCGAGCTCACCCCGGCGCTGGAGCGGGCCGGCCTGGTCCGGGAGGCCGTCCGGCTGGTCCAGGAGGCCCGCAAGACCAGCGGCCTGGCCGTCAGCGACCGCATCGAGCTGTGGTGGACCGCCGACGCGACGGACGGGGAGCAGATGGCCCAGGCGCTGACCGAGCATTCCGCCCAGGTGGCCGACGAGGTGCTCGCGGTCCGGGTGCACGCGCAGCAGCCCGGCACCGGCGAGGGCGTCGAGGGCCCGGCCGGCTCGCGCTTCTGGGTGGCCCGCGCGGAGAGCTGAAGCAGGACCCCGTCCAGGGCCGCCCGCGGACCAGTCACTCGCGGGCGGCCTGGCGGCGGGCGCGCTCGGTCTCGGCGGCGTGCCGGGCCGGGCGGCACACGGCGCACGGGGTGAACCCGTCGGCGCGGGCCTCGACCATGGGCAACGGCACCGCCGTCCGGCCGGCCAGGTGCGGGCAGCCGGCCAGGTGGTACCGCGGGTGCTCGTCGACCACGAGCACGTCGTCGTGCAGGTCCACGACGAGCAGCAGGTCGGTGACCTCGACGTCCTCCTCGGCCGGCTCGCCGTCCGCGCCGACGTCCGGGGTCGTCGTGCGGGCGACCGCGGCGTGCGCGCCGGTGGACGGCTCGTCGTCGGGCTCCGGCTCGGCGAGCGGCGCCTCCTCCCACCGCGGCGGGGCCGGGTCCGGCAGCGCGACCTGGCCCCGCGGCGGCGGGGCCGGGCCCTCCGGCACCCGGCGGCCGGCCTCCCGGGGGCGCCGCGGGGCCTCCGGTGTGCGAGCGGCGAAGTCGGCGGCCTCCCGGGCCATCCCGCTCCGGGCCATGACCAGCAGGACGGCGGCGAGTGCGCAGGCCGCCACGCACCCCCAGTACAGGGCCGTGAGGCCGGTGACCAGTCCGCCGCCGAACAACCCCAGACCGATCAACACCAGCAGGCCCGCAGCCAAGATCACGCGCCGACTGTAACCGGGCGCGTACGCGGTGCGCCCCGGACAGCCGGGGGCGCCGAGACGACGACGGGCCCCCGGACGTCGTCCGGGGGCCCGTGGTGCGGGGTCCTGTCCTACGCGGTCGCGTGCTGGCTCTGGCGGCTGTTCGAGGCCGGCTCGGCCGAGCCGCGGCTGTCCAGGTCGCGCAGGTGGGACTCGAGGTAGGACCGCAGGCGGGTGCGGTACTCGCGCTCGAAGGTCCGCAGCTCCTCGATCTTGCGCTCCAGGCTGCTGCGCTTCTCCTCCAGCGACCCCATGACCTCGGTGTGCCGGCGCTCGGCGTCCTGCTCGAGGGCGGCGGCCTTGGCGCGGGCCTCGCGCTCCATCGTGTCCGCGCGGGTGCGGGCGTCGGTGACCATCGAGTCGGCGCGCATCTTGGCCTCGCTGACCATCTGCTCGCTCTTGGCCCGCGCGTCGGTGACCATGCGGTCGCTGTTGCTCTTGGCCGTCGCCACCATCTGGTCGGCCTGGGCCTTGGCCTCGTTGACGTACCGGTCGGCGGTCTCCGTCGCGAGGGCCAGCATGCGGGAGGCGCGGGCGCTGTCGTCCTCGCGCGGAGCGGCCGGCGGGGGCGGCGGGGCCACCGCCGGGGCCGGGGCCGGCGGCTCGGGAGCCTCCTGGCGCGGGGTGCGGCCGGTGGTCGAGCCCGCGCGGAGCTCGTTGTTCTCCTCGATCAGCCGCGCCAGCTCGGCCTCGACCACGTCGAGGAACGCGTCCACCTCGTCCTCGTCGTAGCCCCGCTTGCCGATCGGCGGCTTCTTGAAGACGACGTTGTGCACGTCGGCAGGCGTGAGTGGCATCGGGGTCACCTCGGGTCGGACAGCGGGAACAGGGACGTTGTCGGACGAGCGACGGCGGACCGCACCCAGCCTCCGACGTCGCCCTCCCCGGCGGGTTCAGGGGTCACGCGGTGGCGGCGAGTGAGGTCGTGATGCCACGCAGGATGTACACGGCAATCAAGAGCACCATAAACCCGAGGTCCAGCCGGATGGTGCCCAGGTTCAGGGGCGGGATGACCTTCCGGATGGCCTTCAGCGGCGGGTCGGTGGTCGCGTACACGACCTCGAGTCCGGCGGCGACGATCCCGGAGGGACGCCAGCTGCGCGCCAGGACCATCACCCAGTCGACGACGAACCGCGCGAAGAGCAGGACGAGGAAGACGAGCAGCACCGACGAGACGATCTGCCAGAAGAGAGCCACGGTCCTCGTTCGTTCGGGGCACCTCGCGTGCCGGGTCGGAGTCCTGCCGGTCGCCTCAGGACTCGGCGAAGAAGCCGCCCTCGCGGATCCGCGCCTTGTCCTCGGCCGTCACGTCGACGTCCCTCGGGCTGAGGAGGAACACCTTGTTCGTGACGGGCTCGATGCTACCGCGCAACCCGAAGATCAGTCCCGCAGCGAAGTCCACGAGCCGCCGCGCGTCGGCGTGGTCGAGTTCGGTGAGGTTCATGATGACCGGGCTGCCGTCCCGGAACGCCTCGCCGATCTGGCGGGCCTCGTTGTAGGTCTTCGGGTGCAGGGTGGTGATCCGGTAGGGCTGCGGCGCGGGAGCCGGGGCCGGAGCGGGTGCCGGCTCGGGGGCGGCTGCGGCGGCCAGGCCCGCGGCGCCCGAGGCGGTGGACCCGGCGCCGGAGGCGGGCGTGGCGCCGGCCAGCCCACCGAGGCGGGGGGTGCCGGAGGTGCCGGCGGGCGCCAGTCCGAGGTTGCGCGTGGAGCCGGTGCGGCGGGGCAGGGTGACCGGCTCGGGGCTCGGCTCGGGCAGGTCGGCCTCACGGTCGGCCGCGTAGTCGGACGAGTAGCCGGGCTCCTTGTAGCCGGACTCCTTGTACCCGGCGTCCTTGTACCCCGAGCCCTTGTACCCGGCGTCCTCGTACTCGGAGTCGCGGAAGTCCGACTGGCGGTAGTCCGCGTCGCGGAAGTCGTCGGCCCGGTAGTCGCTGTCGGCGAAGCGGTCGCCGGGCTCGGCGTAGCGGTCGTCGTAGCGGTCGTCCGCGGCGTACCGGTCGTAGCGACGGTCCTCGACCCGGTCGTACCGGTCGGCGTGGTCGGGCTGCCGGGCGTCGTACCGGCCGTACGCGCGGGCGTCGTCGTCCTCGACGAGCCCGAGGTAGATGCCCATCTTCCGCATGGCTCCGGCCATCGGCCCTCCCCCTCCGGTTCCGCGAGCGTTGCCCGCGTCGGTCACCCGGGCTGGTGGGACCCGTGTGACTGGTGTGACTCGTCCTCTCGGGAGGGTAGGGGGCGCTCGCCGAAGAGCGCGGTACCGACACGCACGAGCGTGCTCCCGGCGGCGACGGCCTGCTCCAGGTCCGCGGTCATCCCGGCGGAGAGCTCCCGCGCTCCGGGGTGGGCGGCGCGCACCCGCTCGGCCAGCTCCGCCAGCCGGGCGAAGGCCGGACCGGGGTCCGCGTCGCGGGGCGCCACCGCCATGAGGCCCCGCAGCCGCAGGCCCTCCTCGGCGGCGACGGCGTCGGCGAGCCCGGGGACCTCCGCGGGGTCGGCCCCGCCCCGGGCGGCGAGCTCGCCCTCGGGGCCGCCGAGGTCCACCTGGAGGAAGACCTCGACCGGGCGGCCGAGCTCCACCCCTGCCCGGGCGAGCGCGCGGGCCAGCGACAGCCGGTCCACGGAGTGCACGACCGCCCCCAGGCGGGCCACCGCCGCGGCCTTGTTGCGCTGCAACTGGCCGACGAAGTGCCACCGCAGCGGCAGGTCGGTCAGCTCACCGGCCTTGGCCACCAGCTCCTGGGCGCGGTTCTCGCCGAAGTCGGACTGACCCAGGGCGGCCAGCTCCCGGACGGCGGACGCCGGCCAGGTCTTGCTCACCGCGAGCAGGTCCACCGAGGCCGGGTCACGGCCCGCGGCGCGGGCGGCGGCGGCGATGCGGGCACGCACGGTGGCGAGCCGGTCCGCGGGGGTGGTCACGCCCGCGATCCTGCCTCAGCCGAGCCAGACCACCCCGGCCTGCCGCCCGGTGACGCCGTCCCGGCGGTGGGAGAACAGCCGGGGGTCCTCCACCGTGCACCGCGGGTCGTGCACCACCTGGCCGGCGCCCGCGGAGCGGAGCAGCTCGGCGAGCCCCGCGCGCAGGTCCAGCCCGGGCGTGCCCTTGCGGGTGCGCACGGCGGCCGCCGGCGCCACCCGGGCCACCTCGGCCTGCATCGCGCGCGGCACCTCATAGCAGGCCCCGCAGACCGCGGGACCCAGCAGGGCCGTGACGTCGCCCGGCCGGCTGCCCAGCCGGGTCATCGCCGCCAGCGTGGCCGGGACGACGCCGCGCCGGACCCCCTCCCGCCCGGCGTGCACCGCGGCCACCACCCCGGCGACCGGATCGGCCAGCAGCACCGGCACGCAGTCGGCGACCAGCACGCAGAGCACCAGGCCCGGCGTGCGGGTGACGACGGCGTCGGTCGCCGGGAGCGGGACCTCGACGGGGCCGTCGACCACGGCGACCCCGGTGCCGTGGACCTGGTCCATCCACACCAGCCGGTCGCCGTCGACGCCGAGCTCGCGGGCCAGCCGCGCCCGGTTGGCGTCGACGTCCGCCGGGTCGTCGCCGACGTGGCCGCCGAGGTTGAAGGAGTCGTAGGGCGAACGGGACCGGCCGCCCCGCCGGTCGGTGACGACCCGCCGGGGTCGCACCGCCTGCGGAGCGGCCGGGGGCTGCGTCACGGCCCCGTCCAGAGGCTCACCGCGAGCCTGCGAGTGGTGAGGAGGACGGGGTCCTTCGACGAGTGGTGGGGGGCACGGGCGGCCCTCCTGCAGGGGCCCGCCGCGAGCGTGCGAGCGGTGGGGGGCACGGGGGTCCTTCTACTGGCGGAGGAACTCCGGGATGTCGAGCTCCTCCTCGAAGTCCTCGTCCGACAGCGGCCGGCGTCCTCCCGCACCGGCGCTCTGCGCGGGGGGCAGCGGCGGCACGGTGATGCCCTGACCGGCCGCGGGCCGGGCGGGCAGCTGGGAGGTCGAGGGCAGCGGCGGCGCCGGCTGGACCGGCGGCAGGGAGGACGCCGAGCCCAGCAGCCGCTCGCCGGTCTGCGCCGGCTGCGCGCCGGTGACCGGCTGCGGGTGCACCGGCAGCCGCGGGGCGGCCGGCGGGGCCACGGGGGCCGCGGTGGGCACCGAGGCGATCCCGGCGTCCTTGCGGCCGGCCGGCTTGCCGCCGTCGAAGCCGGCGGCGATGACGGTCACCCGCACCTCGTCGCCGAGGGCGTCGTCGATGACGGCACCGAAGATGATGTTCGCGTCGGCGTGCGCGGCGTCGGAGACCAGCGAGGCGGCCTCGTTGATCTCGAACAGCCCGAGGTCCGACCCGCCCGAGATGGACAGCAGGACGCCGTGCGCGCCCTCCATCGAGGCCTCGAGCAGCGGGCTGGCGATGGCCTGCTCGGCAGCCAGCAGGGCGCGGTTGTCGCCGCGCGCGCTGCCGATGCCCATGAGGGCCGAGCCGGCACCGGACATGACCGACTTGACGTCGGCGAAGTCCAGGTTGATCAGACCGGGCGTGGTGATCAGGTCGGTGATGCCCTGGACACCGGAGAGCAGCACCTGGTCGGCGGTGCGGAAGGCGTCCATGACGCTGACGTTCCGGTCGCCGAGCTGCAGCAGCCGGTCGTTGGGGATCACGATGAGCGTGTCGCACTCGTTGCGCAGCTCCTCGATGCCCGACTCGGCCTGCACGGCCCGCCGCTTGCCCTCGAAGGAGAACGGGCGGGTGACGACGCCGATGGTCAGCGCGCCGAGCTTGCGGGCGATCGAGGCGACGACGGGCGCGCCACCGGTGCCGGTGCCGCCGCCCTCCCCCGCGGTCACGAAGACCATGTCGGCGCCCTTGAGCACCTCCTCGATCTCCTCCCGGTGGTCCTCGGCGGCCTGCCGGCCGACGTCGGGCTGCGCGCCCGCGCCGAGCCCGCGGGTCAGCTCGCGGCCGACGTCGAGCTTGACGTCGGCGTCGCTCATCAGCAGCGCCTGCGCGTCGGTGTTGATGGCGATGAACTCGACCCCCTTGAGGCCGACCTCGATCATCCGGTTCACCGCGTTCACGCCGCCGCCGCCGATGCCGACGACCTTGATGACCGCGAGGTAGTTGTGCGGAGGTGTCATGTGGGGCTCCCGACCTCGACCCTCATCCTCAAGTAAAGCCTTATAGTTATGTCAACTGGGTCGACGCGGACGAAGTTAAAGGGGCGCCAGAGGCCCCACAAACACCCTGCAGCGACCGGCGTGTCGACCGGGCGGGTTCCCACGGATCCCGGATGACCCAGTAGTCACATTCGTATCACGCGGTGTGACGACGCGCGTCCGGAACGTCTCATGTGCAGGTCGAGGGCCCCGACACACCGACGACCGCGAACTCGGAAAAGTGATGTCGCGCGTCGGGCGTGTCGCGGCGCCGCGCGTGTCGTCCCGCGCTCCTGAACTGGGCGGTCCGCTGCGGCCCGGCCCCTGCCGGGTGCCGCCGCGAGCGAGCGGCGGTCGGCCACGGGTCCCGTCTCACTCCCGGGGCAGCCTGCCCAGGAGGTAGAACTCGTCGTTCGGCGGGATCGCGGCCCAGTGCGCCAGCCGGTTGGACAGCGCGAACAGCGCCACGATCGCGCCGACGTCCCACACGTCGTCCTCGGTGAGCCCGTGGGCGCGCAGGCCGGCGAGGTCGGCGGCGGTGACCGTGGCCGGCGCCACCGCCAGGCGGACGGCGACGTCGAGCACCGCGTGCATGCGTGGCGGCAGCGGCGCCTTGCGCCAGTCGACGGCGACCTGGTCGGCGATGTGCGGGTCCCGGGCGCGGATGCGGGCGATGGCCCCGTGCGCCACCACGCAGTACAGGCAGTCGTTGGCCGCGCTGGTGGCGACCACGACGATCTCCCGGTCGGCCTTGGACAGCCCGGGGGTCTCCTTGTCCATGAGCGCGTCGTGCATCGCGAAGAACGCCGCGGCCTCGGCCGGGCGCCAGGCCAGCGCGCCGAAGACGTTGGGCAGGAAGCCCGAGCGCTCCTCGACGTCGGCGTAGCGCTCGCGCAACTCCTCGGCGAGCTCGTCGCGGGGAGGGACGGGGAACCGGCTGATCGGCGAGGAGGTCACCCGGCCAGCCTGCCGCGCACCTCCCGCACGCGGCCACCCCGGCCGGCCCCGTGCAGTGGCTCGCCGGGAGCGGTGCGGAGGACGGGGTGTCCGCCGCTCAGCGCAGGACGACCGCCCGCGGCGCGCTGACGTCGATCTCGTCGGCGGGCTCCAGCGCGCCGGAGTCCAGCTGGTCGAGGAGCCCGACCAGCGCCTGCGCCTTGTCCTCGCCCTGGTCGGCGCTCCCCCACAGCACCGTGGTGCCGTCGTCGAGGGTGAGCGTGACGTCCTCGGTCGTGGTGGCCGACGCGCCGGCCAGGTCGTCGCGCACCTGCTCGGGCAGCGCGACCAGCGCGGACAGAGCGGCGCGGGTCACCCGGTCGTCGGGGCCGGGGTGGGCGACGTCGAGGGGCACCACGCCGTCCGGCGTGCTGCCGGTCACGGTGTCGAAGAGCACCCCGCCGGCGTCCACCAGCCACCGGGCGCCGTCCTTCTCCACCTCGGCCACGGGCACCCGCTCGACCACGGTGATGACGACGCTGCGCGGCCAGCCGCGGGCGACCTCGACCGACGCCACCTGCGGCAGCCCGGCGACCCGGGCCTCGGCCACGTCGACGTCGACCCGCAGCAGCGGCGTGCCCTCGGCGATGCCGGCGACGTCGACCACCTCGGCGGACGTGAGGCTGCCGGCGCCGTCCACCTGGATCCGGTGCACGCCCAGTACCGGACTCCCCCACAGCAGCCAGGCCAGCAGCACCACGACCGTCCCCGCGACGCCCACCCGGACGAGCAGCCGGCGGCGGCGGGCGGCGGGGGTGTCCGGGCGCGGCCGCCGGGGCGACCGCGCGGGTCGGCGGGCGGGGTCCGGTCCGGCCCCGGCGACGCGGGCTCGGTCACGGGTCGTCGACCCCGAGCGGCTCACCGGGCCGGGACCGCCGGGTCGTCGCCGCCGCGGGCGCGCAGCGCCTCCAGCACCTCCGGGCCGACCATCGAGACGTTGCCGGCGCCCATCGTGATCACCAGGTCGCCGGGGCGGGCCCGGTCGGCCAGGGCCGGTGCGGCGGCCGACCAGGACGGCTCGAACAGCACCCGCTCGGCCGGCAGCGGGACGGCGTCGGCCACCATCGCGCCGGTGATGCCGGGCACCGGGTCCTCGCGGGCGCCGTAGACGTCCATCACGACGACCTCGTCGGCCAGGCCGAGGGCCTCCCCGAAGCCGGCAGCGAACTCGCGGGTGCGGCTGTACAGGTGCGGCTGGAAGGCCACCACCACCCGGCCCCCGTCGGCGACCGCCCGGGCCGCCCGCAGCTGCGCGGCGACCTCGGTCGGGTGGTGGGCGTAGTCGTCGTAGACCCGCACGCCGTGCACGGCGCCCTTGAGCTCGAACCGGCGGTGCACCCCGCCGAACCGGCCCAGCCCGGCGATCAGCCCGTCTGCGGGCAGGCCCAGCTCCAGCCCGGCCAGCAGCGCCGCGGCGCTGTTGCGGGCCATGTGCTCCCCCGGCACCCGGATCTGCACCCGGCCGAGGACCTCGCCGTCCAGGACGGCGGTCCAGGCGGTCGTGTCGGGCCCGACCTCGATGTCGAGCAGCCGCAGGTCGGCGTCCTCGGCGGTGCCGTAGGTGCGCACCCGCGCGGGCGTCGGCACCCCCCGCAGCCGCGCCGCCCCGGGGTCGTCGGCGCACAGGACGACGAACCCGGCCGGGTCGACGGTGGTGAGGAACCGGTCGAACGCGGCCTCGACCGCGGCCAGGTCCCCGTAGTTGTCCAGGTGGTCGGCCTCGACGTTGGTGACGATCGCGCCGTGGGGGGCCAGCAGGAGGAAGGAGCGGTCGCTCTCGTCGGCCTCGGCGACGAAGACGTCGCCCCGCCCGGCGTGCGCGTTGCTGCCCGACTCGTTGAGGTCGCCGCCGATGGCGAACGACGGGTCCGCGCCGCAGGACTGGACGGCCACGGTGAGCATCGACGTGGTCGAGGTCTTCCCGTGGGTGCCGGCCACCGCGACGCTGCGCTTGCCGGCCATCACCGCCGCCAGCGCCACGGCCCGGGGCAGCACCCGCAGCCCCCGCGCGCGGGCTGCGGCCAGCTCGGGGTTGTCCTCGCGGATGGCGGTGGAGACCACCACCGTGTCGGCGTCGCCCAGGTTCGCCGCGTCGTGGCCCAGCTCCACCCGGGCGCCCAGGGCGCGCAGCGCGAGCAGGGTCGGGGTGTCCCGGCGGTCGCTGCCCGAGACCGGGACCCCGCGGGCCAGCAGGATCCGCGCGATCCCGCTCATGCCGGCCCCGCCGATGCCCACGAAGTGCACCGCGCCGAGCTCCTCCAGCGTCGGGACCGGGGCGCTCCAGGCGGCCACGTCAGCGGCGGGCACGGGCGACCTCCAGCACGATGTCGGCCAGC
Organism: Geodermatophilus sp. SYSU D00965; assembly: GCF_054050075.1. Classification (NCBI taxonomy): domain Bacteria; kingdom Bacillati; phylum Actinomycetota; class Actinomycetes; order Geodermatophilales; family Geodermatophilaceae; genus Geodermatophilus; species Geodermatophilus sp. SYSU D00965. Next base: position 66,550 of record NZ_JBJGYQ010000013.1, on the reverse strand, counting down.
CGCTCGTCGGCGTCGGGCGCGCCGGCCGCCGCGGCGTGCCGGGCGTACCCGGCCAGCGCGGCCGGGTCGGTGATCAGCGGGAGCACGTGTTCCTCGATCCAGGACGGCGACAGGTCGGCGTCGTCCACCAGCAGTCCTCCCCCGGCCTCGACCAGCGGCAGCGCGTTGCGCCGCTGCTCGCCGTTGCCGATCGGCAGCGGCACGAAGGCCGCGGGCAGCCCGACGGCGGCCAGCTCGGCGACGGTCACCGCGCCCGCCCGGCACAGCGCCAGGTCGGCGGCGGCGTAGGCGAGGTCCATCCGCTCCAGGTAGTCGACGACGACGTAGGGGGCGCCGCCCGGGGCTCGGGCGGGCACGGTCACGTCGGTGTTCTTCGGTCCGCGGGCGTGCAGCACCTGCACGCCGGCCGCGGTGAGCGCGTCGGCCGCGCCGACGGCGGCCCGGTTGAGCGAGGCCGCGCCCTGGGACCCGCCGAAGACCAGCAGCGTCGGCCGGTCGAGGTCCAGGCCGAAGGCCGCGCGGGCCTCGGCGCGGCGGGCGGCGCGGTCCAGCGTCGTGAGCGCCGTCCGCAGGGGCATGCCGACCTGCTCGGCGCCGGGCAGCGGCGTGCCGGGCACCGTGACCGCGACCCGAGCGGCCAGCCGGGCACCGATGCGGTTGGCCAGCCCGGGCAGCGCGTTCTGCTCGTGGACCACGACCGGCACCCGCTCGCGGCGGGCGGCCAGGTAGGCCGGCAGCGCCACGTACCCGCCGAAGCCGACGACGACGTCGGCCTCGAGCTCGCGCAGCAGCGCCCGGGTCTCGGCCACCGACCGGCGCACCCGGCCGGGGACCCGGAGCAGGTCGGGGGTGGGCTTGCGGGGCAGCGGCACCGGCGGGATCAGCCGCAGGTCGTAGCCGCGGGCGGGCACCAGCCGGGTCTCCATGCCGCGGGCGGTGCCCAGGCAGGTGATCCGCGGGCCGCCCTCCTCCACGGCACGGCGCAGCAGCGCGTCGGCGAGGGCGAGCATCGGCTCGATGTGCCCGCCGGTGCCCCCGCCGGCGAGGACGACGCTCAGGGGTCGGGTGCCCACGGGCCCGTCGCCGTGGGAGGCCCCACTCACCGCGGCCGCCGGGGGGACTCGGGCGCCGTCGAGCGGGCGCGCGGCGGTGGCTGCCGGCGGGCCTCGCCGGTCCGCCCGCGGCCGTCGGGGGTGCGGCGCTCGCGCGCGGGGGTCCGCTCCCGCGCGGGGTCGACGGCGACCCGGGCGACGGTGCGGCTGCCCGAGACGGCCGGCCGCCGGGCCCGCTCGCCCCGCCCCGCGGAACGCTCGGGCCGCCGGTCGCCGGGGGCCTCCGGCGCCGGGCGGTTCCGCCGCGGCCGGACCGGGTCCACCGCCTGCGCGGGGATCGGCAGCAGCAGACGGGTCAGCCGGCCGCGCTCGCGCCGGCGCTGGTGCTCGATCGCGTCGGGCTCTGACCGGGCGAAGCGGATGAGCAGTCCGACGATGAAGAGGGTGAGCACCAGCGAGGTGCCGCCGGCCGAGACCAGCGGCAGGGTGACCCCGGTGACCGGCAGGACGCCCACCACGTACCCCATGTTCATGGCCGCCTGCCCGACCAGCCAGACCGTGATGGCCACGCTGGCCAGTTGCACGAACCGGTCGGTGGAGTTGCGGGCGATCCGGAAGCCGGCGTAGGCGAGCACACCGTAGAGGGTGACCACCACCAGGCACCCCAGAAACCCGAGCTCCTCGCCGATGATGGCGAAGATGTAGTCCGACTCGGCCTCGGGCAGCAGGTTCCACTTCATCGCGGAGTTGCCCAGCCCGACCCCCCACAGTCCCCCGGTGGCGAGGGCGTAGAAGCCGCGGATGGCCTGGAAGCCGCTGTCGGAGGGGTCGGCGAACGGGTCGAGGAACGAGGTGATCCGGGCCATCCGGTAGGGCGCGGCGATCACCATGGCCCACAGCCCCAGCGCCGCGACGCCCGCCCCCCAGGCGAAGAACCGCTTGGGCAGGCCCGCGCCCCACAGCAGGCCGACCAGCACCAGGCCGAGGGTGACGATGCCGCCGAAGTCGGGCTCGAGGTAGAGCAGGACCGCCAGCACCCCGAACACCGGCAGCAGCGGGACCAGCAGCGACTTGACCGTCAGGAAGCGGCCCCGCAGGGCCAGCATGTGCGCGCCCCACAGCGCGAAGACCAGCTTGGCCAGCTCCGACGGCTGGAAGTTGGTGATCTTCAGGTCCAGCCAGGCCCGGGAGCCGTTGAGCTCCATCCCCAGGCCGGGCACGAAGACCAGCAGCAGCGAGAGGGCCGAGGCGACCAGTGCCAGCGGCGCCCAGCGGCGGATCAGCCCGACGGGCAGCCGCACCGCCACGAGCAGGGCGCCCAGCCCGATGCAGGCGAACACGACCTGGTCGACCCCGGGCCGCCAGGCCGGCTGGTCGTCGAGCGCCGCCTCGATCGCCGAGGCGGAGAAGACCATGACCAGGCCGATGGCCAGCAGCAGGCCCGCCGCGCCGACCACCAGGTGGCAGCTGGTCATGGGCCCGTCGAGCCAGGCGGGCCCGGCGAACCGGCGTGGGGACGACGGCCGCACCCGGCCGGCCGCCGCGGTCCGCCGTCCGCCGGCCGGGGGGACGCCGGTGGACTCCATCGGGCCATCGTCGCCGCTCCCGCGCGTGTCCCGGGGGACCGACGGGGCGTGTCGCGGCAGCGCCTCCCTCACCAGCCGGGGCTCACAGCCCGGTGATGGTCAGCCAGTCGGCGTAGAACAGGCCCAGCCCGAAGGCCACCGCCATGCCCGTGACCAGCCAGAAGCGGACGATCACCGTGTTCTCGGTCCAGCCGGCCAGCTCGAAGTGGTGGTGCAGCGGGGCCATGCGGAAGACCCGCCGGCGGGTGGCCCGGAAGAACGCGACCTGGATCACGACCGACAGGGTGACCGCGACGAACAGCCCGCCGAGCACGATCAGCAGCAGTTCGGTGCGGGTGACGATGGCCAGGCCGGCCAGCAGCCCGCCGAGGGCCAGCGACCCGGTGTCGCCCATGAAGATCCGCGCCGGGCTGGTGTTCCACCACAGGAAGCCCAGGCAGGCACCGAGGCCGGCGGCCGCGACCAGGGTGATGTCGAGCGGGTCGCGGACCTGGTAGCAGCCGTCGATGAGCTCGGTCGTGCAGTCGTGGGTGAACTGCCAGAACGAGATGATCGTGTAGGCGCCGCAGACCATCGCCGAACAGCCGGCGGCCAGGCCGTCCAGACCGTCGGTGAGGTTCACCGCGTTGGAGAACCCGGCGATGAACAGGTAGGCCAGGATGACGAACCCGATCGACCCCAGCGCCAGCGGGGCGATGTCGCGGACGTAGGAGACGAACGTCGAGGCCGGGGTGTTGCCCGCGTCGTCGGGGAAGTTGATCGCCAGGACGGCGAAGGCGACGCCCACGACGAGCTGGCCGACCAGCTTGGCGGTCTTGTTCAGCCCCAGGCTGCGCCGGTACCGGATCTTGAGGTAGTCGTCGAGGAAGCCGACCGTGCCGAGCCCCACCATGAGGAACAGCACCATCAGGCCGCTGGCGGTCACGCCCCGGCCGGGCTGGTTGACGAGGAACAGGTGGGCGATCAGGTAACCGCCGACCGTGGCGGCGACGATCACCGTCCCGCCCATGGTGGGCGTGCCCTTCTTCGACAGGTGGGTCTCGGGACCGTCGTCCCGGATCTCCTGGCCGAAGCCCTTCCGGCGGAACAGGTGCACGGCCACCGGGGTGGCGAGGATCGAGATCACCAGGCCGAACGCGGCGGCGATGAGGACGGACTTCACGCGCCTGCCCCGGCGTCGAGCAGGTCGGCGGCCAGCACCTCGAGCCCGTAGGACCGGCTGGCCTTCACCAGCACGACGTCACCGGGCACCAGCACCTCCGTGAGCAACTGCCGGGCGGCCGCCCGGTCGGGCACGTGCACCGCGCCCTCGTCCTCGGTCGCGCCGGCAGCGGACGCGCCCCGCGCTATCCCTACCGCATCGCGACCGACGGCCACGACCAGGTCCACCCCGGCGGCGACCGCGTCGCGACCGAGCCGCTCGTGCTCGCCGTCGGCCCCCGGGCCCAGCTCCGCCATCGCGCCGAGCACGGCGATCCGCCGCCGGCCGGGCAGCCGGGTCAGCGCCGCCAGCGCGGCCCGCATCGACTCGGGGTTGGCGTTGTACGCGTCGTTGACCACGGTGACCCCGTCGGCCCGGCGGGCGATCTCCATCCGCCAGCGGCTGCGCGGCACGGCCGCCGACAGCGCCGCGGCGACGTCGGGCAGCGGCATCCCCGCGGCGAGGGCCGCCGCGGCCGCCGACAGCGCGTTGGCGACCTGGTGCTCCCCCACCACCTGCAGGGAGACGGCGGCGCTCGCGCCGGCAGCGCTGAGCGTGAACCGCGCCCGGCCGGAGTCGTCGAGGACGACGTCCTCGGCCCGGACGTCGGCGTCGGCCCCCCGGCCGGTGGTCAGCACCCGCGCCCGGGTGCGGGCGGCCATCCCGAGCACCCGGGGATCGTCGGCGTTGAGGACGGCGGTCCCCTCCTCCGGCAGCGCCTCCACCAGCTCGCCCTTGGCCGCGGCGATGCCCTCCGGCGAGCCGAACTCGCCCAGGTGCGCCGAGCCCACGTTGAGCACCACCCCGACGTCGGGGCGGGCGACGCGGCAGAGCCGGGCGATGTGCCCGGGCCCGCGGGAGCCCATCTCCAGCACGAGGAAGCGGGTGCTCTCGTCGGCGTCGAGCACGGTGAGCGGCAGTCCGATGTCGTTGTTGTACGAGCCGGGCGGGCTGACCGTCGGGCCCGCGGCGGCCAGCACCTGCCCGAGCAGGTCCTTGGTCGAGGTCTTGCCCGAGGAGCCGGTGATCCCCAGCGTCGTCAGGCGCCCCCGCGCCAGCCGAGCGTGCACCGCGGCGGCCAGCCGGCCCAGCGCGGCCACCGGCTCGTCGACGACGACGCAGGGCAACGCGTCGTCGGGGCGGGTGGTCAGCGCGGCGACCGCGCCGGCGGCGGCCGCGGCGGGGAGGAAGTCGTGCCCGTCGACTCGCTCCCCCGGCACGGCGACGAACAGGTCGCCGGGCGCGACGGTGCGCGAGTCGACGGTGACCTTCCCGGTGACCGTTCCCGCGCCGGAGGCGAGCCGCCCCCCGACCGCCTCGGCCAGCTCGGACAGGGTCAGGGGGATCACGGGGTCTCCTCCACGGCGCCCGCCAGCGCCTCGCGCAGCACGGCGCGGTCGTCGAACGGGTGCACGGTGCCGGCCACCTCCTGGCCGGTCTCGTGGCCCTTGCCGGCCACGAGGACGGCGTCGCCGGGGCGGGCCCGGGCGACGGCGGCGGCGATCGCCGCGCGGCGGTCCCCGATCTCCAGGACCGCGTCCCGCCGGTCGGCGGGCACGCCGGCGATCATCGCGGCGCGGATGGCGGCGGGGTCCTCCGAGCGCGGGTTGTCGTCGGTGACGACGAGCAGGTCGCTGCCCCGCGCGGCGGCCTCCCCCATCCCGGCGCGCTTGCCGGGGTCTCGGTCGCCGCCGCAGCCGAGGACGGTGATCACCCGGCCGGGCGTGGCGGCGCGCAGGGCGGCCAGGGCGGTGTCGACCGCGTCGGGGGTGTGCGCGTAGTCGACGACGGCGACGAACGGCTGGCCGGCGTCGACCGGCTCCATGCGGCCGGGCACCACGACGTCGGCCAGCCCGGTCAGCGCCGCCTCCACCGGGACGCCGACCGCGTCGAGCAGGGCGACGGCGAGGACGGCGTTGGCCACGTTGAACCGCCCGGGCAGCCGCACGCGGGCGGGCCAGCTGCGGCCGCCGGGGCCGTGCAGGGTGAACGCCGAGCCACCGTCGGCGGGGACCGAGACCTCGTCGGCCCACCAGTCGGCGTCGGCGCAGCGGCTGGAGACGGTGACCGGACGGCGCCCGCCGAGCATGCCGGTCAGCCGCCGTCCGTGCGGGTCGTCGACGTCGATCACCTCGACCGCGGCGCGGCCGTCGAAGAGCCGGGCCTTGGCGAGGAAGTAGTCCTCGAGGTCGGCGTGGAAGTCCAGGTGGTCGCGGCCGAGGTTGGTGAACCCGGCGGCGGCGAACGGGATGCCGCCGACCCGGCCGAGCACCAGGGCGTGGCTGGAGACCTCCATGACCACGGTCTGCACGCCGGCGTCGGCCATCGTGGCCAGCAGCTCGTGCAGGGCGGGCGCCTCGGGCGTCGTCCGGACGCTGCGGATCGCCGTCACCGTGGCGGTGCCGTCGGCCGCCGTCGTCCGGGTCCGGGTCTCGACGGTGCCGACCAGCCCGGTCCGCCGTCCGGCCGCGGCCAGCCCGGCCTCCACCAGGTAGCTGGTCGTGGTCTTGCCGTTGGTACCCGTGATCCCGACGACCTGCAGCCGGCGGGCCGGCTCGCCGTACACGCGGGCGGCGACGGCGCCGAGCAGCTCGCGCGGGTCGTCGACGACGCAGACCGGCAGGCCGGTGGCGAGGGCCTGCTCCCGGCCGGACGGGTCGGTGAGGACGGCGACCGCGCCGCGGGCCGCGGCGTCGGCGGCGTACCGGGCGCCGTGGGTGCGGGCGCCGGGCAGGGCGGCGTAGAGGGTGCCGGGCGTGACCTCGCCCGACGCGAGGGTCACCCGCGCGACGACCGTCGCGGGGTCGCCCTGCACCGGGGCACCGACCAGGTCACCGAGGTCGGCGAGGGTCACCGGACCGGCCGGCGGGGTGGTCCCCGACCGACGGAGCACCGACCCGTCCTCGGTCGGGGTCACACGTCCTCCTCGCCGGCGCTCGTCGAGCGCGCTCCCGGTGCTGCCGTGCTCGTGCGGAAGCGAGACGGCTCGCTCACCGGGACTCCAATCTACCGACGGTCGGGCCCCGTCCCGGGCACTGCCCATCAGTGCGACACGACGGTGGCCCTCCTGCAGGGTCCCGGCGCGAGCCTGCGCGCGTCGGGGGGCAGGAGGGTCCTTCAACCGGTGAGCCGGAAGTCGGGGCGCGGCGTCCCGGACGGCACGATCCCGTCGGCGGTCAGTGCCTGGCGCATGACGTCGGCGAACACCGGCGCGGCGACCTGGCCGCCCTCCGCCGAGCTGGTCGGCCGCTCCAGGTCGACGGCGACGACGTACTGCGGGTCGTCGGCCGGGGCGAACCCGACGAAGGTGGTCACGTAGCCGCCGCCGTCGTAGCAGTTGCACTCGGGGTTGGCCCGCTGCGCGGTGCCGGTCTTGCCGGCCACGCGGAACCCGTCGATCTGGGCCAGCGGCGCCGTGCCGCCCGGCCCGACGACCGCCTCGAGCATGTACGCCATCTGCTCGGCGGTCTTCTCGCTGACCACCCGGGTGCCCTCCGGCGCGGCCGCCGCCTCGCCACCGACCGAGCCGACCACCCGCGGCGGGATGCGCACCCCGTCGTTGGCGATCGCCTGGTAGATCGACGCCATCTGCAGGGTGGTGACCGAGACGCCCTGGCCGATCGCCACGTTGGCCGCGCGGCTGGCCGCCCAGTCCGCGGAGGCCTGCAGGATGCCGGCGCTCTCGCCCGGCAGCTCGATGCCGGTGGTGCTGCCGACGCCGAAGGCCCGGAGGTACTCCTCGAGCTTCTCGTCGCCGACCTCCCGGGCCAGCATGATCGTGCCCACGTTGCTGGACTTGGCGAGGACGCCGGTGACCGTCCAGTCGATCGGCTCGTGGTCGTGGGCGTCGGTGACCACCGCGTCCCCGGCCTGGATGTGCCCGTTCACGGTCAGCACGGTGTCCGGCGTGGCCTTCCCCTCCTCCAGGGCCGCGGAGAGCGTCACCGCCTTCATCACCGAGCCGGGCTCGAAGACGTCGGACACCAGGGGGTTGCCCAGCAGCTCCGGGTCGGTCCGCGACGCCTGGGCCGGGTCGTAGCCCGGGCAGGAGCCCATCGCGGCGACCTGGCCGGTGTGCACGTCGAGCACGACCGCCGACGCGCGGGTGGTCGCGCCGTCCTCGCAGGCCTCCTCCAGGCGCTGCTCGGTGACGTACTGCAGGTCCGAGTCGAGGGTGAGCTCGACGGTCTCGCCGTCGGTGGCCGGGGTGGACTCGTCGATGCCCGACGGGATCGGGTGCCCGCCGCTGCCCACCTCGACCCGCCGCTCGCCGTCGGACCCGGCCAGCTGCTCGTCGAAGGTCTGCTCGATGCCGGCCAGCCCGTCGCCGTCCCGGCCGATGAAGCCGACCACCTGCCCGCCGGTGATCCCGGCCGGGTAGAGCCGGACGGGGTCGTCCTCGAAGAAGATGCCGCCCAGGCCGAGCGCGTCGATGGCGTCGACGGTCTCCGGCGTCACCTGCGAGGCCAGGACGACGTACCGGCTGTCCCGCGACAGCTCGTCGGTCAGGTCCGACACCGGGACGTCGAGCAGCGTGGTCAGCGCGAGCGCGGTTCGAGCCGGGTCGGTGACCACCGTCGGGTCGGCGACCACGCGGGAGGCGTCGACGGTGTAGGCCAGGGGGTTGCCGTCCCGGTCGGTCACCGCGCCGCGCAGCGCGGCGATCGGGTAGCTGCGCAACCGGTCCTGGGCCGCGGCGGTGGCGTACTCGGCACCGTCCACGCCCTGCAGCAGGACCAGCTTGCCGGTGACCACCAGCAGCGGGACGACGACCAGGACCAGACCGACGGTCAGCCGGCGGCTGCTGGACCGGATCGCGGCGACGGTGCGGCGGCTGCCGGGCGTGCGGCGGGGCGCGAAGGCGCCCGACCCCTTCGGGAGCCGGTCGGCGGGACGCCGTCCGGAGGCGGGGCGGCGGGCTTCGGGTGGCACCGGTCAGCCTCCCGTGCCGGACTCGGGGTCGGTCGCGGGGTCCTCGGCGGGCCGGGGTTCCCCGCGCAGGGTCACCGTGCCGTCCTCGCCGATCACCAGGTAGGCGGCCGGGCCGGCCGGGACCAGCCCCTCCTCCGCGGCGGCCGAGGCCAGCGCGGCGGGCGTGCTGCCGTCGACGACCTGCTGCTCCAGGCGCTCCACCTCCTGGGCGCGGTCGGCGTTGGCCGACGCCAGCTGCGTCGCCTTGAGCGAGTTGACCGCGATGGCGGTGTTGAGGACCAGCAGGGCCAGCGACGTGCCGACCAGCAGCCCCACCACCAGCAGCACGAACGGGGCCTGCCGGCGGGAGAGCGCGCGGCCGCGGTCCCGGCCCGGCGCGGCGGCACCGGCCGGGCGGGGCGTGGGCCCCGTCGCGAGCGGGCGGGCGCGCAGGCCGCCGGTGCGGACGGGGACGCTGTGTGCACGGCCCGGCCGGTCCGGGCCGGTGAGGGGTGCGCGGGCGCCCGAGGAGCGGTCCGGGGGCACCGGCACCGCGCGGGGGGTGGTCCGGCGCCCGGCGCCGGGGGCGCGGCGCGGCTCCGGCGGGACCCCGGCGGCGCGGGCGGCGGAGCTCATGCGGCCCTCCGGGTGCGCTCGGCGGCACGGACCCGCGCGGAGGCGGCGCGCGGGTTGGCGGCGACCTCGGCATCGGACGGGGCCTCCCCGCCGCGGGTGAGCAGCCGCAGCGTGGGGCCGTACTCGGGCAGCGGCACCGGCATCTCCGGGGGCGTGCGGTCGGTCGCGGCGGCGGTGAGGGTCTGCTTCACGATCCGGTCCTCGAGGGAGTGGAAGGTGATGACGGCGATGCGCCCGCCCACGGCCAGCGCCTCGATCGCGGCCGGCAGGGCCCGCTCCAGGACGCCGAGTTCGTCGTTGACCTCGATCCGCAGCGCCTGGAAGGTCCGCTTGGCGGGGTGCCCGCCGGTGCGGCGGGTGGCGGCCGGGATGGACTCGCGCACCAGCTCGGCCAGACGGCCGGTGCGGGTGAACGGCTCGCGGGCCCGCTCCCGCTCGATGGCCCGGGCGATGCGGCCGGCGAATCGCTCCTCGCCGTAGACGCGCAGCACGCGGGTGAGCTCGGCCGCGGAGTAGGTGTTGACCACGTCGGCGGCGGTGCGCCGCGCGCCGGGGTCCATCCGCATGTCGAGGGGGGCGTCGGCGGCGTAGCTGAAGCCGCGGTCGGGCCGGTCGAGCTGCAGCGAGGAGACCCCGAGGTCGAACAGGACCGCCTGGACCTCCGCCACGCCGAGCCGCTCGAGCACGTCGGGGAGCTCGTCGAAGACGGCGGGCACGACGGTGGCGCGGTCGGCGACGCCCGCGGCCGCCAGCCGCCGGGTCGCCTCCGCGCGGGCGTCGGGGTCGCGGTCCAGGCCGACCAGCCGCAGGCCGGGGTGGGCACGCAGCAGCGCCAGGGAGTGCCCGGCCAGGCCCAGGGTGGCGTCGACCAGCACGGCGCCCTCGGCGGCGCAGGCGGGGGCGAGGAGCTCGACCACCCGGTCGAGCAGCACGGGCACGTGCACCGCGGACGGCGCCGGCTCGGTGCTGCTCATCGTCGACTGCTCCTCGGACGGGGTGGTTCGGCCCGTCCATGGTGGCGCGGGGCGGTGGTCGACGGGTGGAGGGCAGCGGCGTTTCGCCGGTGGTGTCGGGCACCGGTGGGGCGGGGTGGGGGTGGTGGGGCGCAGTGGGGCGGGCTCCCGGGCCGCGAGGGGCGGCCCGCCCCCCGCGGGGCCCGCCTGGCGCCGGGGAAGTGCGTCAGGTGGCGCCCCGCGGGGACGGGGAGGGCCCGTGCCGGCCCGTGCCCGGGGAAGGGCGGGCCGGCGCGCGCCCGGGGCGCGGTGTGCTCCCTGCCGTGCCGCGAGGTCCGAGCCGCGGGGAAGGCGGCTCGGGCCGGACCGGTCGAGCCGCGGGGAAGACGGCTCGGTCGGGGCGGGCCCGGAGGGGGTTCGGGGCGGACGTGGGCTCAGGAGAGGGTGGGCATCCCCTCGCTCTCCATCTCGGCGAACTTCGCCTCCTGCTCGGCCACGTAGGCGTCCCAGGTGGCGGCGTCCCAGATCTCGAAGCGGGTGTCGACGCCGACCACGACCACGTCGCGGTCCAGGCCGGCGTACTGGCGCAGGTTGGCGGGGATGGTGATCCGGCCGGTCTTGTCCGGCTCGACCTCGACCATCGACCCGAAGCCCATGCGGGCCCGCATCCGGGCCTCGGCGGTGTCGGAGGGCGCCATGGCGGCCGCGGCCCGGCTCTGCTCGGCGACCCGCTGCAGGGTCAGGCCGTAGATGCAGTGCTCCTGACCCTTCTTGATCACCATGCCGCCGGCCACCTGCTCGCGGAAGCGGACGGGGAGTGCGAGCCGGCCCTTCTCGTCGAGCCGCAGCGGATAGCTGCCGACGAACACCGGATCACCTCCCCCATCGGTCCTCCTCGTGCTCCGGGGTGCCCCCGGGACGGGCCCTGCCTCCCCACCGGGCCACACAGTAACCCACCACGCCCCACCGGACACCACTCGACACCATCTCGTGACCGCTCTCCCCCACCGCTCCACCCGCAGGTCAGCGCGGCGTCCGGCGGCCCCGGGCGCGGGGTGGGGCCGGGTGGGGCGCGGCGTGGGGTGGAGTGGGGCGCGGGCCGGCCCGGCCGGTCGTCGCGCAGGGTCGCCGTGGGGGTGGGAGGAGCCCCACGAGTTGGGGAACCCACCCGTCCGGTGCCGCGTGACCGCCCGGTGACCGGTCGGCGCACGTACCGTGGGTGGACCGGACCGAGAGGCGCGGTCCCACGGGGAGGGAGCGGCGTTGGGCAGGGAGCCGACGACTGTCGAGGCAGCGCCGTGACGGACCTGGCGCGGACGGCGCAGGACGCGGCCGGTTCCTCGGTCGACGTCGCGGCGGAGGGCGCCCGGATCGCCGCGAACATGGCCCGCGTCGTCCACGGCAAGCCCGACGTCGTCCACCTGGCCCTCGTGGTCCTGCTGGCCGAGGGGCACCTGCTCGTCGAGGACGTGCCGGGCGTCGGGAAGACCACGCTGGCCAAGGCCCTGGCCGCCTCGATCGACGCGAGCGTGCGCCGCATCCAGTTCACGCCGGACCTGCTGCCGAGCGACGTCACCGGGGTGTCGGTCTACGACCAGGAGACCCGCGAGTTCGAGTTCAAGCCGGGGGCGGTGTTCGCCAACATCGTCGTGGCCGACGAGATCAACCGGGCCTCGCCCAAGACGCAGTCGGCGCTGCTGGAGTGCATGGAGGAGCGCCAGGTCACCGTCGACGGGGTCAGCTACGAGCTGGCCCGGCCGTTCCTGGTCGTGGCCACCCAGAACCCGATCGAGATGGAGGGCACCTATCCCCTCCCCGAGGCCCAGCGCGACCGGTTCACCGCGCGGGTCTCGATGGGCTACCCCGACCGCGAGGCCGAGCTGGCCATGCTCGACGACATGGTCACCACCGACCCGCTGGCCTCGCTCACCCCGGTGGCCGACGCCGCGGGGGTGCGGGCGCTGGTCGCCGCGGTCGGCCGGGTGCACGTCTCCGAGGCCGTCCGCCGCTACGTCGTCGCCCTGGTGGAGGCCACCCGCCGCTCCCCCGACCTCCGGCTGGGCGCCTCGCCGCGGGCCGGGCTCCAGCTGCTGCGCACCGCCCGGGCGGCCGCCGCCCTGGCCGGCCGCGACCACGTCCTCCCCGACGACGTCCAGACCGTCGCGGTGCCGGTGCTGGCCCACCGGCTGCTGCTCACCCCGGACGCCGCGGCCGCGCGCCGCCGCGCCGAGCAGGTCGTCACCGAGCTGCTCGCCACCGTCCCGGTGCTCCGCGGACGCTGACGGTGCGCGGCCCGGTGGCGACCGCGCTCGCCACGCTCACCCTCCGGGGCCGCTGCCTCGTGGCCGCCGGGCTGACGCTGCTCCTGCTCGGTGTGCTGCTGGGCGAGCGCCCGCTCGTGCAGGTGGCGGTCTTCGTGCTGGCCCTGCCGCTGCTGTCGGCGGCGGCCGTCGCGCGGCACCGGTTCCGGGTGGCCTCCCGGCGGACGGTGCTGCCCTCCCGCGTCCCCCGGGGCGGGCACGCCGAGGTCCGGCTGGACCTGACCAACGCCGGCCGCGGGACCGGCGGGCTGTGGCTGCTGGCCGAGACCCTGCCCGCCGAGCTCGGGCCCTCGCCGGAGTTCGTCGTCGACCGGCTGCCCGGGGGCGCCACCACGGCCCTGCACTACCGGGTCCACGGCGGGCGCCGCGGCCGCCACCGGCTGGGCCCGCTGCGGCTGCGGCTGGTCGACCCGTTCGGGCTCGTGGCGCGCAGCGTCTCCGGCGCCGACAGCGCCCCGCTGGTCGTGGTGCCGCGGGTCGTCCCGCTCGGCGCCGGCGGGCCGTCCGGCGGCCACGGGGGCGGCGCGTCCGGCGCCCGCCGGTCCATCGCCGTCCACGGTGAGGACGACGTGAGCACGCGGGCCTACCGGCACGGGGACGACCTGCGGAAGGTGCACTGGCGGGCCACGGCGCGCACCGGCGAGCTCATGGTGCGGATGGAGGAGCGCCCGTGGCGGGCGCAGGCCACCCTGCTGCTCGACACCCGGACGCGCGCCCACCTCCTGCTGCGCGGGCACGCCGCGGCCGCCCACGCCGCCGCCGCGACGCCGGACTCCCCGCCGCCGGACAGCTTCGAGTGGCTGGTCGAGGCCGCCGCCAGCATCGGCACGGAGCTCATCGCCCGCGGCGCGACGCTGCGGGTGGTCACCGACGCCGTCGAGCTCGCCCCCGCCGAGCACCGCGACGGGCTGGGGCCCGGTGAGCTGCTCGACCGGCTCGCCGCGCTGACGCCGTCCCGGCTGAGCGGCCTGGGCCCCGGCATCGACCTGCTGGCGCGGGCGGCCGGCGACGGTCCGGTGGTCGCCCTCCTGGGGGCCGTCGGCCCCGACGAGGCCGCCGAGCTGGTGCGCGCCCGCTCCGGCCCCACGAGCGACGTCGCCGTGCTCGCCGACCTGGGCAGCTGGGCCGACGCCGGCGCGGGCCGGGGCCGGCGTCCGCTCGCCGCCGCCCACGGCGAGCTGGCCCGGCAGCAGGAGGCCGCCGCGGACCTGCTGCGGGCCGGGGGCTGGCAGGTCGCGGTCGCCACGGCCACGACCTCGGTCGCCTCGGTGTGGGCGCAGCTGGGGCGGTCGGCGCCGTCCGGGCTCGGGTCGGTGCCGGCGTGAGCGGCTCCGCTGTCGTGCCGGCTCCGCCGGGCGCGGGCGAACAGGTGACCCGGTGACCGGGCTGCGGGAGGTCGGCACGACCCTCGCCGCGGCGGTCGCCACCGCGCTGGGCGCCGTCGCGCTGGTCCCGGTCTTCACCGACCGCAGCTGGCTGCCCCCGGTGCTGGCCGCCGTCGCCGTCGTCGCCCTGGGCGGGCTGGCGCTGCGCGGCGCCGGCGCGGCACTGGAGCGCCGGCTGTTCGGGGACCGGCCCGCCCCCACCCGGTGGGTGGTCCTCGGCGTGCCGCTGGTCCCGCTCGGCCAGCTGGCGCTGCTCGGGTGCCTGCTGACCGCACTGTTCGCCCCGGCCCGGGCCGGCGGCGGGTGGCTGCCCACGAGCGGCAGCGTCACCGACCTCGCCGCGGTGCTGGTGGACGGGACGGCGGAGCTGCGGGAGCAGTCCACCCCGGCGCTGCCGCTGACCGGTCTGCTGGCGCTGACCACGGTGCTGGTGGGCCTGGTGGCGATCGTGGTCGACCTGGTGGCCGTCGGCGGCCGGCAGCCGGCACTGGCGGGCCTGGGGCTGCTGGTCCTGTTCTGCGTCCCGGTGAGCACGGTGACCGGCACGATCGGCGCCCTGCCGGTGGTCGCCCCCGCGGCCGGCCTCGCACTGCTGCTGTGGGCCGACCAGCACCGGCGGCTGGGCGGGCGGTCGCCCGAGGGGCGCCGCCCGCTGCTGGGCACCGGCACGCTGACCGCCGTCCGCACGGGGGCGGTCGCCGTCGTCCTCGGCCTGGTGGTGGGCGCGGTCGTGCCCACACTGACCGAGGGCACCTTCGCCGGCGGGATCGGCGGCACCGGCGGCGGCGCGACCGGGACGGCGCTGGACCCGGCCGCCGCGCTGCAGGGACAGCTGACCCTGCCCGAGCCGATCGACCTGCTCAGCGTCGACGCCTCGGTGGAGGACCCCGGCTACCTGCGGGTCGTCGCCCTCGAGGTCTACGACAACGACGACGGGTGGACCGTCGGCAACCTCGACGGGGAGGAGTCGGTCGCCGACGACGACGAGCTCGCCCCCCTGCCCGGACGCCGCGACGGGCGGCCGGTCGACGCGCTGATCACCGCGCTCGGCCACGAGGACCGCTTCCTCCCGGTCCTGTACTCGCCCCTCGCGGTGCAGGTCGCCGACGCCGACCGCTGGCGGTTCGACCCGGCCACGTCCACCGTCTTCGGCCGCGACGCGACCACGGCAGGACGGACCTGGTCGGTGGCCTCGGTGGAGCCGCGGCCCGGCGAGGAGGAGCTGGCCGGCGCCGGGCCGCTGCCGGCCGAGCTGCCGCTGGTCCAGCGCTACACGGCCCTGCCGCCGCTGGACCCCAGCGTGCCGGAGCTGGTCGGCCGGCTCACCGACGGGCTGACCGGGCCCTACGAGCGGGTCCGGGCGCTGTACGACTACTTCACCGACCGGGACAACGACTTCGTGTACTCCCTGTCGACGGCCCCGGGCACCACCGGCGACGACCTCCTCGACTTCCTGCGGCTGCGGCGCGGCTACTGCGAGCAGTACGCCGGGGCGATGGCCGTCCTGGTGCGCGCGGCCGGCGTGCCCGCCCGGGTGGTGCTCGGCTACACCCCCGGGACCGTGCAGCCCGACGGCAGCCGGCTGGTGACCAGCGACGACGCGCACGCGTGGGTCGAGGTGTACTTCGACGACCTTGGGTGGATCCCGTTCGACCCGACGCCGATCGACGTGGACCGGGCGGTGGACCTGCCGTGGTCGCCCCGGACCCAGGACCAGGAGGCCGATCCGCGCACGGACGCCCCGACCGCGCCGCTGCCGGCCCCGGTCACCCCCACCCCGCAGGTCGACCGGGCGCCGCAGGCCACCCCGGCGCCGCAGCAGGCCGAGGAGTCCGCGCAGTGGGTGCGCCCGGTGCTGCTCGGCGCCGCGGCGGTGCTGGGCGTCGCGGCCCTGGCCGCCGTCCCGGCCGGGCTGCGGGCGCTGCAGCGGCGCCGCCGGCTGGCCGGCGACGACCCCGCGGGGCTGTGGGACGAGCTGACCGCGACGGCGCTGGACGTGGGGCTGGAGGGGGACCCGGCGCGCACGCCGCGCCAGACCGCCGGGCACCTGGCCGCCGCGGTCGCCGAGCGCAGCGCGGCAGGCGGCACCCGCACCCGGGGCCGCCACGGGCCGGATCCGGCCGCGGCCGCGGCCGACGCCGTCGCCCGGCTGGCCGGCGCCGAGGAGGCGGCCAGCTACGCGCGGCCGGGCAGCGCGCCGGCGGCCGGGCCGGAGCTCCGGGCGACGCTGGCCACCGCCCGCCGCGCGCTGCTGTCGACGGCGCCGCGGCGGACGCGGCTGCGGGCCCTGCTGTGGCCGGCGTCCCTGGGCGCCGCCCTGTGGCCGCGCGGGGCCCGGCCGGCCCTGCGCCTGGGCCGGCGGACGGCGGTGCGCGGCTGAGCGGGCCTCAGTCGGGGCGGTCCACCTGCAGCCGCAGGACCTGCTCGGTGAACTCGGTCAGGGGCACCGGCCGGCCGCCGTCCCCCGCGTTGAGCACGGCCGCGGACACCCCGCCGTCCAGCCAGCCGGGGATCTCCTCCAGCAGGGTGTCGAGGTCGAGGAAGACCGGCGCCTCACCCGGGTCGGCGGCGGCTGCGGCCTCCGCGGTGGCCAGCTCCGCGGAGGTCCACAGCGGGACGACGTCGCGGCCGTCCTCGCCGGCCCACGGGACGATGCCGTCGGCGTCCCCCCAGCCCCACAGCCCGCCGTCGGCGGCCAGTGCCTGCCACACCGGATCGGTCACGGTTCCTCCTCGCGGTTCGCGGGCCCCTGACGCGCGACAGCCGCCGTCCCGGAGGACGGCGGCTGTCGCGGCGAGGCGGTCGGGCTACTGGTCGTAGCGGCGGCGGAAGCGCTCCTCCAGCCGGTTCTTCAGCGGCTGCCGGCGGGGCTTGCCGCCGCGGCCGCGGGACGCCGGACCGGCGGCGGGCCCGGTGGAGCCGGCCTCGGCCACACCGGTGGCGTTCTTGTAGTTGAGGACGGCGAGCGCCAGCCCGCCGAAGGCGATCAGGAAGCCGAGGACACCGAGCGGCACCCACGACGCCACGGCGCCGCCCACGAGGACGGCCATCCCGACCAGGACGAGGAGAGCGCCCAGCTGCAGTCTGCGGCGGGCCTTGATCCGGCGATCACCGGTGCGGACGGACGAGGCGAACTTCGGATCGTCATCGACGAGGGCGCGCTCGATCTGCTCCAGCAGTCGCTGTTCGTGCTCGGAGAGCGGCACGTCGACCTCCAGGTGGGCCAAAGCCAAGACCCGACGGCGGTGCCCGCCGTCGGTGACAACGAGGATACGAGCCCTTTGCGGGGCGCGAAAGGCGAGTCGGCGCCGACCCGCCGTGATCACTCTCGCGGGGTGGGACGGCACCGCCAGGAGAGACGAACGGGCGCCCTCGCGGGTTCCTCGGACCGTCACCGGGCGTGCTGGCCGCCGCGGTGCAGCAGCGTCGCCGGGCGCACCGCACCGGCCCCGAACCGGCGGGCGGCGCGGTCGGCGGCGAGCTCGGCCTCCCGGCGGCCGTGCTCGCGGGCACCCAGCTGCAGCTGGCGCGGTGCGGAGCCGGCCTCCACCAGCCGCTCGGCGCGCACGCCGACCAGCCGGATCCGCGCCCGCTGCAGGCCCAGGGCGTCGAACAGGGCGCGGGCGGTGTCGTAGAGCTCCTGCCCGACGTCGGTGGGGACCTCGAGGGTGCGGGAGCGGGTGATCGTGGTGAAGTCGGCGAAGCGCACCTTGATGGTCACGGTGCGGGCCAGCCAGCCGCCCGAGCGCAGCCGGCCCGCCGTCCGCTCGGACAGCCGCAGCAGCTCGCGGTGGATGACCGCCGGGTCGTCGACGTCGGTGCCGAAGGTCTCCTCGTGCCCGGTCGACTTCTCCGGCTCGTCGGGCACCACCCGGCGGGGGTCGCGGCCCCACGCCAGCTCGTGCAGGTGGGTGCCGGCGGCCTGGCCCACCGCCCGCTGCAGGGTGCGCGCCGGCACGTGGGCGAGGTCACCCACCGTGCGCAGCCCCAGCCGCACCAGCACCTCCTCGGTCTTGGCGCCCACCCCCCACAGGGCGCCGACGGGCAGCGGGTGCAGGAACGCCATGACCTCGGCCGGGCGGACGACGAGCAGCCCGTCGGGCTTGGCCCGGGTGGAGGCCAGCTTCGCGACGAACTTCGTGCCCGCCACGCCCACCGAGCAGGTGATGCCCTGCTCGTCGTAGACGCGGGCGCGGATGTACTCCCCGATCTCGGCCGCGTCGCCCAGCCGGCGCCCGGCACCGGAGACGTCGAGGAACGCCTCGTCCAGGCTCAGCGGCTCCACGAGCGGGGTGATGGAGCGGAACAGCGCCATGACCGCGCGGGAGACCTCGCCGTAGAGCGCCAGGTCCCCCGGTAGCACCGTCGCGGTCGGGCACAGCCGCAGCGCGCGGGACGTCGGCATCGCGGCGTGCACCCCGTAGCGACGGGCCTCGTAGGTGGCCGAGGTGACGACCCCGCGGTTGCCGGCCCCGCCCACGATGACCGGGGTGCCGGCCAGCTCGGGGCGGCGGCGCACCTCGACGCTGGCGAAGAACGCGTCCATGTCGACGTGCAGCACGGTGCAGCCGGCGGCGCGGGCGGACTGGCTCATGACCCCTTCCCGAGTCGAACACGTGTTCGACGACGGGAGGACGGTAACGCCCCCGGCACGGTCCGGGCATCTCCGCCCCGTGTCGTGACCGACCTGTTGCCCACCTGCCGTTCCCGCTGGTCGGACCCGGGGTGTGAGAGCAGGATCGGGGAGGTACAGCACGCCCGGAGGCCACCATCCGGTGGCCCGCGACCGATCGGATCGGAGACCCATGGCGCTCGACGACGATGACATGACCACGGCCGGCGTGGGCGACGGCGGCGCCGATGGTGGCGCGGACGGCGGGGCCGACGGCGGCGCGGACAGCGGCGCGCACGGCCCGGCCGACGGCGGGGCTGCCGGCGGCGGCTCCGACGGGGGCGCGGACGGCGGGGCCGACGGTGGTGCCGACGGCGGCGCGGACGGCGGGGCCGACGGCGGTGCGGACGGTGGTGCCGACGGCGGCGCGGACGGCGGGGCCGACGGTGGCGCGGACGGCGGCGCGGACGGGGGCGCTGACGGGGGTGCCGACGGCGGCGCGGACGGTTCCGCCTGACCGAGAACCCCACCGCGCAGGGCCGGCCGGAGCTCCGGCCGGCCCTGCGTCGGTGCACCGCCCTCGACCCGCAGGTCTTCGCCGCGGAGTACTGGTCCCGCCGGCCGCTGCTCACCCGCGCCGAGGAGACCGGCGGGTCCTTCGCCGACCTGCTCGACCTGGCCGCGGTCGACGAGCTGCTCTCCCGGCGGGGGCTGCGCACCCCGTTCCTGCGGATCGCCAAGGACGGCGCCGTCGTCGACCCCAAGCGGTTCACGACCTCCGGGGGCGCCGGCGCCGAGATCGCCGACCAGGTCTCCTCCGACGCGGTGCTGCGGCTGTTCGCCGACGGGAGCACCGTGGTCCTCCAGGGCCTGCACCGGCTGTGGCCGCCGCTGATCGAGTTCGCCGACCAGCTGGCCGCGGACCTGGGGCACCCGACGCAGGTCAACGCCTACGTCACCCCGCCGTCCTCGCGCGGGTTCTCCCCGCACTACGACGTGCACGACGTCTTCGTGCTGCAGGTCGCCGGCGAGAAGCACTGGCGCATCCACGAGCCGGTGCTGCCCGATCCGCTGCGCACCCAGCCGTGGAACGACCGGGCCGCCGCCGTGGCCGCCGCTGCCGAGCGCGACCCGGTCATCGACGCGGTGCTCCGCCCCGGCGACGCCCTCTACCTGCCCCGCGGCTACCTGCACTCGGCGGTCGCGCTGGGCGAGATCAGCGCGCACCTGACCGTCGGCGTGCACCCGGTCACCCGCTGGGCGGCCGCCGAGTCGGTGCTCGACCTGGTGCGGGTGCTCGCCGCCGAGGACCCCGCGCTGCGCGGCTCGCTGCCCCTCGGCGTCGACCTGGCCGACCCGGCGGTCGTCCGCGACGACGTGACGGCGGTCGTGGCCGGCCTCAAGGAGTGGCTGGACCGCGTCGACCCCGCCGAGGTCGCCGACCGGCTGCGCGCGCGGACCTGGGCGCAGGTCCGGCCCGAGCCGGTCCCCCCGCTGGCCCAGGCCACCGCGGCGGCGGCCCTCTCCCCCGACACCGTGCTGCGGGTGCGTCGGCGGCTGCGCTGCTGGCTGGGCGAGCCGGGCGACGGGCGGGTGACGCTGGTCGCCGGCCGTCGGACGCTGGAGCTGCCCGCCGACACCCGGCCCGCGCTGGCCGGGCTGCTGGCCGCCGGCGAGCTCAAGGTCGCCGACCTGCCCGGTCTGGACGCCGCCGACCAGCTCACCCTGGCCCGGCGGCTGGTGACCGAGTCGATCGCGGTCGTGCCGGACGCCACCGCACCGGACGCCGTCGTCGGGCGCGCCCTCGCGGGGCACGATGAGGACCGTGACCGCACGCCCGGGACCGGACCGTGAGCCGGGTGGGCCACCGGGCGTGACCGATCCGACCGACTTCTGCCGCCCGGCGGAGGCACCCGGACGTCCGGTCGGCCGGATCGCCGAGGACCGCTGCTCGGTGCGGGCGCTGGCCCGCGGGGACTCCGCGGTCGCCACCGCCTCCCCGGCCCAGCGCTGGCTGCTGATCGAGCAGGCCGGGCCGTGGGGCGTCGACGCGCTCACCCAGTCCCGCTTCGACACCGCCGTCGCCCGGCGGCTGGCGCACCGCGCCCGGCTGGAGAACGTGCGGGTGCTGATGGTGCGCCGGCCCGGGGAGCGGCCGGCCGACGCGCAGCGGCGGTGGGCCTACGTCGACGGCCGGCCGGGGCGCGAGGGCCTGTGGTGGTCGGCGCGCACCAGCGACGAGGAACTGGTCGACGCGCCGTGGGACGGGTCGGTCGGCGAGCCCGCCGGGGGACCCACCTACCTGGTGTGCGCGCACGGCGGACACGACGCCTGCTGCGCGCTGCGCGGCCGCCCGCTGGCCAAGGTGATGCCCGCCGCGGACGTGTGGGAGTGCAGCCACCTCGGCGGCGACCGGTTCGCCGCGAACGTCCTCGTGCTGCCGCACGGCTTCTACTACGGGCAGGTGCCCGACGACGGCTCGGTGCTGGTGTCCGCGCACGCCGCGGGCGAGGTGGCCCTGCCCTGGCTGCGGGGCCGCGCCGGCTGCCCCCCGCCGGTGCAGGCGGCGCAGCACACCGCCCGGGGGCGGCTCGGGCTGCTCGGCGTGGACGCGCTCCCGCCCCGGGGCGTGCGCCGCCTGACACCGGCCGGGGCCGAGATCGAGCGGTGGGTGGTGACCCTCGCCGGCCCCGACGGCGACGTGGTGGCCGAGGTGGAGAGCCGGCCCTCGGAGGAGGCCGCCCGGCTGACCTGCCGGGCGACCCACGAGGCGCACACCCGCACCTGGTCGGTGCGGCTGGTCCCGGCGGTCTAGCGGTCAGGCCGCCTGCTGGGCCGGTGGGACCAGCCCGTGCTCGGTCAGCGTGCCGTACACGGTCGTCGCCAGGGCCCCGATCCGGTCCTCGTCCGGTGAGCTGTTCAGGTTCACGGCGGCGATCACGCCGGAGTCCGGGAAGTAGACGTGCAGGGCGCGGAAGCCGAGCGTCTGGCCCTCGTAGAACCAGAAGGTGCCCAGGTCGTCGGTCATCTGGGCGATCCCGAGGGCGAACCCCATGGGGTCCTCGGCGGAGGTCGACTCGATGGGCTGCCCGGTCGCCGTCGACACCAGGCTCTCCAGCTCGTCCTGCTGCTGCGGGGGCAGCAGGTCCCCCTCGTACAGGGCGCGTTCCCAGCGGGTCATGTCGGCCGTCGTGGCCAGGATGCCGCCCGCGCCGCGTGCCCAGGAGAGGCTGTCCCGGCTGACGTCCTGCCCGCGCAGCGGCGCGAGCCCGGGGTCCCCGGTCCGGGTGTAGTAGCCGGCCGGCATGCGGTCGGCGATCTCATCCGGGTAGAGGTGCGGCCGGTAGTGCGTGTCCTCGAGGTCGAGGGGGTCGATGATCCGGTCGTAGAGCTGGTCCTCGTAGCTCTCCCCCGTCACCGCCTCGACGATCAGCTCACCGAGCACGTAGTTCGTGTTCGAGTAGCTGTACCCGGAGGTCGCCGGGACGCCGTCGACGTAGGCGATCAGCTCCTTAGGGGAGAAGTCCCGCAGCGGGTCGGCGGCGTAGTCGGCGAGCATGCCCTGCTGGTCGTCGTAGGTCGGGATGCCGCTGGTCATGTCCAGCAGCCGCCGGATGGGGACGTCGGCCCACTGCGGGTACTGCGGGAGCCAGTCGGTGACGGTGTCCTCGATCGACAGGCGGCCCTCGGCCTCGAGCTGCAGCAGGAGCACCGAGGTGAACGCCTTGGTGTTGCTGCCGATCTGCCACAGCGCGTCGGGTCCCACCGGCACGGACCCGCCGAACTCCGTCGTCCCGGCGCTGACGTCGACCCGCTCCTCCCCCGGGACGTCGACGGTCAGCCCGGCGCCCGACACGTGCTCCGCGGCGCCGCGCTCCTGCAGGTACGCCTCGAGGTCGGCGCGCAGGTCCGCCACCAGGGCCGGGTCGGGGTCCTGGCTCACCGCCCGAGCGGCTGTCGCCGGTGAGACCAGGCCGGCCACCACGAGGGACGCCGCGGCGACCGGCACGCAGGCCAGACGGGTCCGGACAGGGTCGAGGCGTGTGCGTCGGGTGCTCATCGCGGACTCCGCCCAGACGGCATCAGGGACACCGAACGGCCGGAGACTCGTCCTCCCGGCGGCGGCCGTCAACGGCCCCGGGGCCTGCGCGCGGTCAGGAGAGGGCGCGCCCCCGCGCGGCGAGCAGCGGGATGGCCAGCTCGGTCGCGGTGAGTGAGCCGTGGTAGCCGACCAGCCGGCTGGGGCCGGGCTCCCGCTCGGTCGCGGTGAGCGCCCACGTGCCGCGCGCCAGCGCGACGACGTCGCCGATCCGCGCGGCCAGCCCGTCGTCGACGGGCCCGAAGACGCCGCTGGCGACGGCCTCGTCGCGCCCGGCGACCCACGCCCGCTCGCCCAGCAGCTCCCGCCACCGGGCCAGCAGGTCGGCCTCCGCGCCGGGCACGGCGTGCACGTACCGGGCCCGCGGCTCACCGGCGAGCAGCCGCACGCCCTCGGTGAGCTCGGGTGCGGCGTCCAGGTCGAGCCGGGTGTCCGGCGGGACGTCGAACATGCCGTGGTCGGCGGTGACCAGCAGCGCCGCGTCGTCCGGCAGGCCGGTGACCACCTGCTCGACGAGCCGGTCGACCAGGGCCAGCTGCGCCCGCCAGCTGGCCGAGTCGACCCCGCGGACGTGCCCGGTGAGGTCGAGCTCGGCGGTGTAGCCGTAGACGAGGGTGCGGGGTGCGGCGGCCAGCGCCTCCAGCAGCCGGGCGGCGAGGTCACCGGCGCCGACGGTCCCGGAGTAGCGGGCGCCGCGGTAGGCCGCGTCGGTGAGGCCGCTGCCGGCGAAGGCGTAGGGGGCGACGGCGGTGACCGGCACGCCGGCGTCGGCGGCCTGCTGGAAGACGCTGCGCCGGGGTTGCCAGATCGCGGGGTCGGGGTCGTCGGACCACTGCACGTGGTTGAGCGTCCGCTCCTCCCCCGGCACCGCGGTGACGAAGCCCAGGACGCCGTGGCTGCCGGGCGGGAGTCCGGTGCCGAGGCTGGTGAGGCTGACCGGCGTGGTGCTGGGGCAGGGCGCGGAGAGGTCGCCGACCGGGGTGGCCAGCCCGGCCAGGGTGGGGGCGAGGTCGGCGTGCGCCCGGACCAGGTCGGCACCGAGGCCGTCGACCAGCAGCACGGCGACGCGGCGGGCACCGGCCAGCGCGGCGGTGAGGTCCAGGGGGTCGGGCGGGAGGTCGCCGCGCGCGACCGGGACGCCGAGCGCGGTGGCGACGCCGGGCAGGACGTCGGCGAGGGTGGCGGCGCCGTAGGCCGGGCGCTGCAGGTCGGGCGGCAGGCTCACGGACGGGTCGCCAGGACGTGCAGCCCGGCGGCGACCTCGCGGTAGGGCGAGCTGCCGGCCAGGGCCATCTCCAGCCGGCGGACGGCGTCGGGGTCGGCGCCGGAGGCGACGTCGAGCAGGTCGGCGACGACCGACACCCCGCGCCAGGTGCCCGGGCGCAGGCCGGCGGCCTCGACGAGGGCGAGCAGGCCGTCGGGGGTGAACCGGCGCCGGGCGGGGTGGGCGGGACGGGCGGGTTCGCGGCCCTCAGCCAGGGCCAGCGCCTCGACGGGGTGGCCGGCGACGGCGCGGGCCAGGACGGCGCCGGCGCGGTTGGCGCTGGCCACGCTGGCGGTGCCGCCGGGGCGCAGCGCCCGGGTGATCTCGCGGAGGGTGGTGGCCGGGTCGTCGACGACCTCGAGCACCGAGTGGCACAGGGCGAGGTCGTAGCTGCCCTCGCCGTCGTCGCCGGGCGGGATGACCTCGTGCAGCAGGTCGCCGTCGCCCTGCACGCCGTGGACCCGCTCCCCCACCCCCGCGGTCTGCGCGCGGCGGTTCAGGGTGGCGAGGGCGTCGGCGCTCGGGTCGACGACGGTCACCCGGTGGCCGAGGCGGGCGAGCGGGACGGCGAAGTTGCCGCTCCCCCCGCCGACGTCGAGGACGCGCAGGGGGGTGCCCGCCGCGACGACCGGGTCGAGGGCGGCCCAGACGGCGGCCGCGCGGGCGGGCAGCTGGTCCGCGGTGGAGGAGGCGGGAGCAGACGGCGGCACCCGTCGCAGCCTAGTGGCGGGCGCGGCAGGTCACAGCGGCGCGCGGGGGCCGCCGTCCCCCGGCGCCCTCAGGCGGGAACGCCGTCCGCGGCCCGCCTGATCTCGGCGATGTCGATGCGGCGCATCTGCAGCATGGCCTGGGTGGCGCGCTGCGCCCGGCCGGGGTCGGGGTCGCTGAGCAGGGCGGTCAGCTCGACGGGGACGACCTGCCAGGAGACGCCGAACCTGTCCTTGAGCCAGCCGCACTGGCTCTCCTCGCCGCCGTCGGCGGTCAGCCGGTCCCAGTAGTGGTCGGCCTCCTCCTGGTCGGCGCACATGATCTGGAAGGAGATGGCCTCGGTGAAGGGGAACTGCGGCCCGCCGTTGAGCGCCGTGTACTCCTGGCCGTCGAGGGTGAAGTTCACGGTGAGGACGTCGCCCTCCTTCATCGGCGGCGGCATGTCCGGGCCGTAGCGGGTCACCTCGCCGATCGAGCTGTTCGGGAAGACCGAGGTGTAGAGCTGGGCTGCCTGCTCGGCGTGGCCGTCGAACCACAGGCACGGGATCTGCTTCGGCATCGGGGTCCTCCTGGATCGGTGTGGTCCGTCGGCAGGTAGACGCCGCGGCCGCCCGGAACTCATCGGCCGCTCTCGGCCATCCTCCAGGGGCCCTCCGCCTGAGCGTGGGGGGAGGGCGGTCCATTTCTCAGTGGCCGGAGCTGCCGGGGCTGGAGTGCCACAGCTTGCGCGGTGCCGCCGCGGCACGGCGGGCGGCGGTCGCGGCGTCGTCCCCGGCGGGCTTGATGTCGGCGTAGGGCGACATCCGGAACCCCGTCGGGTGGACCAGCACCGGCTTGACCACCACCGGCCGGGAGCCGTGCGAGGCCGCGGCCCCCGCGATGGCCGCCTCGGTGTACTCCCCCGGCGCGGCCATGTGCTCGGCCACCGCGGCCGTGCCGCCGGTCTCCCAGGCCTCGTGCAGCGCGGGCAGCTCCCACGCACCGGTGGCCCGCAGCGACACGCCCCGCGGGCCGGTGCGCCGCAGCACCCCGCGGATCACCAGCAGCCAGGAGTGGAAGACCGTGGCGGCGTAGGGCCCCTGCGCATCCTCGAAGAACGTGGCGTCGGTGCAGCCGGTGCCGTCGTCGAGGGTCACGAAGACCACCCGGCGGCCGGAGCGGATCGGCGGCGTCTGGGTCGCCACCTTGACCCCGGCGACGAGCACCTCCGCGCCGCTGCGGCAGCCGAGCAGCTCGCCGGCCGGCACCGCGCCGATCGCGGCGAGGAACGGCCGGTAGAAGTCGACGACGTGCCGGCTGGCGTCCAGGCCGAGCACCTCCAGCTCGGCCCGCACCAGCTCGGCGTCGGTGAACTCGGGCAGCCCGCTGCCCTCGGCCCAGCTCAGCCCGGGCTCCTCGGTCCCCGCCTCCCCGGTGCCGGCCTCCTCGCCGGGGAGCTCCAGCCCCATGAGGTCGAGGCTGAGCTGCCCGTTCGAGCTCGCCCGCGCGCCGCTGCGGCTCCACCGGTCCAGCTCGCCGATCTGCAGCAGCAGGTCACGCCGGGTGACCTGCCGGCGGCTGCGGGTGGGGCGGCCGGCCTCGCGGTCGCGCACCCCGAAGCCGTAGAGGGAGTCGAAGCCGCCGGCCAGCACCAACCGCTCGACCACCGGCCGGGACACCGACGCCCGGTGCCAGAAGTCGGTCAGCGACCGGTAGGGCTGCCCCGCGACGACGCGGGCCACCTCCTCCTCGGCGATGCCCTTGACGTCGGCCAGCGACAGCCGGATGCCGTAGCGCGACGGGTCGGCCATCGACGCGGGCATCCACTCGGGCCGCCGCCAGGACGGCTCGGCGTCGGCGTCCCCGTCCTCGTCGTCGCGGAGCCGCTCCACCCGGTAGGCCGCGCCGGAGGCGTTGACGTCCAACCCGAGCACCCGGACGCCGAAGTTGCGGGCGTCGTCGAGGATCAGCCGCTTGGGGTACATGCCCGGGTCGTGGGTGAGCACCCCGGCGAGGAAGGCCGCCGGGTGGTGCGCCTTGAGCCACGCCGACTGGTACGTGGGCAGCGCGAACGCCGCCGCGTGGGCCTTGCAGAAGCCGAACGAGCCGAAGGCGACCAGCACCTCCCAGACCTGCTCGGCCACCTCGGGCGGGTAGCCCGAGGCCAGCGCGCGGGGGATGAACCAGGTGCGCACCTCGGGGTGGGCGTCCCGCTCCCCCAGCGCGCGGCGCACCTCGTCGGCCTCGGCCAGGGTGCAGCCGGTCATCCGGGACACGATCTGCAGCACCTGCTCGTGGAAGACCACCACCCCGGCGGTCTGCTCGAGCGCGAACTCCAGGTCGGGGTGCGGGTAGACCGTCTCCCGCCAGCCGTTCCGGGCCAGGAGGAACGGGGTGACCATGTCGCTCTTCACCGGCCCGGGTCGGAACAGCGAGATGTCGATGATGATGTCCTCGAACGTCTCGGGCCCGAACTTGCCGACCAGCTCCCGCTGCCCCGGCGACTCGATCTGGAACATGCCGAGCGTGCGGGTGCTGCGGATCAGCTCGAACGTCGTCGGGTCGTCCCGCGGAACGGCGTCGATGTCGACGGTCACGCCGTCGACCCGGGCCACCTCGTCGAGGGCGTGGGCGATCGCCGACTGCATCCGGATGCCGAGCAGGTCCAGCTTGAGCAGCCCGAGTTCCTCGACGTCGTCCTTGTCGAACTGGCTCATCGGGTAGCCCAGGAAGCTGTTCTCGACGGGGGTGCGGTCGAGCAGCGTGGCGTCGGAGAGCAGCACGCCGCACGGGTGCAGCGCGATGTGCCGGGGCAGCCCGTCGAGGCGGGCGACCAGGTCGAACAGCAGGTCCAGGTCGCCGGTGCCGCCGGCCCGTCGCGACCCGAACCGGCTGGCCCGCAGCTCCGGGAGGTCCTTGAGCGCGGCGTGCACCTGGTTGGCCCGGATGTGCGGGAAGGCCTTGGCCACCGCGTCGATCTCGGCCGGGGGCAGCCCGAGGGCGGCGCCGACGTCGCGGATGGCGTGCCGCACCCGGTAGGTGTCCATCATCGAGATGCAGCTGACCCGGTGGGCGCCGAAGCGCTCGATCACCGCGTCGTAGACCTCCATCCGGCGCGCGGACTCCACGTCGATGTCCACGTCGGGCAGCTGGTGGCGCAGCGGGGAGAGGAAGCGCTCCATCAGCAGGCCGTAGCGGATCGGGTCCACGTCGGAGATGCCCAGCAGGTAGGTGACCAGGCTCCCCGCGCCCGACCCGCGCGCCGCCGCCCGCACCCGCAGGCCCCTGATCAGGTCGACCACGTCGGCGACGGTGAGGAAGTAGGAGGGGTAGCCGAGGGAGTCGATGACCTCCAGCTCCTCCTCCAGGCGGACCCGCACCCGCTCGGTGAGCGCCATCCCGCGCCGGCCCAGGCCGGCCTCGCAGCGGGCGCGCAGCACCTGCGACGGGCTCATCCCCTGCTCGGCCGGGGTGGTGACCACGTCCAGCTCGGGGTAGCGCACCGTGCCGATGCCGAGGTCGGCCCGGACGTCGACGGCGCACTGCTCGGCCAGCCGGGCGGTGCGCTCCAGCAGCCGCAGCACCGCGTCGCGGTCGGGCCCGACGACGTCCTCGGCGACCTCGGCCATCTCCTTGCCCGACTTCAGGTACCCCTCGGCGGTGCGCCGGTCGACGTGCCGGGTGTCCAGCGGGACCAGCCGGCGCGCGGCGTCGAGGACGTCGGCGGTGGGGGCGTCGAGGGCGTCGACGTAGCGGACGGCGTTGGTCAGCACCACCGGCACGCCCTCCGCGGCGGCGAAGCGCAGCATCGCCCCGGCCCGGGCGCGGTCGCCCTGCCCGCGGTGGTGGACCAGCTCGAGCACCAGGGAGCCGGGGCCGAAGACCGCGCGCCAGGCGGCCAGCCGGGCGGAGGCGACGTCGGCCCGGCCCGCGGCCAGCGCCCGGCCCACCGGGGAGTCCGGCCCCAGGAGCGCGACCAGCCCCGGCGCGTGCTCAGCGGCCAGCGCCAGCGAGCTCACCGGCTCCCCCCGGGTGCCGCGCAGGTGGGTGGCGCTGGTGAGCCGGCACAGCGACCGCCAGCCGGCGCCGTCCCGGGCGAGGAAGGTGACCCGGGGCAGCCGCGGGTCGACGACGGCCCCGCCCCGGGCCGGCGCCCGGCGTCCGGAACCGGGGCGACCGGCGGTGCCGTCCGGCGCGCCCGGCCGGCGCGCGCGGGTCCGCTCCGCGGAGTGCCCGTCGCCCAGCACCGGCGCCAGGGCCGGCGGCACCGTGCTGTCCACCGTGGGGACGACGGCGAGGTCCACCCCGAACAGCGGCCGGATGTCGGCCGCCCGGCAGGCGAGGGCGAACTTCACCGCGCCGTAGAGCCCGTCGCGGTCGGTCAGCGCCAGGGCCCGCATGCCGTGCTCGGCGGCCCGGTTCACCAGGTCGGCCGGGTGGTTGGCCCCGTACTGCATGGAGTAGCCCGAGGCGACGTGGAGGTGGACGAAGGGGTCGGCGTTCACGCTCCCGGCTCGCCGGCGCTCACCGGTCGCGGAACCGGGGGTGCCGCCTCCCCGCGTGAGCTCGCGAGCGCGCTCACGTCCGGTTCCGGTGCTCGGTGCCGCCGACCACCCGCGGGCGGGCGCGCCGGGGCGGCTCGGGGGCCGGGTCGCTGCCCAGGCAGCTCTCGACCACGGTGAGGAAGGCCCGGACGTCGCGGACCAGGTCGTCGGCCTCGCGCTCGGTGACCGCGTGGGAGAGCCCGGCCTCGGCGGCCGCCCGCTTGGCCGCGCCGGCGGCGAAGAAGGTGGCCCACTCCCCCAGCTCCGGGGCGACCTGGCTGAGCAGCACCCAGGCGCTGCGCGGCCGCCGGCGGCCGGACTCCGGCCGCGTGCGGGCGGCCAGCACCGCCGCGGCGGCCCGCAGCGCACCGAGGTGCGCCGTGGCGTAGCGCTGCCGGGCGTCGGTGCTCGCCGCGGCCTCGGCCAGTGCCCGGGACGCCTGGTCGAGCAGCTGGCCGGCCGCCGGCGGCAGCGGCGGGGGCAGGGGCAGCTGATCGGCCATGACGCGGACCGCGCCCATCAGTCGTGCACCCGCACGAGGGACCACCGGTTGGCCGTCGACTCCCAGCTGAGGTCGAAGACGCCGGCGAAGCTCATCCGCGACCGCCCGGCCCGGACCGCCTCCACCCGCCACACCTCGCGCGTGGCGACCAGCTCGGTGGAGGCACCACCGGTCGTCTCGGGCCCCCGCTGCCACCACGGCGCGGTCTCCACCCACGAGTCGAGCAGCTCGCCCACGACGTACCGCGACTGGCCCCGCCAGAACTGTGCCGGACCGAGCGCCCCCCGCTCGACCTGCACCTCTTCGCCGACCCGACCGCCGACCCCACCCAGCACCCGGCTCATGACAGACTCCCCACCGCTCTGCACCGACCGGCCGACCCCGCCACCGCACCGGGTGGGGAAGACCCGGGCGCGGTGGGAGGTCGACCGCTGTTCGAACGCGTGTTCGAACGACGTCGAGTAGACCCGACCGCACCGACATCGTCAAGCGGGGCGCGCGGGACCGGGGAGCCGACGCGGCCGGAGGTCCAGCGGGCGACCGGAGCCGATGGGAGGATCAGCGCATGAGCCGGCCCGAGCACCCGCGGGTGGCTGCGATCGCCCGCCTGCTGACCGAGGCCGGCGCGGGCGGGGAGGTCCGCGAGCTCCCCGACAGCGCCCGCACCGCCGCGGCCGCCGCCGCGCAGCTCGGCGTCCCCGTCGGGGCGATCGCCAACAGCCTGGTGTTCGACGTCGACGGCGCCCCGCTCCTGGTCCTGACCAGCGGCGCGCACCGCGTCGACGTCGGACGGGTCGCCGCGCTGCTCGGCGTCCCCCGGGTGCGCCCTGGCTCCCCCGACTTCGTCCGCCGGCACACCGGCCAGCCCATCGGCGGGGTGGCGCCGATCGGGCACCCCGAGCCGATCGGCACGCTGGTCGACGTCGAGCTGGCCCGCTACCAGCGGGTGTGGGCCGCCGCCGGCCACCCGCACGCGGTCTTCCCGACCACGTACGAGGAGCTGCTGCGGCTGACCGGGGGCAGCCCGGCCGAGGTCGGCAACGGTCCCCTCGCCCCTGTGGAGGAGGTGGTGTCGCAGTGACGGGTACGACCCCCGCGACGCGGGTCGCCGAGCTGCCCGCCGGCTGGCTGCGCGACCACATGCACGAGGCCCTGGCCATCTACGGCGCGGCGATGGGGTACGCGCAGTCGGTCGTGGCCGGCCGGTACGGCTACGCCATCCAGCACACCGAGCGGGCCGGGTTCCGGGCCGTCGGCGCCTTCGTCGCGACCCCGGAGGGCGAGCAGCTGGTCGGGTTCGGTTACGGCTACCTCGTCGCGCCCGGCCAGTGGTGGCACGACCAGGTCCGCGCGGCGCTGGACCGGCGGACGGCGAAGCGGTGGCTGCCCGGCGCCTTCGAAGTCTGCGAGCTGCACGTCCACCCCGACCACCAGAGCCGCGGGCTGGGCCGGCAGCTGCTGCACGCCCTCGTGGCCGGCCTGCCCCACCCCGCGGCGCTGCTGTCGACCCCCGACAGCGACACCAAGGCCTTCCGGCTGTACCACGCCGACGGCTTCGTCGACCTCGCCCGCAACCACCACTTCCCCGGCGACTCCCGACCCTTCGCCATCCTCGGCGCCCGGCTGCCGCTGCGCCCCCCTCCCCCGCGCGCCGACGCCCGGTGACCCCCGGCGGGGGCAGCACCGTCGACGCCGTCGTCGTCGGCGCCGGGCACAACGGGCTGGTCGCCGCCTGCTACCTGGCCCGCGCGGGCCTGCGGGTGGAGGTCGTCGAGCGCGACGAGGTGCTCGGCGGGGCGGTCTCGACGGTCGAGCGGTGGCCCGGCGTCCGGGTCGACCGCGGCTCCAGTGCGCACGTGATCGTCCGGCAGAGCGGCATCGTGGAGGAGCTCGACCTGGCCGCGCACGGGCTGCGCTACGTCGACTGCGACCCCTGGGGCTTCGCCCCCGCCCCGGCTCCCGGGGACCCCGGCCCGGACGGGCGGCCGCTGGTCTTCTCCGTCGACCTCGACGCCACCTGCGCCTCGATCGCCGCCGCCTGCGGCCCGGAGGACGCCGCCGCCTACCGGGAGTTCGTGCGCGTGTGGGGACCGCGCAGCCGCGCGGTGGTGGCCTCCTTCGGACGGCGGCCGAGCCCCGCGGCCCTGGTCCGCTCGTTCTGGCCGCTGGGCGCGCCCGCCGACGGCCGGCCGCGCACCGCCGGCGGCGACCTCGCCGTGGACTTCCTCGGCTCCGGCGACGCGCTGCTCGACCGCTGGTTCACCAGCGAGCGGCTCAAGGCGGCGCTGGCCTGGTTCGGCGCGCAGTCCGGCCCGCCGGTGAGCGAGCCGGGCACGGCGGCGATGGTGGCCTGGGCGACGCTGCTGCACGACGTCCCGCCCGGGCACCCGGTCGGCGGCTCCGGCGGGCTCACCGAGGCGCTGCGCCGGCGGCTGGAGGCCGACGGCGGGCGGGTCGCCCTCGGCGACGGCGCGCAGCGGCTGCTGGTCGAGGACGGCCGCACCGCCGGCGTGCAGACCACCTCGGGACGGCGGCTGCGCGCCCCGGTCGTCGTCGCCGCCTGCCACGTGCTGGCCACCCGTGACCTGGCCGGCGAGCACGCCCCGCCGGCCCTGGCCGACGCCGACCCGCCACTGGGCAACGGCTTCGGCCTGGTGGTGCGGGCGCTCACCGACGCCCCGCCGGCCTACCCCGGGGTGGACGCCGCCGCGGCGCTCGGCGGGCTGCAGCTGCTGTGCACCGACCGCGCGCAGCTGGCCGCGGCCGCGGGCGACTGGCGGGCCGGCCGGCTGCCCCGGGAGCCGGTGCCGCTGGCGATGTGCTTCTCCGCCACCGACGACACCCTCGCCCCGCCCGGGCAGCACGTGGTCACCGTCTGGGGGCAGTGGTACCCGTACGCGCTCGCCGACGGCGCCGACTGGGACGCCCTCGCCGAGTCCGAGGCGGCCCGGCTGGTCGCCGCCGTCGACCGGTTCGCCCCCGGCTTCGCCGGCTCGGTGCAGCGGCTGTACGTCCAGACGCCGGTGCTGCTGGAACGGGAACTGTCCCTGCTCCGTGGCAACGTCATGCACGTGGAGATGGGGCTGGCCAGCATGTTCGGGTTCCGCCCCACGCCTGCGCTGGCCGGCCACCGCGTCCCGGGGCTGCCGGGCCTCTACCTGGCCGGCGCCTCGACGCACCCCGGCGGCGGGGTCTCGGGCAACTCCGGGCGGACGGCGGCGCGGGTCGTCCTCGCCGACCGCGGCCGCGCCGCCCGCGGTCGCCGGGCACTGGCCCGGGCGGCCGGCCGGCTGCGGAGCCGACGGTGACCGGGCTGGCGCTGCCGCGGTCCCGGAGCGCGGCCGCCGTCCTGCCGTGGACGCTGGCCGGCCTGCTGGTCCTGGTCGCCATCGCCTACCCGCTGACCGACGCCGCCGCCCGGACCACGGTGAGCTGGGCGATCGTGCTGCTGGGCGCGGCGCTGTCGGTGGGTCACGCGGCGGCGAGCCGGGGCGGGCGCGCCGGCGCCGTCGTCCTGGGCGTCACCGCGGCGACCGCCGTGGCGTTCGAGGCGGTCGGCCTGGCCACCGGCTTCCCGTACGGGGAGTACACCTACAGCGACGACCTGGGCCCGACGCTGCTCGGCGTCCCGTTCCTGGTGCCGCTGGCCTGGCTGATGATGGCCTGGCCGAGCCGGCTGCTGGCCCTCCGCCTGACCCGCGCCGTCCGGCCCGCGTGGCGCCGCGCGGCCCGGGTCGCGGTCGCCGCCGCGGTGTTCGCCGGCTGGGACGTCGTGCTCGACCCGCAGATGGTCCAGGCGGGGTACTGGACCTGGGCGCACCCGCAGCCGTCCCTGCCCGGCATCGACACCGTGCCGCTGACCAACCTGGCCGGCTGGTTGCTGGCCGGGCTGGCGCTGATGACGCTGCTGGACCTGCTGGTGCCCGACGCGGCGCCGCGGATCGGCGACGGCGCACCGCTGCTGGCCCTGGCCTGGATGACGCTGGGCGGCGCGCTGGCCCACGCCGGCTGGCTGGACCTCCCCGGGTCCGCGGCGTGGGGGGTCGTGATCGCGGTCCCGGTGCTGGCGGCGCTGGCGGTGCAGGCCCGGCGGGCGCGCTCGCGGTGAGCGGCCGGCCGGTGCGCGTGCTCGCGGGGACGGCGGTCGCCGGGGCGCTGCACGCAGCGCTCAACGCGGTGCTGCTGCGCCGGCCGCCACCCTTCCCGGCGCCGGTGCGCCGCCCGGTGACCGTCGTCCTGCCGGTCCGGGACGAGGAGGCACAGGTCGGCGGCTGCCTGGCGGCGGTGCTGGCCCAGCAGGGGGTGCCCGACCTGCGGGTGGTCGTCGTCGACGACGGCTCGACCGACGGCACGGCCGCGGTGGTCCGGGCGGTCGACGACCCCCGCGTGCGGCTGGTGACCGCGCCCGACCCGCCCCCGGGCTGGCTGGGCAAGCCGCACGCCTGCGCGGTCGGCGCGGCGGCGGGCGGGGAGGACCACGACGCCGTCCTGGTCTTCCTCGACGCCGACGTCCGGCTGTTCCCCGACGCGGTCGCCGGCTCGGTCGCCGTCCTCGAGGCGCACGACCTGGACCTGGTCTCCCCCTGGCCGCGGCCGGTCACCGGCACCGGCGCCGAGCGGCTGGTGCAGCCGCTGGGCCCGTGGCTGTGGATGACGACGCTGCCGGTCCGGCTCGCCGAGCGCTCGCCGCGCCCGTCCCTGGCGGCCGCCAACGGCCAGTTCCTGGTCGTGCGGCGGACGGCGTACGAGCGGGCCGGCGGGCACGGCGCCGTCCGCAGCGAGGTCATCGAGGACGTCGCGCTGGCCCGGGCGGTGAAGCGGGCCGGCGGGCGGGCGGCGCCGGTCGACGGCTCCCGGCTGGCCGCCTGCCGCATGTACGCGGGCTGGCCGGCGCTGCGGGCCGGGTACGCCAAGTCGCTGTGGGCCTCGGTCGGCGGGTCACCGGCCGCGAGTGCCGTGGCCGCCGCCGGGCTCACCGCCGTCGCCGTGCTGCCGGCGCTGGCCGCCCTGCGCGGCTCCCGCGCCGGCCTGGTGGGGTACGCGGCCGGCGTCGCCGGGCGGGCGGTGTCGGCGGCGGTCACCGGCAGCCGGGTGTGGCCGGACGCCCTGGCCCACCCGGTCTCGGTGCTGCTGTTCGACGTGCTGATGGCCTCGTCGCTGGCCGACCGCCGCCGAGGGCGGCTCACCTGGCGCGGCCGCGCCCTGCCGTCGATCCCGGCGGCCGGACCGCCCGACCGGCGGGCGGCACGGGGCAGCCCCCGCCGGCACACCGGAGCAGGACCGACGACTTCTCCCGCGGGGCGCGGTCTGCGCTGACATGACCGACGACGACCTGCCCGCCTCCATCGGCCGCCCGGCGCTCGGTGCGCTGCGCGCGGCCGGGATCGACCGGCTGTCCGAGGTGGCCCGGCACGGGGAGCGGGAGCTGCTGGCCCTGCACGGCGTGGGGCCGAAGGCGGTCCGGCTCCTGCGTGCGGCGCTGGCCGAGCGCGGGCTGGATCTGTCCGGGGCCTGACACAGCCCCGTCACCGGGCAGCCGGCCCCGTCCGGCTGATCCCCGGTCCGGAGGCGAGGATGGGCGGGTGACCAGCCCGGATGCCCGCGTGCAGTTCGACCCGGCCGCCATGGACAGCGGCGCCTTCTACCGCGTCCTCAACTCGGTGGTGGTGCCCCGCCCGATCGCCTGGGTGACCAGCCGCTCGGCCGAGGGCGTGGTCAACCTGGCGCCGCACTCCTTCTACACCGTCGCCTGCGTGGACCCGCCGGTCGTGCAGTTCACCTCGGTCGGCCGCAAGGACTCGCTGCGCAACGTCGAGGCCACCGGCGAGTTCACCGTCAGCCTCACCCCGGAGGAGCTGTTCGAGCAGGTCAACGCGACCGGCACCGACTTCCCGCACGGGGTGAGCGAGGCCGAGGAGGTCGGCGTCCGGCTCGAGCCCGGGGAGCGGGTCTCGGTGCCGCGGGTGGCGGAGTCCCCGGTGGCGGTGGAGTGCACGCTGCACTCGACGCTGCGGCTGGGCGACAGCACCGTCGTCTTCGGCCGGGTGCAGCTGGTCAGCGTGGCCGGGCGCGCGGTGCGCGACGGGCGACCGCGGATCGAGGAGCTGCGGCCGCTGGCCCGGCTCGGCGGCAACGAGTGGTCGACGATCGGCGAGGTCAAGGAGATCAGGCGGATCTCCTACCGCCGCTGGGCCGAGGACCCCTCGATCGGCGAGCAGCTCCGGGAGGACTGACCAGGAACGGGCAGCCCGTCCGGCTCCGGTGGCGACGCCGATGGGGACCAAAGGCCCTGGGATCGTCCGCAGCGGCCGGATGGGATCGAATCCCATTCGGAACGCTCGCGTTCCGCGACGGGTGAGAAGAGCCCTGGGGAGAAGCGATGGACTGGGTCCGGGCCACCGTTGTAGGAGTCGTGACCGCGGCAGCTGTGCTGCTCGCTCCGGGAGAGCCTGCGGTCAGCGGCGAGGCCGCGCCGCAGCACTGCGAGCAGATGTGGCTCTGGTGGATCCCCCTGCCCTGCCTGTAGCGGGGCCCGCGGTTCGGCAGGACCGCGACGTCACGGCAGGTGGGCGGCGACCTCGTCGGCGGCCCCGGCCCCGAAGGCGTCGGCGAACCGCCCCAGGAACCGCTGCCGGTGCAGCGCGTACTCCTGGGTGCCGATGACCTCGACCGCCTCGGTGGCCACCGCCGAGCCCAGCTGGGTGGCCCGCTCCAGGGACAGCCCCCACATCCGGCCGGCGATGAACCCGGCGCGCAGCGCGTCGCCGCCGCCGGTCGGCTCGACCGGCTTGGTCTCGGGAACGGCGATCACCGAGATCGGCTCCGCCCCCGCCTGCCGCACCAGGACCCCGTCGGCGGCGCGCGTGGTGACCCAGACGCCGACCCGGGCCAGCACCTCCCCGGCGGTCCAGCCGGTCTTCTGCAGCAGCAGCGCCGACTCGTACTCGTTGGTGAACAGCAGTTCGGCGCCGTCCACCAGCTCGCGGATCATCTCGCCGTCGGCCCAGGCCAGCTGCTGGCTCGGGTCCGCGGCGAACGGGTAGCCCCGCTCCCGGCACTCCTGCGTGTGGCGCACCATCGCCGTGGGGTCGTTGGGGCCGACGACGACGAGGTCCGGCGTCCCGACCCGGGCGGCCACCGGGGCCAGCTCGATGGACGACGCCTCGCTCATCGCGCCCGAGTAGAACGACGCGATCTGGTTGTTCACCGCGTCGGTGGTGCAGACGAACCGCGCGGTGTGCTTGACCTCTGACCAGTGCACGCTGGCGGTGTCCACCCCGTGCCGGGACAGCCAGGCCTCGTAGTCGGCGAAGTCGCTGCCCACGGCGCCGACCAGCACCGGCCCGATGCCCAGCAGGCCCAGCCCGTAGGCCATGTTCGCGCCGGCCCCGCCGCGGTGCTGCACCAGGTCGTCGACGAGGAACGACAGCGAGACGTTCTCCAGCTGGCCCTCGACGAACTGCTCGGTGAACTTCCCCGGGAAGGTCATCAGGTGGTCGGTGGCGATGGAGCCGGTGACGACGACGGGCACGGAGCGCTCCCTCGGTGCGACGGTGAGTGGTCTCCGGGCGCGGGTCGGCCCAGGTGAACGGCAGGCGTCACTCTAGGTGGCGCACGACCGGGTCGCCCGCGGGAGCCCGCCCGCCCGCGGGAGCCCGCCCGCCCGCGGGAGCCCGCCCGCCCGCGGGAGCCCGCCCGCCCGCGGGAGCTCAGTCGGCCAGCGCCCGGCGGAGCGCCGTCCCCAGCTGTGCGACGCCCACCACCCCGAGCAGGCAGCCGGCCGCCGTCCCCGCCGTGACCACCGGGACGGCGAGGCCCCAGCCTGCGACCACGCCGGCCCCGCCCAGGGTGAAGCCGGTCATCGCCACCCGCGACGGCCGCTCCCACACCGAGATCGCGCCGGTCTCCGCCACGCCGGCCTGCCCCGCGCGGGCGCGCAGGTAGTCGGGCAGCCAGCACAGCGCGCCGAACGCCGCGGCCAGCCAGCCGGGCGCCCCGGCCACCCACAGCGCCGCGGCGAAGGCGGCCTCGCTGAGCCGGTCGACGGCCGAGTCGAGCACGAAGCCGCGGCGGGAGGCGCGGCCGGTGGCGATGGCCAGCGCGCCGTCCAGGGAGTCCAGGACGGCCGAGACCCCGATCAGCGGCCCGGCGAGGAGCAGCCAGGCGCCGCCGGCCGCGGCGGGGGCCACCGCGGCCACCGCCACCGCCAGGCCCAGCGCGGTCGCCACCACCGGCGGCAGCCCGGCCAGCCGGCGGGCGGCCGCGTAGGCCGCCGACAGCCAGCCGCGGACCAGCCGGCTCGCCGCGGGGTCGGTGCCGCCGTGCCACGCCGACCACGCGGCCAGGTACTCCTCGCGGCTCAGCACGTCCGCAGTCCACCAGTGCCGCACGATCGCGGCGAGACCAGGGACAGTGGGAGCGTGCTCGCCGGCCTCTCCCCCGCCCGGCGCCGCCTGGTCGTGGCGGTGCTGGCCCTCGTCGCGGTCGCGGTCCTCGCCGCGGGCGTCGTCCTGCTGCTCGACCGCACCTCCGAGGCCACGGACGGGCCGGTGTCCCAGGAACAGCCCGGGCCGGTGCTGCTGGTGCCGGGCTACGGCGGGTCGACCGCGTCGCTGCAGCCGCTGGCCGACCGGCTCACCGCCGAGGGCCGCGACGCCACCGTGGTGGCCGTGCCCGGCGACGGCACCGGCGACCTCACCGAGTCGGCCGCGGCCCTCGGCGCGGCGGTCGACGCCGCGCTGGAGCGCACCGGCGCCGACAGCGTCGACGTCGTCGGCTACTCGGCCGGCGGGGTCATCGCCCGGCTGTGGGTCGCCGACGGCGGGGACGACGTGGCCCGCCGGGTGGTCACCCTGGGCTCGCCGCACCACGGCACCACCCTCGCCGACCTCGCCGGCTCGATCGCGCCGTCCCAGTGCCCCGTCGGGTGCCAGCAGATGTCCACCCGCAGCCCGCTCATCGCCCGGCTCAACGCCGGGGACGAGACACCGGAGGGACCGACCTGGGTGTCGATCTGGACCACGCAGGACGAGACGGTCACCCCGCCGGACTCCGCCCGCCTCGACGGCGCCGTCGACCTGCCGGTGCAGTCGGTCTGCGCCGACGCGCGGGTCGGCCACGGCGATCTGCCGCGCGACCCGCTGGTGCAGGCGATGGTGCTCGCCGAGCTGCGCCCCGGGGACCCCGTCGAGCTCGGCCCCGACGACTGCGGCGCCCTGAGCGGCGGGTGAGCGGAGTGCCACGGGCGCGGTTTCCGCGCCGTGGCACTCCGCTCAGCTGGTGACGTCCTTGGTGGTGAAGTTGGCCCAGGCCGCGGCCAGGAGCACGCCGACGTAGACGCCCTGCAGGGTCAGCCCGCGGACGATGTCACGCCACAGGATCGGGTCGCGGAAGAAGTCGACGAACGCCAGCCAGTAGCGGGTGGGCAGGTAGGGCGCGATCGGCGAGGCCGCGTCGAGGGTGAACAGCAGCGACGAGGCGACCAGCACGGCCAGCGCGCCGAGGGCCGCGGCCAGCGGCGAGTCGGTGAGCGTGGAGAAGAACAGGCCGAACGCGGCGACGCCGACCATCGAGACGGTGATGTAGCCGATCGCCATCAGGCTGCGGGCCAGCAGCTCCTCCGGGCCGAGCGAGGTGCCCGACACCGACGTCGCGACCCCGGCGCCGACCGGCTGGGCGTCGAACAGGGTCGTCCCGACGACGTAGCCGACGGCGGCCACCACGAGCACGGTGGCCAGCACGAAGGCGACCACCGCCACCAGCTTGGCGACCAGCAGCCGGGTGCGGCCGGCCGGCCGCGCCAGCAGGTAGCGCAGCGTCCCGGCCTGCGCCTCGCCCGCGACCGAGTCGCCGGCGACGACGGCCACCGCGATCGGCAGGAACAGCGGCAGCACGATGGCCAGCGCCGCGAGCGGGAACAGCGACCCGTTGGTCAGGACGGCGGACAGGAACGGCGGGCCCTCCCCGGGGCGGGGCGCGAGGTCGGTGAGCACCAGCAGCACCGCGACCAGCACCGGCAGCGCGTTGAGCACGGCGATCGTCGTCCAGGTCCGCGGACGGCGGAACAGCTTGCGCAGCTCGACGAGGATCACCGCGCCGCCTCCAGCCGGTCCGGGCTGGTCCCGGCCGCGGCGAGGACCACCTGCTCCAGCGTGGGGCGGTCCAGCGCGAGACCGGTCACCGGGACGCCGGCGCCCACCAGCAGCGCGTTGACCTCGGCGGGGTCCGCGCCCCGGACGACGACCCGCGTCCCGTCCACGGCCACCACCCGCCCGTCGAGCAGAGCCCGCACCCGGTCCGGGGCCGGGGTGTGGACCACCGTCGCGCCGGTGGGCGCGGTCAGCGTGGCGAGGCGCTCCTGCAGCACCAGCCGCCCGCGGCTGAGCACGCCGACCCGGGTGCACAGCTGCTCGACCTCGGCCAGCAGGTGGCTGGAGAGGAACACCGTCGTCCCGCCGCGGTGCAGGTCCAGCAGCAGCTCGCGGATCTCGGAGATGCCCTGCGGGTCCAGGCCGTTGGTCGGCTCGTCGAGGACCAGCAGCTCCGGCCGCCGCAGCAGCGCGCCGGCCAGCCCGAGCCGCTGGCGCATGCCCAGCGAGTAGGCGCGCACCGGCCGCCGGTCGACCCCGGCCAGGCCGACCTGCTCGAGCACCTCCTCGATCCGCCGGCGCCGGGTGCGGCGCGACCCGCCCGGGCCGGCGGCGTCCAGCAGCGCGAGGTTGGCCCGCCCGGACAGGTGCCCGTGGTGGGCGGGGCCCTCGATGAGCGCCCCCACCCGCGGCAGCACCCGCCGGCCGGCGCGCGGCATCCGCTGCCC
Source organism: Geodermatophilus sp. SYSU D00965 (assembly GCF_054050075.1). Taxonomy (NCBI): domain Bacteria; kingdom Bacillati; phylum Actinomycetota; class Actinomycetes; order Geodermatophilales; family Geodermatophilaceae; genus Geodermatophilus; species Geodermatophilus sp. SYSU D00965. The sequence goes on along the minus strand of NZ_JBJGYQ010000013.1, from coordinate 25,981 downwards.
GAGCAGCTCCACCTCGCCGCTGGTGGCCAGCACCAGACCCAGCAGCACGCGGACCGTCGTGGTCTTCCCCGACCCGTTCGCGCCGAGGAAGCCGTAGATCTCCCCCTCGGGCACGTCCAGGTCGATGCCGTCGACCGCACGGACGCGGCCGTAGCGCTTGACCAGCCCCCTGGTCCGGATCACCGCGGTCACGGCTGCGCTCCCCCGGGCAGCTGACGGGCCGCCTGCGCGAGCGCGTCGAGGGTGACCGTGCCGGTGAGGACGTACCCGCCGCCGTCAGGCCCGTCGACGAGCATCAGCCCCAGCGGCCCCGCGGCCACCCGCAGGCCCAGGTCGTCGACGAGCGCGCCCGGCGCCACCTGCAGGGCCTGCCGCAGGCCACCGGCCAGGCGGGGCGGCACCGGGGCCACCGCCAGCAGCGTCACGCCGCGGCCGTACACCCCGACCGCCGGCGGGACCCCCTCCAGCGTGCGGCGGGGCAGCCCGGCCAGCTCCGCCGGCAGCGGCCCGACCGGGCTGCGCCGGCCGGCGTCCCGGATGAGCTCGTCGGTGTCCGGGGCCTCGCCGACCGTGGCGTCCGGCGGCGGCTCGAAGGCCACCACCGAGGCCGCCGGCGCGGTGAGGTCCAGGTCGAGGAAGCGGGTGTCCAGCGCCGGGTCGGCCGCGCCGTCGGCGAAGACCTCGACCTGCAGGGGCAGCCCGCTGGCGGGGTCGACCCAGACGTCGACCCGGCCGACCGACGACGCGGCCTCGGCGGGCACCAGCCGCAGGCCGAACGCGGTGCGGCCGGCCACCCGCCGGGCACCGACCCGGGACAGCTCGCCGTCCTCGGCCTCGGACAGCAGCCGCCGGCCGAGCGGGGCGGGCAGCAGGTCGGGCGGTGTGGGCAGGGCCAGGGACGACGGCTCGCCGCGGGTCGCCGTCGCCGACTCGTACTCCCAGGTCCAGGTGGCGCACTCGGTCCGGTACACACCGGTCTCCCCGGCGGCGCTGACCACGTCGACCCGGTGCTCCTCGGGGCCGCGCCACCAGACCCGCATCGTGGTGCGGTCGCTGAACAGGTCGGCGACGTCGGGGAGGACGTCGGACACGGGCAGGGCCAGCCCGCCCGCGGAGACGGCGTAGCCGGAGAACCCGACGTCCCCGCTGGTCAGCACCGCGGCGCGCAGCTGCGCGGCCGGCACGTCGGCGTCCTCGGCGGGGAGCGCCCCGAGGAGGGACGGCAGGGCGACCAGGCCCACGACGAGCGCCCCGACCACCGCCCAGCGCCGCATCGCCCCGTGCCCGCGCGCCGCCACGACTCACCGTACGACGGCTCGACCGCCCGCCGCCCTAACGGACGCCGTCCCACAGGGCGCGCTGCTCGGCCCGCGGGTCCGGGACCACCCCGCTCAGCTGACCGAAGGCCTGCACCGGGCGGGTGTCCGGGCCGTAGACCGGCCAGCCGGGGTCGCCGGTCCGGACGAACGCCACCCACGCCGCGTGCACCGCGTCGGCCAGCTCCTGCGGCGCCGACGGCCCGGCCAGCGCCTCCACGCCCTCGGTGGCCAGCGTGTCGAAGACGAAGGGGATCTCCAGCGCGTGGCAGGCGCCGAGCCGCCCGCCGAACTGGGGGCTCGGCCAGGTGAACTCGTAGACGAAGGTCCGCCCCGGGCCGCCGGCTCGGACCTCGGCCAGCCGGATCGCGGGGATCCGGAAGAACCAGTCGGTGGCCGCCGCCACGAGCAGGTCGCCGGCCGACGCCGTCGGCGCAGCGCCCCGGTAGACGTCGATCGCGGCCTCCGCGGGCACGCCGTAGCCGGTCAGCGCCAGGCGCAGCAGGTCCTCGGTCACCAGGTCGACCAGCCCGTTGGGGACGAGGAAGAGGGTGTGCTCGTCGGTGTTGGTGCCGACCAGCAGTTCGACGTCGCGGCCGGCACCGGCGGCGATCGCCTCGATCGGCAGGGACGGGAGGACGTCGCCGTCGACCACCGGCTCGAAGACCATCGCGTTCCGCGTGATCTCCCCCCAGCGCGCCGGGTCGGGCACCGCCGCGGCCTCCTGCGACAGCGCCTGCTGGGCCGCGACCAGGTCGGCGACCGGCACCGCGGCCAGCGCCTCCCGGGTCAGCGGCACGCCGAGCCGCTCGGCCAGGTACCCGGCGACGCGACGGGCCGTCCCCGCGGACAGCGCGTGGTGTCCGGCGCCGCTCTGGGCGACCGCCCGGCGGAACAGCCCAGCCGCCCGCGGCATCGACAGCAGCGACGTCACGCTCATCGCGCCGGCGGACTCCCCGGCGACGGTGACCTGGCCGGGGTCGCCGCCGAAGGCCGCGATGTTGTCGCGCACCCACTCGAGGGCCGCGACCTGGTCGAGCAGGCCGCGGTTGGCGGGACCGTCGTCGGCGAAGTGCAGGAACCCGTCGACCCCCAGCCGGTAGTTGATCGTCACGCAGACGACACCGTCCCGGGCGAAGGCCGTGCCGTCGTACTGCGGCACCGCGCCGGAGCCGTTCACGAAGGCCCCGCCGTGGATCCAGACCAGCACCGGCAGGCCGTCGGCCGAGGGGTCCGGGGTCCACACGTTGAGGTTGAGCACGTCGTCCCCCGGGACGACCGGCTCGGGCAGCAGGACGTCGACGGGGACGGGATAGGGCGGTTTCGGGACGGTCGCGCCGTAGGCGGTGCAGTCCCGGACCCCGTCCCAGCGCGGCGCCGGCGCCGGCGCGGCGAACCGCAGGTCCCCGAACGGCGGCGCGGCGTAGGGGATCCCCTTGAAGGCGACGGCGGGGCCGCTGAGCGCGCCGCGGACCACCCCTGACCCGGTGCGGACTTCCAGCTCCATGCCCGAGGTCTAGCGGACCGGCGCGGCGGCGGCACGCCGGGAGCGCGCGGGGACCGCACCGGCTCGCCGATCCGCCGCCGTCCCGCGCGCATGCAACGGCCGGTGCGCCGGGTACGGGGGGTCCATGGCAGCCCCGATGAGCGACGCGGTCGTCGTCGACGTCCTGCGCAAGGTCGACCGGCTGACCGCCCCGCTGGTCCGCCGCCTGGGCCGGCCGCCCGCGCGGCCGCAGGACGAGCGCGACCGGTGGTGGGCCGACGGGTTGCCCCACGTCGCCGCCGGGGTGAGCGCCGCGCCGCGGTTCGCCGGCAAGCTCGCCGACCTGCTGCCGCTGCAGAACACCGTCGGCTCGGCCGTGCAGGCCCTGGTCATCGGCGGGGTCGCCAGCGAGCACGGGGTGACCGACCCCGCCGAGCGGGTGTCGCTGCTCGCCTCGGTGCTCCTCGACCGCGACCTGCCGCCGGCCCGGGTCCGGCCGCTGCTGGAGCGGGCCAGGGGCACCTACGCGGAGGAGGCCTTCGGCGCACGCGAGGAGCGCGCCGGCGTCCTGGGCAACCTGCGCACGCTGTGGCGGGTCGCCCGGCTGCTCGGCCGCATCGACGAGACCCTCGACGCCCGCCCGAAGGGCAAGCTGCGGCACCGGTTCCTCAGCAACCTGCCGGTGGTCGGCGTGCTCGGCGGCTACGCCGCGGAGCGGGAGGCGCTGCGGCGGGCCGCGGCGGCCGCCGCTGCGGCGCTGGCGTCGGCGCCGCCGGCGCGGGTCAGCGAGTAGCGCCGACCGCGGCCAGGTTGGCGTGCACCTCACGCGTCGCGGTGGACCGGTTCATGGTGATGAAGTGGATGCCGGGCACCCCCTCGTCCAGCAGCGTCCGGCACAGCTCGGTGGCCACCTCGACGCCGAAGGCGCGGACGGCGGCCTTGTCCTCGGGCCGGTCGCCGTCGAGCTCGGCGAAGCGCGCCGCCAGGTGCTCGGGGAAGGCCTGCCCCGACAGCTGGACGATGCGGGTGATCTGCCGGGCGTTGGTCACCGGCATGACCCCGGCGATGATCGGGACGTCGCAGCCGCGGCCGGCGACCCGGTCGCGCAGCCGCAGGTAGTCCTCGGCGCGGAAGAACATCTGGGTGATGGCGAAGTCCGCGCCGGCACGGCACTTGCGCACGAACATCTCGACGTCGGTCTCGAAGTCCGGCGAGCGCGGGTGCCGTTCGGGGAAGGCCGCGACGCCGACGGAGAAGTCGCCCATCGACCGGATGAGCTCCACCAGCTCCGCCGCGTAGGTCAGCCCCTGCGGGTGGGCGACCCACTCCGCCTGCGGGTCGGCGCCCGGCGGGTCGCCGCGCAGCGCGAGCAGGTTGCGCACCCCCGCGGCGGCCAGCCGGCTCACCACGTGCCGCAGCTCGGCGACGCTGTGGTCGACGGCGGTCAGGTGCGCCAGCGGCGTCATCGTCGTCTCGGTCGCGATCCGCTCGGTGACCGAGACGGTGCCCTCGCGGGTCGAGCCGCCGGCGCCGTAGGTCACCGACACGAACGAGGGCTGGAGCCGCTCGAGCTGGCGCAGCGCCGTCCACAGCTGGGCCGCGCCCTCGGGGCTCTTGGGCGGGAAGAACTCGAACGACCACGTCGGCCGTGCGTCGGCGAGCAGGTCTCGCACGGTGCGGGTCATGGGGACTGAGGATACGGACGCGGATCTCGCGTCGGTCCTGCATCCGTCCGGCGTCGTCCGGGCGAAGAGGGCGTGGCAACTCCGCACGCCCGGGTCGAGGAGGCTGGTCCGTTGACGCTGGTTCAGGCGACCCCGACGGCCGCGCAGGCCGCGACGGGGCCGAGGGATACTTGGGCGATGATCGCCGGGGCGCGCAGGCGCGAGTCCACCGCCCTCCCCCCGGCCCCGTCGCCGGCGGCCGCGGAGGTCGACCGCGTCCGGGAGGCGGTCTCCGCCGCGCTCGGCGGCTTCCTCGACGTCCAGCGGGAGACGCTGGCCGGCATGGACCTGGCGCTGGTGCCGGTCGCCGACGAGGTCCGGGCCCTGGCCCACGGCGGCAAGCGGCTGCGCCCGCTGTTCGCCTACTGGGGCTGGCGCGGGGTGCGGCCCGAGGGCCCCGGCGAGGACGACGCCGCGGTGCTGCGGGCGGTGGCCGCGCTGGAGTTCGTCCACGCCAGCGCCCTGGTGCACGACGACGTCATGGACGGCGCCCTGACCCGCCGCGGCCGCCCGGCCACCCACGTCGGCTTCGCCACCCGCCACGGCGAGGGCCGGCTCGCCGGCGACGGCACCGCGTTCGGCGTCGGTGCGGCGATCCTCGTCGGCGACCTCGCCCTGGTGTGGTCCGACGAGCTGCTGCGCTGCTCCGGCCTGTCCCCCGCCGCGCTCGGGCGGGCCCGCGCCGTCTGGGACACCATGCGCACCGAGGTCACCGCGGGCCAGTACCTCGACCTGCTGCGCGCCGCGGGCGGGCTGCCCGGCGCCCAGGGCGCGCTGACCGTCGCGCGGTACAAGAGCGCCGGCTACACCGTGCAGCGGCCGCTGCAGCTCGGCGCGGCCATCGCGGGGGCCGGCGACCGGGCCGCGGAGGTCTACACCGCGATCGGGCTGCCGCTGGGCGAGGCGTTCCAGCTGCGCGACGACGTCCTGGGGGTGTTCGGCGACCCCTCGGTCACCGGCAAGTCGGCCGACGACGACCTGCGCGAGGGCAAGCAGACGCTGCTGGTCGCGCTGGCGGAGGAGGCCGCGGACGCCGAGGGACGGCGGCTGCTGGCCGAACGGCTGGGCGACCCCGACGCCACGTCCGCCGACCTCGACGCGCTGCGCGCCCTGATCGAGACCACCGGCGCCCGCGCGGAGGTCGAGGCGCGCATCGCCGAGCAGACCGCCCTGGCCCGCACCGCGATCGCCGAGGCGCCCCTGGCCGAGGACGCCCGCGCCGCGCTGGACGCGCTGGCGGTCGCCGCGACCACCCGCACCGCCTGATGGTCCGCACCGTTCCCGGACCCACCGACCGCGTCGTCGTCGTGGGCGCCGGGCTGGCTGGGCTGTCGGCGGCGCTGCGGCTGCGCGGCGCCGGCCGGGAGGTCACCGTCGTCGAGCGCGGGCCGGTCCCCGGCGGCCGGGCCGGCCGGGTCGAGGAGCGCGGGTACGCCCTCGACACCGGCCCGTCGGTGTTCACCGCGCCGGAGCTGCTCGCCGACACCCTGGCCGCGGTCGACGACAAGCTGGACGACCGGCTGACCCTCGTGCCGCTGGAGACCGCCTACCGGGCGCAGTTCGCCGACGGCTCGCACCTGGACGTGCACGCCGACGTCGACGCGTTCGCCGCCGAGGTGGCCGCGGTGTGCGGCCCGGCCGAGGCCGACGCGCTGCGCCGCTACCTGGCCGACCTCGCCGCGCTGTACCGGCTGCAGCTGGACACCTTCATCGACCGCAACCTCGACACCCCGCTGGACCTGCTCGGCCCCGAACTGGTCCAGCTGGTCCGCCGGGGCGGGTTCGGCCGGCTGTCGGGCCACGTGGCCCGGTTCTTCACCGACGACCGGCTGCGCCGGCTGTTCAGCTTCCAGGCCCTCTACGCGGGGGTCAGCCCGTACCGGGCGATCGCCGCCTACGCCGTCATCGCCCAGCTCGACATCGGCGCGGGCGTGTGGCACCCGGTGGGCGGGATGGCCGCCGTCCCCCGCGCGCTGGCGGCCGCAGCCGTCGACGCCGGCGTGGCGTTCCGGTACGACACGGGCGTCGAGCGGCTCGACCTGTCCGGACGGCGGGTCACCGGCGTGGTCCTGGACGACGGCGAGCGGCTGCCGGCCGACGCGGTGGTGGTGACCGTCGACCGGCCGGAGCGGCTGGTGCCCGGGTTCGCGCGGCGCCGCCGGCCGATCTACTCGCCGAGTTGCGTCGCGCTGCACCTCGGCGTCCGCGCCGAGGTGCCCGGGCAGGCGCACCACACGATCAGCTTCGGCGCGGCCTGGCGGGAGGTCTTCGGCGAGCTCACCCGCGACGGGCGTCCGATGACCGACCCCAGCCTGCTGGTCTCGATGCCGTCGGTCACCGACCGCAGCCTGGCCCCCGACGGTGGCCAGGTGCTCAGCGTCGTGGCCCCCACGCCCAACCTCGACCCGCGCAGCGGCGGCAACCCCGACCTGGACTGGACGACGCTGGGACCGCGCTACCGCGACGAGGTGCTGGCCACGCTGGAGGGCCGCGGCTGGACCGGGCTGACCGGCGCGATCGAGGTGGAGCACATGGACACCCCGCTGACCTGGGCCGCGCAGGGCATGGCCGCCGGCACGCCGTTCGCGCTGGCGCACACGTTCGGGCAGACCGGGCCGTTCCGGACGCCGACGCTGCCCCGCCGCGGTCCGGAGAACGTCGTCCTCGCCGGGTCCTCGGTGCAGCCGGGCGTGGGCGTGCCGATGGTGGTCATCAGCGGCCGGCTGGCGGCCGAGCGGATCACGGGATGACGACCACGGACCGCCCGCCCACCCAGGTCGAGCGCCAGGCCCGCCTGGACGCCGCCTACCGGCACTGCGCCGCGATCGCCGCCCGGCACGGCAAGAGCTACCACCTGGCGACCCGGCTGCTCACCGCCGACCGCCGTCCGGCGGTCCACGCGCTCTACGCCGCCGCCCGCACCGCCGACGACCTGGTCGACCACCCCGGCGCCGACCCCGCCGGCGACCTCGCCGACTGGTCCCGCGCGGTCCTCGCCGAGCTCGAGGCCGGCTGGTCCGACGACCCGGTGCGGCTGGCGCTGGTGCACACCTACCGGCGGTACCGGATCCCGGTCGAGCACCTGGTCGACTTCCTCGCCGCGATGACCAGCGACCTGGAGGTGACCGGCTACGCCGACATGGACGCCCTCGACCGCTACATGTGGGGCTCGGCGTCGGTCATCGGGCTGCAGGTCCTGCCGGTGCTGGGCACCGCGCCCGGGGTGCTGCGCGAGGAGGCCGCGCCGCACGCGATCGCCCTGGGCGAGGCGTTCCAGCTGACCAACTTCCTGCGCGACGTCGCCGAGGACGTCGACCGCGGCCGGGTCTACCTGCCCGCCGACCTCATGGCCGCGCACGGCGTGACCCGCGAGCAGCTGGCCGCCAAGCGGTACGACGCCCGCTTCCGCGGGCTGATGCAGGAGATGGTGGCGATCGTGCGGCGCCGCTACGACGACGCCGCCCCCGGGACGCCGATGCTCGCGCCGGAGTCCCGCGACTGCGTGCGCGCGGCCACCGACCTCTACGGCGGCATCCTCACCGAGATCGAGCGGGCCGACTACCGGGTGCTCGACCGGCGGGTGCGGGTGTCGAGGCCGCGGCGGCTGGCGGTGTTCGCCCGCCGGTTGACCGCCGCCCAGCTGGCCAGGGTGAGGGCGACCATGGCGAAGCCGAACAGCAGGTCCTCCACCGGGGCGTAGGCGATCCGCGGCCCCCAGATCGCCCCCGGGTCGTAGGTGACCACGTCCAGCCCGGTGAGCACGCCGTTCACCAGCAGCTGGAAGGTCACCACGATCGCGTAGGCGACCCAGAACACCCGGCGGGTCACCATCCGGGTCCGGTAGACGGCCAGGTCGACGACGAGGACGGCGACGACCGCCAGCACGGCCAGCGTCGAGTAGCTCACGTGTCGGCCCTCCCCCGTTGCCGGCGTTGCTCGTGCCCTGCCGGTGCTGCAGGACCGGCAGTGCGCGAGGAACGGCCGCAGCGGCCACTCATCGCTCGGCCTCCTCGGCCGGGTAGCCGGCGTCCCAGCCGGTCACCTTCCGCACCGCCTCCAGCGCCAGCACCGAGCACAGCGGGACGACGAGGAAGAACAGCACCTCCTCGACCGGGATGCCGCCGGGCAGCCGGACGCCGAGGGTGAGCTCGTCGGAGTAGTCCCAGTGGCCCTGCGCGATCGCGTAGAGCACCCAGGCCACGAAGACGACGAACTCCGGCAGCACGGCCAGCAGCAGCCGCCGCCAGCGCGCGTAGACGCGGACCCGCAGGACCAGCTCCAGGGGCGCGGTGACGACCAGGCAGCCGGCCAGCAGCGCCAGGTACGTCAGGGAGCCCACGAGCGACCGTTGCGGAGTGCCACGGGCGCGATCCCCGCGCCACGGCACTCCATCAGAACGCCAGCGCCTGGGCCCGGCGGGTGACCTCGGTGTGCCGGTCGCTGCGCAGCGCCTCGACCGGGGTGCCCGGCAGCGACTCGTCGGCGCGGAAGAGCCACTCGAACACCTCCTCGTCGGTGTAGCCGCCGTCGCGCAGCACGGTGATCAGGCCGGGCAGGTGCTTGAGGACCGCGCCGTCCCGGAAGAAGTCGGCGGGGATCCGGCTGTTGCCGCTGCCGGGGACGGCGAGGATCTTGCGCTCGCGCAGCAGCTGCCGGACCCGGTTCGGCGAGACCCCCAGAACAGCGGCGACCTCCGCGGGGGTGAACGTCTCCATAGGCTCCGAGCCTATGGCGCGCGAGCAGCAGACACGCCCAGACCTCGCCCTGCCCGGTCAGCGCCGCTCCGGCGAGGGCCCCGACGAGGAGGCGCAGCCGGACCTGCTCGACCTCGAGGGGCTGGAGGCGCGGGCCCGGGAGCTGCTGCCCGCCGACGTCGTCGACTACTACGCCGGTGGGGCCGAGGGCGAGGTGACCCTCCGGGAGGCGCCGGCCGCGTGGCGGTCCTGGCGGCTGCGGCCCCGCGTGCTGCGCGGCCCGGCCGCCGTCTCGCTGGCCACGACCCTGCTGGGCAGCGAGGTCGCGACGCCGGTCGGCGTGGCGCCGTGGGCCTACCAGGCGATGGCCTCCCCCGAGGGCGAGCGCGGCACCGCCGAGGGCGCGGCCGCCGCGGGCGCCCTGATGACCGTCTCGACGTCGGCGAGCACCGGGCTCGCCGAGATCGCCGCCGTGGCGCCGTCCGCACCGAAGTGGTTCCAGCTCTACCGGGTGCACTCCCCCGCGCACACCGACGACCTCGCCCGCCGCGCCCGCGCCGCCGGCTACCGCGCGCTGGTCCTCACCGCCGACATGCCGGTCTACGGACGGCGGCTGCGCGACCTGCGGACCGCCTTCGCCCTGCCCGCCGACCTGCCGCTGCCCAACCGCCCGGACGGCGGCGACCCCGCCGACGTCCCGGTCTGGACCTTCGACGACATCGGCCGGTTCGCCGACCTCTCCGGCCTGCCGGTCGTCGTCAAGGGTGTGCTCCGCGGGGACGACGCGGCGCGCTGCGTGCGGGCCGGGGCGGCGGCGGTGTGGGTCTCCACGCACGGCGGCCGGCAGGCCGATCCGGTGGTGGCCAGCGCGCACGCCCTGCCCGAGGTGGTGGAGGCGGTCGACGGGGCGGCGGAGGTCTACGTGGACGGCGGCATCCGCGCCGGCTCCGACGTCCTCACCGCCCTCGCCCTGGGTGCCCGGGCGGTGTTCGTCGGCCGGCCGGCCGTGTGGGGCCTGGCCACCGGCGGTGCTGCCGGCGTCGCCCGGGTGCTCACCGGCCTGACCGCCGAGCTGGCGCACACCATGGCGCTGTGCGGCCTGGCCGACGTCACCGCCGTCCCCCGGGACACGGTCACCGAGTCCGCCGGGCGCCGCGGCTAGGATCGCCGTGGGGCCGTGACTGGCGCATCGAGGTGGGACCGACCACCGGGGAGCGGCCTGCACCACCCCGCCGGGCGCCTGGGCACCTCCTGACTCGACACCCGCGCTGGAGCGCCTCCATGACCGACGCGACCGCCCCCTTCGACGCCGCCACCGCCTCGGCGGCCTACCGCAGCGCCCTGCAGGTCATCGGGGCCGTCGAGCCCCGCGTGGCCGACGCGATCGGCGCCGAGCTCGCCGACCAGCGGGCCTCGCTGAAGCTGATCGCCAGCGAGAACTACGCCAGCCCCGCCGTCCTGCTGACGATGGGCAACTGGTTCAGCGACAAGTACGCCGAGGGCACCGTCGGGCACCGCTTCTACGCCGGCTGCCAGAACGTCGACACCGTCGAGGCGCTGGCCGCCGAGCACGCCCGCGAGCTGTTCGGCGCGCCGCACGCCTACGTCCAGCCGCACTCGGGCATCGACGCCAACCTGGTCGCGTTCTGGGCGGTGCTGGCCACCCGGATCGAGGCCCCGGCGCTGGAGAAGGCCGGCGTCCGGCACGTCAACGAGCTGACCGACAGCGACTGGACCGAGCTGCGCCACGCGCTCGGCGACCAGCGGATGCTGGGCATGTCCCTCGACGCCGGCGGCCACCTCACCCACGGCTTCCGCCCGAACATCAGCGGCAAGATGTTCGAGCAGTCCTCCTACGGCACCGACCCGCAGACCGGGCTGCTCGACTACGCCGCCGTCCGCGAGCGGGCGCGGGAGTTCCGCCCGCTGATCCTCATGGCCGGGTACTCCGCCTACCCGCGCCGGGTCGACTTCGCGACGATGCGCGAGATCGCCGACGAGGTCGGCGCCACCCTCGTCGTGGACATGGCGCACTTCGCCGGCCTGGTCGCCGGCGGGGTGTTCACCGGCGACTTCGACCCGGTGCCGCACGCGCACGTGGTCACCACCACCACGCACAAGTCGTTGCGCGGCCCCCGCGGCGGCATGGTGCTGGCCCAGCCGGAGTACGCCGACGCCGTCGACCGCGGCTGCCCGATGGTGCTCGGCGGCCCGCTGCCGCACGTCATGGCCGCCAAGGCCGTCGCCCTCGCCGAGGCCCGCCGTCCGGAGTTCGCCGGCTACGCCCAGGCGGTCGCCGACAACGCGCAGTCCCTCGCCGAGGGCCTGACCCGCCGCGGGGCGCGCCTGGTGACCGGCGGCACCGACAACCACCTGGTGCTCGTCGACGTCTCCGGCTTCGGCCTGACCGGGCGGCAGGCGGAGTCCGCGCTGCTGGACGCCGGCATCGTGACCAACCGCAACGCGATCCCGGCCGACCCCAACGGCGCCTGGTACACCTCCGGCATCCGGCTGGGCACCCCGGCGCTGACCTCCCGCGGGTTCGGCGCGGCCGAGTTCGACCGCACCGCCGAGCTCATCGTGGACGTCCTGTCGGGCACCTCGCCCACGGCCACCCGCGACGGGTCGCCGTCCAAGGCCAAGTACGCCACCACCGAGGGCCTGGCCGACCGCACCCGCGACGCCGCCGCCGAGCTGCTCGACCGGCACCCGCTCTACCCCGGCCTCGACCTGTAGGAGGACCCCGTCCTCCTCACCGCTCGCAGGCTCGCGGTGAGCCTCTGGACGGGGCCACCCGATCACCCCCGGCCCGTTGACCTCGTCCGACGGGCCGGGCGTGGTGGGTGTGACGGGTGAACCGCCACACCGGTCGCGCCCGCGTGTGGGAGCGGCGAACAGCTCCGTCACTCCTACACTCGACCAGGTGGACACCGCCGTGACCGACCCCGTGGTCGGCCTCGTACTGGAGGGGCGCTACCACCTCCAGGAGCGGCTGGCCCGCGGCGGCATGTCCACCGTCTACGCCGCGCAGGACCTGCGGCTACACCGCACCGTCGCGGTCAAGGTCATGGCCGAGCACCTGGCCGGAGACCCCACCTTCGTCGACCGGTTCACCCGCGAGGCGCGGGCCGCGGCGATGCTCAGCCACCCCAACGTCGTCTCGGTCAGCGACCAGGGCAGCGACCAGGGCCTGGTGTTCCTCGTCATGGAGCTGGTCCGCGGCCGCACGCTGCGCGACCTGCTGCAGGCCCGCGGTCGGCTCACCATCGGCGAGGCCTTCGCCGTCCTGGAGCCGGTGCTGTCCGGGCTGACCGCCGCGCACCGCGCCGGCATCGTGCACCGCGACATCAAGCCGGAGAACGTCCTCATCGGCACCGACGGCGTGGTCAAGGTGGCCGACTTCGGCCTCGCCCGCGCCCTGACCGGCACCGGGCAGACCAGCCACACCGGCGGCGTGCTCATCGGCACGGTCGCCTACCTCTCCCCCGAGCAGCTCGAGCGCGGCAAGGCCGACGCGCGCAGCGACGTCTACGCCGCCGGGGTCGTGCTGTTCGAGATGCTCACCGGCCACCCGCCCTACGGCGGCGACACCCCGCTGGCGGTGGCCTACCAGCACGTGCACCACGACATGCCCACGCCCTCGGACGAGGTCCCCGGCATCCCGTGGGAGGTCGACGACCTCGTCGCCCGCACCACCCGCCGCGACCCCGTCCTGCGGCCGCTGGACGCCGGCGCGTTCCTCGCCGACCTCGAGGACGTGCGCCGCGACCTCGGCATCGAGCGGGTGCCGGTGCCCACCGGCCGCAGCACCGCCGGGCCCGGCACGCTGCGCCCCACGAACCGGCCCACCCGGCCGCGGCACCCCAGCGAGCCGGGTGACCCCGACGACCCGCGCACCGAGGTGCTCGGCGTGAACGGCACCCGGCCCGGCCGCGGCGGCCGCACCTCGATGCTGCCGGGCATGGGCGCCGGCCCGACCACCGACGTCGGCGGGCGCCGGCCCGGGCTCCAGCGCACCCGTCCCGGCGTGCCGCAGCACATCCGCCGCCGCCGGGCCCGGTTCGCCGTCGCGCTGGTGTTCCTGCTCGCGGTGACCATCGGCGCGGTCGGCTGGTGGATGGGCTCCGGCCGCTGGACGACGGTGCCGACGCTGGTCGGCAAGGAGCAGGCGGCCGCCATCGACCTGCTGCAGCAGGCGGGGCTGGACCCCGCCTGCTGCGAGGAGCAGTTCAGCGAGGACGTCCCCGAGGGCGTGGTGATCTCGGCCGACCCCGACGGCGGGGAGGCGATCCGCGGCACCGACGTGTCCCTCGTCGTGTCCAAGGGCCCGGAGCGCTTCGAGGTCGACCCGGCGATGGTCGGCCGGCCGCTGGACGAGGTCCAGGCCGAGATCGAGGAGTCCATCCCGGTCGAGGTCGACGTCGTCCAGGACTACGACAACGACATCCCGGTCGGCTCCGTCACCGGCTTCGACCCCGAGATCGGCACCGAGCTCAAGCGCGGCCAGCAGCTCACCGTCTACGTCAGCCGCGGCCACGAGCCGGTGACGGTGCCCGCCGTGGTGGGTCTCTCCCCCGAGGAGGCGACGGCCAACCTCGAGGGCCTCGGCTTCACCGTCAAGCGGTCCGAGGGGCGCAGCGCCGACGTCGACCCCGGCGAGGTCATGGCCGTCGACCCGGCCAGCGGCCAGCAGGCGCCCTACGAGAGCACCGTGACCATCCAGGTCTCGGTGGGCCTGCCGCAGGTGACCGTGCCCGACGTCGTTGGCAAGAGCGAGCAGGAGGCCGGCGCCCTCCTGGAGGCCGCGGGGCTGCAGGTGAAGGTCAGCCAGTTCTTCGGCGACCGGGTGCTGCGGCAGAGCCCCCAGGCCGGTGAGGTCGTCGACCTGGGGACCTCGGTGACCATCCTGGTGACCTTCGGATAGGACTGAGAACACTGCGTACACCTGCGGGTGTGCCGCCGATCGGTGCGCACATCCAGATCAAGGGCGGCCTGGCCAAGGGCGGCCTGGCCTACACCGACGACGTCGCCGCGCGGGCCGTGCAGGTCTTCGTCGGCAACCCCCGCGGCTGGAAGCTCACCCCGGGCGACTCGAGGCAGGACGCGCTGTTCACCGCCGGCTGCGCCGAGCGCGGCGTCCCCTCGTTCATCCACACCCCGTTCCTGGTCAACGTCGGCTCCCCCACCGAGGCCACCGTGGAGCAGTCGATCGCCACCATCGCCCACAACCTGGCTCGCGGTGCCCAGCTCGGCTGCCAGGGCGTGGTGGTGCACGCCGGCTCCGCCGTCGGCGAGGACCGCTACGAGGACGCGCTGCGCCAGCTGCACGAGCGGCTGCTGCCGGTCCTGGAGGCGGCGCCGGACGACGGCCCGCGGCTGCTGGTGGAGCCGACGGCCGGCGGTGGCAAGTCCCTCGCCGCGACCGTCGAGGACCTCGGCCCGTACCTCGCGGCGCTGGAGCACCACCCGCTGGTCGGCGTCTGCTTCGACACCTGCCACGCCTGGGCGGCCGGTCACGACCTCGCCGCTCCGGGCGGGATGACCGCCACGCTCGACGCGCTGGAGGCCACCGTGGGCCCCGGCCGGCTGGGGCTGGTGCACGCCAACGACTCCCTCGACGAGTGCGGCTCCAAGCGCGACCGGCACACCACCATCGGCGCGGGCACCATCGGCGGCGGCGCGTACGGCACCGGCCCGTTCGCCGAGCTGCTCACCCACCCGTCGATGGCCAGCGTCCCGGTCGTCGTCGAGACGCCCAGCGAGAAGGACGGCGTCCCGTGGGCCGGGCACGCGGCCGACATCGCGCTGCTCAACGACCTCGCGGTCCTGCGGACCGCACCGCGGCCAGGTGCCGTTCCCCTGGCGAGCTGAGCCGCTGCGTCGCGCCTGCGCGGTCACCTCCGGGGCCCACTCGGCGCGACAGGACAGGCCCTCGGACCCCGCCTGGAGCCCGACCGCGACGGATGTCGTGGTGATCGCGCACACTCCCGGCCACGCAGCTTGGGCACATCGACCCTTGGCCGTCCGTTAAGGGTGAGCTAACTTAGGGGTGCCTTTCCTTCCTCTGCCCCCGGGAGTGCTGCGCGTGTTCGTCTGCATCTGCTTCGCCGTGAGCGAGGCCCGGCTCGCCGACGTCATCGCCGACGGCGCCCGCACCGAAGAGGAGGTCGGCGACGCCTGCGCGGCCGGCACCGGCTGCGGCAGCTGCCTGGACCGCATCTGCGACCGCCTGCGCGTCGCCGACCCGCTGCACGGCCTCGAGCTGCGGGAGCCCGCCGCCTGAGGACAGGCTGCCCATGCTGAGGCAGACCTGAGTCGTGCCTGGTCAGCGCACCCCCGATAGCCTCGGCCGCAGTCGAGCCGAGGAGGAGCGCGCCATGCAGGGTGACGCACGGGTCATCGAGTACCTGAACGAGCAGCTGACCAGCGAGCTGACCGCCATCAACCAGTACTTCCTGCACGCCAAGATGCAGGCCAACTGGGGCTACAACAAGCTCGCCAAGCACACCCGCGACGAGTCCATCGAGGAGATGCACCACGCGGAGTGGCTCACCGACCGCATCCTCTTCCTCGAGGGCCTGCCCAACTACCAGAAGCTCCTGCCGCTGCGGATCGGGCAGACCGTCCGCGAGCAGTTCGAGTCCGACATGGCCATCGAGGTCGAGGTCCTGGCCCGGCTGCGCGAGGCGATCCCCTACTGCGAGTCGGTCGGCGACCGGGTCAGCAAGAACCTCTTCGAGAAGATCCTCGAGGACGAGGAGCACCACATCGACTACCTCGAGACCCAGCTGCACCTGCTCGACACCCTCGGCGAGCAGCTGTACCTGGCCGGTCAGATCGAGCACCCGACGCCCGGCGACCACGCCGAGTAGCCGCCGCACCCTGCGATCCGGGCCCGCACCCCTGCCGGGGTGCGGGCCCGTTCGCTGCGCCCGGGGCCGGCGAGAGAACAAAACGCATCCGCGCGGTGACTGGAAGTGATCTCTCTCGCAGGGTTTGCTGCGCACGGTCCGGCCGTCGGGACGGGCCCCGTCCGACCCCTGGAGAGAACACCGTGCACACCCGTCGCTCCATGGCCGCCGCGGCCCTCGCCGTACTGGCCACTGCGGGACTCGGCGCCACCGCCGGACCCGTGTCCGCCGCCCCGGGCTCCCCGCTGGCCTCCTACGTCGTCACGGTCGACCCCGACCGCTCACCGGCAGGCCTGGCCCAGCGGGCGCGAGGGCTGGGCGGCGAGGTCAGCCACGTCTACACCGCGGCGCTCAACGGCTTCGCGGTCCGCCTGCCCGTCGCGGCGGCGGCTCAGCTGTCCCGCCTGGCCGGCGTGCTCGACGTCGAGCCCGACCAGGTGGTGCAGGCCCGGCCGACCAAGTCCAGCTCCCCGTCACCGAGCGCGCCGCCCTGGGGTCTGGACCGCATCGACCAGCGCGCCCTCCCGTTGAGCGAGACGTACCGCTCGGCGCACACCGGTGCGGGCGTCACCGCGTACGTCATCGACACCGGCATCCGGTACGACCACGAGGACCTGAGGGACCGGCTCGTGCCCGGCTACGACGCCGTGGACGGCGGCACGGCGGAGGACTGCAACGGCCACGGCACCCACGTCGCCGGCACCATCGGCGGGACGAAGAAGGGGGTAGCGGCTGGGGTCACGCTGGTCCCGGTCCGGGTCCTCGACTGCTCCGGCAGCGGGGCCTACTCCGACGTCCTCGCCGGGATCGACTGGGTGACCGCGCAGCACGAGACGGCTGTGGAGGAGGTCGCCGCGGGCCTCCGACCGTCGTCGGACGCCGTGGCCAACCTGAGCCTCGGCGGCCCGGTCAGCGACGCGCTCGACCAGGCGGTGGCGAACGCGATCGACGCCGGCATCACGGTCGCCGTCGCGGCCGGCAACGGCAACCAGGCGGGCAGGCCTCAGGACGCCTGCACCACCTCACCCGCACGGGTGCGCGCGGCCCTCACCGTGGCCGCCTCCGACTCCACCGACACCTCGGCGTCGTTCAGCAACTACGGGACGTGCGTCGACCTGTACGCACCCGGGGTGGGGGTCACCAGCGACTGGTACACCGGCTCGTCGGCCACCAGCACGATCAGCGGCACCTCCATGGCGGCGCCGCACGTCGCCGGCGTGGCCGCGCTCTACCTCCAGGAGCACCCGGGTGCCGGCCCGGCGGTCGTCGCCGCCGCGATCGCCGCCGACGCCACGACGGGAGTCGTCAAGCGGACGCTCACCGGCACCCCGAACCGCTTGCTCTTCACGGCCCCGGCCACGACCGCGGGCTGACGTCGCGCACGAGGGCCCGGCCTCCCAGGGGGCCGGGCCCTCGTCGTCTCAGCGGTCGAGGAGGCCGGCGAGGACGTCGGCGGCGCGCTCGATGCCGGCGCGGTCGACG
The DNA here is from genome assembly GCF_054050075.1 of Geodermatophilus sp. SYSU D00965. Lineage (NCBI taxonomy): Bacteria > Bacillati > Actinomycetota > Actinomycetes > Geodermatophilales > Geodermatophilaceae > Geodermatophilus > Geodermatophilus sp. SYSU D00965. The sequence continues at coordinate 8,368 of NZ_JBJGYQ010000013.1, read as the reverse complement.
TCGAGGTGGGTGACCAGCCGGATCCGGCGGGGACTCACCTGGGAGACCAGCACGCCCTGCGCCTTGGCCGCCTCGGCGATCACCGGCGCGGGGACGTCGTCGAGCACCACCATGTTGGTGGCGATGGTCGCCGGGTCCACGCCGAGCCGCTTGGCCAGCAGCCGGGCGTGCTCGTGGTCCTCGGCCAGCCGCGGCAGGTGGTGGTCGAGGGCGTGGGTGCAGGCGGCCGCGAGCACGCCGACCTGGCGCATGCCGCCCCCGAGCCGCTTGCGCCACAGCCGCGCGGCGGCGATCCGCTCTGACGAGGCGACGAGCACGGAGCCGACCGGCGTCCCGAGGCCCTTGGAGAAGCAGACCGACGCCGTGTCGGCCAGGCGGCCGTAGGTGGCGAGGTCCACGCCCGAGGCGACGTGCGCGTTCCAGATCCGGGCGCCGTCGAGGTGCACCGCGACGCCGGCCTCGCGCGACCAGTCCCACAGCCGCTGCAGCTGCTCCAGGGGCTGCACCAGCCCGCCGCCGCGGTTGTGGGTGTTCTCGACGGCGACCGCAGCGGTGGCGGTCAGGTGCCAGTCACCGCGCGGGCGGACCTGGGCGATGAGCGCGTCCGCGTCCAGCCGGCCGCCGGCGGAGACGACCGTCCGGGTCGAGATGCCGAACACCGCGGCCGCGGCACCCATCTCGTAGGTGACCACGTGCGCGTCGGCGTCGCAGAGCACCTCCTGGCCGGGCTCGCAGACCAGCCGCATGCCGATCTGGTTGCCCATCGTCCCCGAGGGCACGAACAGCGCCGCCTCGTGGCCGAACAGCTCCGCCGTGCGCTCCTCGAGGGCGCGGACCGTCGGGTCCTCCGCGTAGACGTCGTCCCCGACTTCTGCCTCGGCCATGGCCCGGCGCATGCCGGGCGTCGGCCTCGTGACCGTGTCCGAGCGGAGGTCCACCAGATCGGTCACTTCGGCTCCGTCCAGAGGCTCGTCCCGAGCTTGCGAGGGATGAGGAGGACGGGGTCCTCACCCACGCAGCATCTCCGCGACGAGGAAGGCCAGCTCCAGCGACTGGCCGGTGTTCAGCCGCGGGTCGCACGCGGTCTCGTACCGGCTGTTGAGGTCCTCGTCGCTGATCTCCATCGCGCCGCCGAGGCACTCGGTGACGTCCTCACCGGTGAGCTCGACGTGGATGCCGCCGGGCCAGGTGCCCAGCGCCCGGTGGACGTCGAAGAAGCCGAGGACCTCGTCGACGATCCGGTCGAAGTGCCGGGTCTTGTACCCGGTCGAGGACTCGTGGGTGTTGCCGTGCATCGGGTCGCACTGCCAGACGACCTGGTGGCCGCCGGCGGTGACCTTCTCGACGATCGGCGGCAGGACGTCGCGGATCTTGCCGTTGCCCATCCGGCTGATGAGGGTGAGCCGGCCCGGGACGCGGTCCGGGTCGAGGCGCTCGACCAGCTCGGTGGCCTGCTCCGGCGTCGTCGTCGGGCCGATCTTGACGCCGATCGGGTTGGCGATGCGGGAGAAGAACTCCACGTGCGCGCCGTCGAGCTGGCGGGTGCGCTCGCCGATCCAGACGAAGTGCGCCGAGGAGGCGTAGGCCCGGCCGTCGTGCACGCGCAGCAGCGCCCGCTCGTAGTCGAGGACCAGCGCCTCGTGGCTGTTGTACAGCTCGACGCCGCGCAGGGCGGCGTCGTCGACCCCGCAGGCCTTCATGAACGCCAGCGCCCGGTCGATCTCGCGGGCGATGACCTCGTAGCGGACCCCCGCCGGGGAGTTGGCGACGAAGTCCTTGTTCCACTCGTGCACGCGGTGCAGGTCGGCCAGCCCGCCGCGGGCGTAGGCGCGGATCATGTTCATCGCGGCCGCGGCGTTGGCGTAGGCGCGCACCAGCCGGTTCGGGTCGGGGATGCGCTTCTCGAGCACCGGCTCGAGGTCGTTGACCATGTCGCCGCGGTAGGAGGGCAGGCCCAGCGCGTCGGTGTTCGACGAGCGCGGCTTGGCGTACTGCCCGGCGACCCGGCCCACCTTCACCACCGGCACGCTGGCGCCGTAGGTGAGGACGACGGCCATCTGCAGCAGCGTCCGCGTGGTGCTCTGCAGGTGCGCGTCGGTGTTGAGGTCGAAGGTCTCCGCGCAGTCGCCGCCCTGCAGCAGGAACGCGCGGCCCTGGGCCACCTCGGCCAGCCGGGTGCGCAGCTCGTCGACCTCGCTCGGGGCGACGATCGGGGGCACCGAGGACAGGGTGGACAGCACGGTGTCCAGCGCGGCGCGGTCGGGCCACTCCGGCTGCTGGGCGGCGGGCAGTTCCCGCCACCGGTCCAGGCCGGGGACCAGTTCCGCGGGATCAGGGAGCGTCACACCTCCGAAGGGTACCGGCGACTTCGCCGCAGCCCTCCGGAGCGGCCCCCCTGCAGGGTCCCGCCGCGAGCCTGCGAGGGGCGGGGGGCAGGGGGTCCTCGATCAGCCGAAGAACACCTCCACCTCGGCGTACCGCTCCACCGGCACGAGCTTGAGCTGTGCGGTCGCCGTCGACAGCGGCACCCGCACGATGTCGGTGCCGCGCAGCGCCACCATGACGCCCGACTCGCCGTCGTGCACGGCGTCCACGGCCGCCAGCCCGAAGCGGGTGGCCAGCACCCGGTCGAACGGCGACGGCGTCCCGCCGCGCTGGACGTGCCCGAGGACGACGCAGCGGGCCTCCCGCCCGGTGCGCTGCTCGATCAGCGAGGCCAGCGCGGTGCCGATGCCGCCCAGCCGGACGTGCCCGAAGGCGTCCTTCTCCCCCGTGGCCAGCACCAGGTCGCCGCCCTTGGCCTTGGCCCCCTCGGAGACGACGACGATCGGCGAGTACCCCGAGTCGAACCGGTGCTGGCAGTGGGCGACCACGGCCTCGACGTCGAAGGGCTGCTCGGGGATGAGCACGACGGTCGCGCCGCCGGCCATGCCGGAGTGCAGCGCGATCCACCCGGCGTGCCGGCCCATGACCTCGACGACGAGGGTGCGGTGGTGGCTGTCACCGGTGGTGTGCAGCCGGTCGATCGCCTCGGTGGCCACGCCCAGCGCGGTGTCGAAGCCGAAGGTGTAGTCGGTGGAGTCCAGGTCGTTGTCGATGGTCTTCGGGACGCCGACGATGCGCAGCCCGGCCTCGGCCAGCTTGGTGGCCACGCCGAGGGTGTCCTCCCCGCCGATGGGGATGAGCGCGTCGATGCCCAGGCGCTCCAGGTTGGCCATCAGCCGGTCGGGGCCGCCCTCCAGCGCGTAAGGGTTGGTCCGGGAGGTGCCGAGGACGGTCCCGCCGCGGGGCAGGATCCCGCGCACCGCGGCGAGGTCCATGGCCACGGTGTCGGCGTCGAGCACGCCGCGCCAGCCGTCCCGGAATCCCACGACCTGGTCCCCGTGCTGGACGCCCTTGCGGACCACCGCGCGGATCACCGCGTTGAGGCCCGGGCAGTCACCGCCGCCGGTCAGGATGCCGATGCGCATGGACGACCTCCGCGGGAAGGGTTTGCGCTGCTCAGGAGTTGGTGCGGGCCATGATGCCGCACCAGGGCCGGGAACAGGCATGTCTCGGGTGATCGCTGTCACCGGGGCCACCGGGGTGCTCGGCGGGCGGGTCGCCGACCGGCTGGCCGGGCGGGACGACGTCGCGCTGCGCCTGGTCGTGCGCGACCCGGCCCGCGCGCCCGGGCTGCCCGGGGCGCAGGTCGTCGCCGCGCCCGGCGGCTACGCCGACGGGCCGGGGCTCACCGCGGCGCTCGAGGGCGTGCACACCCTCTACCTGGTGTCGGCCGCGGAGGCCGAGGACCGGCTGCGGCAGCACCTGACCGCCGTCTCGGCCGCCGCGGCCGCGGGCGTGCAGCGGATCGTCTACACCTCCTTCCTCGGCGCCTCCCCCGACGCCGTCTTCACGCTGGCCCGGCAGCACGCCGCCACCGAGGACGCGATCGCCACCGCCGGTGTGCGGGCGACGGTCCTCCGGCACGCGATGTACGCCGACTTCGTGCCGTTCTTCGCCACGCGGCAGGACGGCCGGGCGGTGGTCGCCGCGCCCGCGGGTGAGGGCCGGGCGAGCTTCGTGTCCCGCGACGACCTGGCCGACGTCGGCGCCGCGGCGCTGCTGGACGACTCCGGGGCACTGGACGGCCGCACCCTCGACGTCACCGGGTCGGCGGCGCTGTCGCTGGACGACGCCGTCGCCGTCCTCGCCGAGGTCACCGGCCTGCCCGCGGAGTACCGCCGGGAGACCGTCGAGCAGGCGTGGGCCTCGCGTCGCCCGTCGGGCCACCCCGACTGGGAGATCGAGGGCTGGGTGAGCAGCTACCTGGCGATCGCGGCCGGGGAGATGGCGCCGGTGACCGACGTCGTCGCCGAGCTCACCGGCCACCCGGCGCGGACGGTGGCCGAGCACCTGCGCGCGCACCCGGAGGACTGGGCGCACCTGCGCGGCTGAGCGGGCACCGGCCGGCCGACGCCGAGCAGGTCACGCAGATGACCGCGCGGCGGTGCCGGCGCCCCGGACCGGGGCCGAGCCGCAGCCGGACCCCGCCCGGCTCGGCTGACGAGCGGGCGCGGCGGGACGCTCCGGCCTTCTGCCCGCGGCCCTCCGGTGCCAGGCTCGGGCCGACCCACGGGGGCAGCGCAACCGGAGGACGACGGCCATGACCGTGCCCACCAGCCCACTGGCCGACCTGGCCGACCCCTTCCCCGCGCTCGCGGCGTGGCGGGAGAGCGGCCCGGTGCGGCGCGTCGACGAGCGGCTGGGCATGGCCGTGTGGGTGGTCGCCCGCTATGACGACGTCCTGGCGGCGCTGTCGGACCCCCGGCTCAGCAGCGACCCGCACGTCGCCCACGACCTCACCGAGCGGCTCCGCGGGGACTTCCTCAGCCGCAGCATGATCGGCGCGGACCCGCCCGAGCACACCCGGCTGCGCCGGCTGGTGTCCAAGGCGTTCACCGCCCGCCGGGTGGAGGGGCTGCGGCCGCGGGTCGAGCAGCTCACCGGGACGCTGCTGGACCGGATCACCCCGCGGGGCCGCGCCGAGCTGATCGGGGAGTTCGCGCTGCCCCTGCCGATCACCGTGATCGGCGAGCTGCTCGGCGTCCCCGAGGCCGACCGGGAGCGCTTCCGCGCCTGGACCGACGAGATCCTGGACCGGCCGTTCGACCCGGACACCGACATGGAGCTGGTGACGGCGGCCCGCGAGCGGATGTACGGCTACCTCGCCGACCTCGTCGACGCCAAGCGCGCCCGGCCCGCGGACGACCTGCTGACCGACCTGGTCCAGGCCACCGACGAGGGCGAGCGGCTCGACCGCCAGGAGCTGCTGGCGATGACCTTCCTGCTGCTCATCGCGGGGTACGTGACCACGGTCAACCTCATCGGCAACGGCACGCTGGCGCTGCTGCGCTCCCCGGACCAGCTCGACCTGCTGCGCGCCGACCCGTCCCGGGTGCCGCAGGCCGTGGAGGAGGTGCTCCGGTTCGACGGTCCGGTCAACCCGGGGCTCACCCGCTACGCCCTGGAGGACCTGGAGATCGGCGGGGTGCGGATCCCGCGCGGGGAGGTGGTGCTGCTGTCGCTCGCCGCGGCCGACCGGGACCCCGCCCGCTTCCCAGACCCGGACCGCTTCGACGTCACCGCCACCCCGCCCGGGCACCTGGCGTTCGGCCACGGCGTCCACTACTGCCTGGGCGCGCCGCTGGCCCGGCTGGAGGGGCAGGTCGCGTTCACCGCGCTGCTCGAGCGGCTGCCCGACCTCGCGCTGGCCGTGCCCGAGGAGGCGCTGCAGTGGTCGGCCGGGGGCGTGCTGCGCGGCGTGCGGGCACTCCCGGTGACGTTCACCCCCACGCCGGCGCGGGCCTCCTGATCAGCGGCGGTCCATCGCCCGCCAGCGGGCCAGGTTGTACCGGGCGTCGACCAGCGCGTCGTGGGTGCCCTCGGGCCTGGGCGGCAGCGGCGGCTGCCCGAGGTCGTCCCAGCGCTGGCGCAGCTCCCGGGTGAACCGCGGGATCGGCCGCGGCAGGGCCGGCATCGGCCCCCACAGCTGGCACAGCGCGACGTGGTCGTACGCGGCGAACCAGGCCCACAGCTCGATCTCCTGCCCCGGGCCGGTGAGGAAGGCCAGCAGGTCGTCGCGGATCCGCTGCCGGCTGCGCCACGCCCGGTCCGACGGCGGGGGCAGCTGGTCGAGCACGTTGCGGCGCACCCACGGGATCGCCTTGTCCGGGTCGAACTCGGTGCTCACCGCGTAGAACTCGCGCCCGGTCTCGTCGACGACGCCGATGGACACCAGGTCGATGGTGGTCCCGTCCTCGATGAACTCGGTGTCGTAGAAGAACCGCCGCACGCACCCACCGTAGGGGCGCGCGTTAGGTTGCCGCTCATGCCGGTGTTGGCGATCGACGCGGGGACGACCGGGGTGACCGCGCTGGTCGTGGGCGAGGACGGCCACGTCCGGTCCCGCGGCTACCGCGAGTTCGCCCAGCTCTTCCCGCGCCCGGGCTGGGTCGAGCACGAGCCCGAGGACATCTGGACGGCGACGCTGGCCGCCTGCCGCGAGGCACTGGCCGGCACCGACGTCGCGCCGACCTGTGTGGGCATCACCGACCAGCGGGAGACCGCGGTCGTGTGGGACCGGCGCACCGGGCGCGCGCCGCGGCCGGCCGTCGTCTGGCAGGACCGCCGCACCAGCGGCATCTGCGACCGGCTGCGCGAGGCCGGGCACGAGCCGCGGGTCGCCGAGCTCACCGGCCTGCGGCTGGACCCCTACTTCACCGCGACCAAGTTCTGCTGGCTGGCCGCCGAGGAGCCCGGGCTGTGGGCCGGCGTCCGCGACGGCCGGCTGGTGCTGGGCACGGTGGACTCGTTCGTGGTGCACCGGCTCACCGGCGGCGCGGTGCACGTCACCGACGCGAGCAACGCCTCCCGCACGCTGCTCTACGACCTCGAGCGCGGCACCTGGTCCGACGAGCTGTGCGCCCTGTTCGACGTCCCCCGGGCCGCGCTGCCCGAGGTGGTGCCCAGCTCCGGCGTCGTCGGCACCACCGACCCCGACGCGTTCCTCGGCCTGGAGCTGCCGGTCGCGGGCATCGCCGGGGACCAGCAGGCGGCGCTGTTCGGGCAGGCCTGCTACTCCCCCGGCGACAGCAAGTGCACCTACGGCACCGGCTCGTTCGTGCTGCAGAACACCGGCTCGACGCCGGTCCGCTCGGACGCCGGCCTGCTCACCACCGTCGCGTGGGACCTCGGCGACGGGCTGGTCTACGCGCTGGAGGGGTCGATCTTCGTGACCGGCGCCGCGGTGCAGTGGCTGCGCGACGGGCTGGGCCTGATCGACTCCGCCGCCGAGATCGAGGGGCTGGCCCGCACGGTGCCCGACGCCGGCGACGTCGTCTTCGTGCCCGCCCTCACCGGGCTGGGCGCCCCGCACTGGGACCCGCACGCCCGCGGCGCCGTCCTCGGCATCACCCGCGGCACCTCCCGCGCGCACCTCGCCCGCGCCACGCTGGAGGCCATCGCCTTCCAGGTGCGCGACGTCGTCGACGTGATGGCGAGCGAGGCCGCGCTGGCGGTGCCCGAGCTGTCGGCCGACGGCGGCGCCAGCGCCAACGACCTGCTCCTGCAGCTGCAGGCCGACCAGCTCGGCGTGCCGGTGCGCCGGCCGGTGGTCACCGAGACCACCGCACTGGGGGCGGCGTTCCTGGCCGGCCTGGGCACCGGCGTGTGGGCCGGCACCGGGGAGCTCGCCGACACCTGGGCTTTGGACCGCCGCTTCGAGCCCGAGCCGGGACGGCGGGACGACGGCCGGCACGAGCGCTGGCAGACGGCCGTCGCCCGGGCCGGCGGCTGGACGACGTGACCGAGCTCGCGAGGTCACGCAGTGACGCAGCACCGTCGGTCGCGGGGCCGACGAGCGCCAGCGAGGAGGCTCCGTGACCGTGGGGACGACCGGCCGTCACCGCGACCTGCCCACCCGGGACGGCGACCTGGTGGAGTTCCTGCTCGCCCGCTTCGACGAGGACGAGGAGGCCGCCCGGTTCGTCCAGGCCAGCCCCGCGCCGACCAACCGGGCGCTGGTCGACCACGTGCTGCGCGACGCCGCCGCCAAGCGCCAGCTGGTCGAGTACTTCCGCGACCTGGAGGAGCAGGGCGCGCACGGCGACACCATGGACCACGCCCTGCGGCTGATCGGGCAGACCTACGCCGACCACCCGCACTACCGCGACGAGTGGCGCCCCTGAGCCTCGCCGTCGCGGCCCCGGTACCGCTTCCCGGGGGGGGGGGGGGGGGGGGGGGCGCGGGGGGGGGCCGGGGGGCGCTGCCGGCGGGGGGGCCGGGGCGCCCACGGCCGCGCGGCCCGCGCCCGCGGCGGCGCCGGGGG
>NZ_JBJGYQ010000012.1:0-166413 GCF_054050075.1 Geodermatophilus sp. SYSU D00965 | reverse complement strand
GGTGGGGGGTCCGCACCCCCGGGGGGGGGGGGGGGGCGGGGGGGGGGCACCGCGGGGGGGGGGGGGGCGGCCCCCCCCCGGCGCGGGGGCCCGCCCCTCCTCGACCTCCTCGAGGACCTCCGAGCAGAGCCGCACGCAGCCGTCGCAGATGTAGACCCCCGGGCCGGCGACGAGGTGGGCGACCTCGTCGGTGCCCTTGCCGCAGAACGAGCACGCCAGGCCCAGGTGCTGGTCGGTCGCCATCGCCGCCTCCTCGCGGGGACGCGCCGCGCGGCGGCCCCGGCCGGAACGGTACGGCGACGCGGTCCGGCCCGGGCGTCAGGACGGCGTGCGGGCGGTCGGCCGCGACCGCGGCGCCTCGGCCGGTGCCGGCGGGGTGCGGCTGAGCTTCCGCCAGATCCAGCTCGACGGCACGCGGCGTCCGGTCACCACGTACTCGAGGGTGGCGTCGACCACGAGGGCGGTCGACAGCGCCCGCCGCGCCGCGGACCAGCCGGCGAGCAGCAGCTCGTCGCCCGCGCGGACCTCGAAGTCGCCGTCCGGGGCCAGCGTGGCCTCGTCGCCGCGGAGCACGAGCAGCACCAGCGCGTGCAGCGGCTCGTCCCGGTCCTCCGGGTTGCGGAGCAGGTCGCCGAGGCAGGCGTGCCCCGTGGCCAGCCGGCGCACCAGCGCGGGCGCCTCGGCGGCGGTCAGCCGGATCTTCCACAGCGACTGCAGGTGCCGCCCGCACAGCTGCCGCAGCCGCTCGACCAGGTCGGCCGCCCACTCGTCGCCGCGGCCGGGCATCTCGCGCAGGAACCGCCAGAGCAGGGGCGTGGCCAGCTGGGCGTAGACCTCGTGCGCGATGACCTCGGTCGGCACCAGCAGCGCGTCGGTGTCCATCGCCGCGAACAGCGGGGCGCTGGCCGGCCGGTTCTGCCGCGCCGCGACGAACAGCCGGGGGTTGGCCCGCCGGGCGGCGGCGACCAGCGACAGGTTGGCGATGTCGTTGTTCGTGCCCGCCACGAACCCGACGGCGTCCTCGAGCCCGGCCTCGGTCAGCGCGCCGGGTTCGGACCCGTCCACCGCCAGCAGACCGTCGGTCTCGGCGTCGGCCGGCGCGGACTCCACGACGGTGACCCGGATGCCCTCCGCCCGCAGGTCGCCGGTCAGCTCCCGGCCCAGCCGCCCGTAGCCGCAGACCACCCAGCGGCCGCTGCGCGGCGGGGTGGCGCGCTCGGGGAGCGGCGCACCCGGCCCGCTCTCCAGCCAGGTCAGCAGCTGGTAGGCGGCCGGGGCGCGCAGCGCCAGGCGGAGCAGGTCGCCGAACCGGTCGAAGGGGTTGACCACGTTCGGCGACCCGAAGGCCCGCATCCGCTCGGCCATGCCGCGGGAGGTCGCGCGCGCGATGACCGGCAGGTCCGGCCGCAGCAGCGCCGCGGCCATGACCACCGACAGGTTGGCCTCCTCGTCGTCGGTCAGGGCCACCACCGCCTCGCAGCAGGGGTGGTCGAGCCCGGCGACGGCGAGGTGGCCGGGGTCCCGGGCGTCGGCGGCCAGCCCGGGGACGTCGGCGTGGAAGGAGCCCAGCTCCAGGTCGTCGATGCGCTCGTCGGAGGCGTCCAGGACGACGAACCGGCGGCCCAGCGCGTCGAGCGAGTGCCCGAGCAGCTCCCCGGCCCGGCCGTACCCGGCGACCAGCACGAACGGCTCCCGCAGCCGGCGCACCTTGCGGGTGAAGTGCTGCAGCGCCAGGGCGGAGCGGAAGGCGCGGTCCTGCAGGAGGGCCAGCAGCGACCCGATCGCGTACGCCCACCCGATGACGGTGAGGTAGATCGAGATCGTCACCCACATCCGCTGGTTGTAGGTGAACGGGTACGGGATCTCGCCGAAACCGATGGTCGAGGCGGTGTAGCTCATGACGTAGAAGGCGTCGAAGAAGCCCATGTCCCACGGCCGGCCCTCGGCGTCCTGACCGGGGATGAGGGTCAGCCCGAGCACGCTCACCGCGAAGATGCCGATGAGCACGATCAGCGGCGCGCGCATCCGCCGCATGACCAGGAAGATCGTGGCCGAGGCCTGGGCGGCCGAGGACGCGGCGGCGCGGAGGATCGCCCGCTTGCCCCGCCGCTCGTCCTCCTCCCGGCCGAAGATGTCCCGCCAGAAGGTCAGCAGGGGGTTGCCCACGCCGGTCTCCCCTCAGCCGCGGTGGAACGACACCGTCTCCACCACCAGCAGGACGACGGAGACGATGTTGGCCAGCAGCGCGCCGCCGGACAGCGACACGACGCTCGCCGTCCAGGCGGCGGTCATCCCCGCGGTCGAGACGTAGACGGCGTAGCCGTACATCAGCGCCGCGCCGATGAGCTGCAGGTCGGCGACCAGGCTGGTGGCCAGGTGCACCGCGCCGATCTGGGTGCGGTCGCCGAACTTGAGCACGGTGGCGATCAGGTTGACCACGACCGCGGCGAACAACTCGTAGGGGTTGTGCACGGTCGGGTCGTCGATGTCGCCGATGAAGAAGCCGAAGTTCAGGGTCGCCGCGAGCAGGACGAAGAAGCCGAAGACGACCTTCTCGAGGTTCACCCGGCCCTCCCGACGACGGTCTGCGCCCGCTGCCCCGTTCCCGCCGGTCCGAAACGCGCTGTCGCCCGGCCGGGCGGGGTCAGGACGACGCGGGTCCGGGCCTCACGGCTCCTGGCGCGGCGTCCCAGGGCAGTGCAGCAGGGGGAGCACCACCGCGTCGACCACCTGCGCCACGAGGTCGGCGTCGACGGGGCGCCCGGTCAGCCACCGCAGGACGAGCACCGCCGGGCAGATCTCCGCCGCCACCGAGTCCGCCGCCGACCGGCTGATCTCGCCGCGCTCGACCGCGCGCTCGAACACCGTCGCCCAGGCGCGGTCCCAGCAGGCCAGGGGGCCGCGCTGGTAGGCCTCGGCGAGCGCCGGGTCGTCGACCACCGCGCCGAGCAGGCTGCGCGTCATCCGGCCGGTGGGGCCCTCCAGCCGGGTGGTGCTGGCGGTCATCAGCGCGACCAGGTCCCCTCGGAGGTCGCCGGTGTCCGGGGCGGCCACCACCTGCCCGCCGGCGACGTCCATGACCCCGAGCAGGAGGTCGGTCTTGCTCGACCAGCGCCGGTAGATGGTCGCCTTCCCCACCCCGGCGACCGTGGCGACGGCGTCCATCGTCAGCCCGGCCCACCCCTCGCGGCCGAGCACCTCGAGCACCGCCGCGGCGATGGCCTTGTCCCGAGCAGGGTCGAGGCGGCGGTTGCCCGTGCGGGTACGGGTCGGCGCGGCCTCCCCCTGCCAGACTCCATCACCGACAGTCATCAGTCGAACGTAACGCGTATCTAGTGCTTCCGCAGAGTGAGCGGCACAGTACCCAGCGCGACACGGGGATGACGCGGTTCGCCGGCTGCCCGACCGGCTCCTCCGACGCCGCGAGGCCGGCCGCGGGTGTGCCCCGCGGCCGGCCTCGGCCGTTCCCCCTCGACCGGCTCTGCCGTCCCCCTCGGCGGTGCCGATCGTCGTGCCGGCCGATGCCACCGTTCCCCCGCGGTCACCCCGGTCGTCGTGCACGGCGACGTCGTCCCCCTCGACGTCGCCGGTGGTGCGAGCCGATGGCACCGTTCCCCCGCGGTGACACCGGTCCTCGTGCCCGGCGACGTCGTCCCCCTCGACGTCGCCGGTGGTGCGAGCCGGCGGCTCCGTCCCCCCGTGCGATGGAGACGCCGGTCGTGCGTGCCGGCGGCTCCGTCCCCCCGTGCGATGGAGACGCCGGCTGTCTGTCAGGCCCTGGCGGGCCGGCTCATCGCGGTGCGCCGTTGCGCTGCACGCCGCTGAAGGTGAAGTCCAGGGAGCTGCTGGCCCCCTCGACGAGGTCCGCGCCCGTCGACGACGGCAGGGACGCGGTCAGCAGCAGGTGCGTGACCCCGCCCGGCGCCAGGCTCGCCGCGCCGCCGAGCGCTGCGTCGAGCACGATCGGCCCGGAGTAGAAGTCGGTCGTCGTGCCGTCGCAGGTCCACGCCCCGCCGGCGGACTCCCAGGCCTCCGAGCACCCCTCGACGGCCAGCTGCAGCCCGTGCACCGGGTCGCTGTCCAGCACGCTGGACGCCGTCGCCACCGAGCCCAGCCGCAGCTCCGAGAGCGCGACCGTGCCGTCGTTGACCAGGTCGATCGCCGAGCTCTCCGAGTCCCCGGCCAGGAAGACGCCGTTGTCGAACAGCGACAGCGTCGCGGCGTCGGCGGCCTCGGTGAGCGCGATGGACAGCACGCCGGTGTCGAGCTGGGTGACCACCGGGGTGGTGCTGTCGGTGAAGGTCCCGAAGGTGCCCAGCCCCGCCACGGTCGCGGCGACCCCGAGCACGCCGATCGATGCGGCGATCCGGGCGCGGGTGGCGCGGGTGTCCCGGTTGGTCACGGTGCTCTCCTCGTTCGGTCTCCTCGCCGGTGTCCCGGCGACACGAGGAACTCTGGCGGGCCAACCGCAGGGCTCCCGCCGGTCAACCGCAAGGGATCCGCAAGATGCGCCAAACCCGGTTGTGGGCCTCCCTACCGTTCCGGACGTGACCAGGAACGAGGAGCTGGAGCCGGTCCACCGCGGGGAGGACGGCGAGCTGGTGGGCTACCTGAGCACCGAGCGGCGCGACGGCGCCCGGTGCGTGGTCGCGCACGCGCTCTTCGGCTCGGCCCTGCGCACCTTCCCCGACCGGGAGGAGGCGGCGGCGTGGCTGCGGCGCCGCGGTCTGCCGGTGCTCGCCGAGCGCTGGTGGTACCGGCCGGCCGACGGCTCCGACGAGCGGCCCACCGACCTGGTGGAGGCCCGGCTGGGCGCGGTCACCGTGCGCTTCGGGTACGACCCGGACGACATCGCGACGCTCACCGGCGCCGAGCTGGACCGGCTCACCCCCGCCCGGCTCGGCTGAGGAAGGTCCGCACGACCGGCACGGTTGTCACTTGCGTGAGCAGGGACGTCGAGGTCGTCGTCATCGGCGCCGGCCAGGCCGGGCTGAGCGCCGCGCACCACCTCGCCCGGCAGGGGTTCGCGCCCGGCGCGGGCTTCGTCGTCCTGGACGGCGAGGCCCGCGCCGGCGGCGCGTGGCAGCACCGGTGGCCGTCGCTGACGCTGGCCCGCACCCACCACGTGCACGACCTGCCGGGGTTGCCCTTCCCCGAGGCCGGCGACGACGTGCCCGCCGCCGCGGCGGTGCCGGCCTACTTCGCCGAGTACGAGCAGCACTTCGGGCTGCCGGTGCACCGGCCGGTGCGGGTGACGGCGGTGCGCCGCACCGACGACGACCGGTTCCTCGTCCAGACGTCGGCCGGCCACTGGACCGCCGACGCGGTCGTGAACGCCACCGGCACGTGGACCGCCCCGTTCGTGCCGCGCTACCCCGGGCAGGAGCTGTTCCGCGGCCGGCAGCTGCACCCCGTCGACTACCGCGGGGCCGCCGAGTTCGCCGGCCGGTCGGTCGTCGTCGTGGGCGGCGGCGCCTCGGCGGTCCAGCTGCTGGGCGAGATCTCCGAGGTCGCCGACACCACCTGGGTCACCCGGCGCCCACCGGTGTGGTGGGAGGAGCCGTTCGGGCCGGAGGCGGGCCGGGCCGCGGTCGCGCTGGTGGCCGACGCCGTCCGTGAGGGACGGTCCCCGGGCAGCGTCGTCGGCGTCACCGGCCTGGTGGTCACCCCGTGGGTGCGGGAGGCCCGCGAGCGCGGGGTGCTCGACCGGCTGCCGGTGTTCGACCGGATCACCCCCGACGGCGTGGCCTGGGACGACGGGCGGTTCGTCCGCGCCGACGCGATCCTGTGGGCCACCGGCTTCCGCGCCGCGCTCGGCCACCTGGCGCCCCTGCGGCTGCGCGGCCCCGGCGGCGGCATCCGCATGGCGGGCACCGCGGTCGCGGGCGAACCGCGGGTGCACCTGGTGGGGTACGGGCCGTCGGCCAGCACCGTGGGCGCCAACCGCGCCGGCCGGGAGGCCGCCGTCGCCCTCCGCCGGCTGCTGCACCCGCACGACGCCCTGCCCCGCTCGGCCTGAGCTCCTCGCCCCCCTCGTCGAGATCACGGGATCTCGCCCGGATCCGGCGCCCCGAGCGTGCGAGATCGCCCGATCTCGACCGAGCAGCCTCCGGGACCGTTCAGGGTCGGTCCAGGGGGTTCCCGGATGTTGCCGGGCGCCGTCGGCCGACAGCCTCGACGGCATGACCTCCCTGCCCTCGCCCCGCCGGTGCGCCGCATGATCACCGCGCACCGGCTGACCAAGACCTACGGCCCCAAGACCGCCGTCGACGGCGTCTCCTTCACCGTCGCGCCCGGACGGGTCACCGGCTTCCTCGGCCCGAACGGCGCCGGCAAGTCCACGACGATGCGCATGGTCCTCGGCCTGGACCGGCCGACCTCCGGCAGCGTCACCGTCAACGGCCGCCGCTACGCCGACTCCCCCGCTCCCCTGCGCGAGGTGGGCGCGCTGCTCGAGGCCCGGGCGCTGCACCCGGGCCGCTCGGCGCGCGACCACCTGCGCTGGCTGGCGGCGAGCAACGGCATCCCGGTCCGCCGCGTCGACGAGGTGCTCGACCTGGTCGGCCTGACCTCGGTCGCGCACACCCGGGTGGGCCGCTTCTCACTGGGCATGGGCCAGCGGCTGGGCATCGCCGCGGCGCTCCTGGGCGACCCGCCGGTCGTCGTCCTCGACGAGCCGGTCAACGGGCTGGACCCGGAGGGCATCCGCTGGGTGCGCACCCTGGCCCGCGACCTCGCCGCCGAGGGCCGCACCGTTTTCGTGTCGAGCCACCTGATGTCGGAGATGGCACAGACCGCCGACCACCTGCTGGTCATCGGCCGCGGCCGGGTGCTCGCCGACTGCTCGACGGCGGACTTCATCGCCGAGCACGCCGCCTCCTACGTGCGGGTGCGCAGCCCGCAGCACGACGAGGTGGCCACCCTGCTGCGCCGCGACGGGCTCGACGTCGCCGCGTACGGCGGCGAGCTGCGGGTCCAGGGCCGGGACGCCGCCGCCGTCGGTGAGCTGGTCGGGCGCTCCGGCCTCCTGCTGCACGAGCTGACCCTGGTCCGCTCCTCGCTGGAGGACGCCTTCATGACCCTCACCGCCGACAGCGTCGAGTACGCGGGGGCGCAGCGATGACCGCCGTCGACGCCCGCCCGAAGACCCGCCACGAGGCGCCCTCGACGCCCGGGGCCGGGGCGGCGCTGCGCGCGGAGTGGATCAAGTTCTGGACCGTGCGGTCGACCCCGTGGTCGGTGGTGGCGATGCTCGTCCTCGGCGCGGGGCTCACCACCCTGGTCTGCGCGCTGGCCGCCGCGGACCTCGCCCGCGGGGACACCGGTGAGCCGGCCGGGGCGTTCGTCACCTGGGGGATGATGTTCGCCCAGGTCACCGCCATCGTCCTGGGAACGCTCGCGGTGACGAGCGAGTACGGCACCGGGATGATCCGGGCGACGCTGGCGGCCACCCCGCGGCGCGGGACGGTGCTCGCGGCCAAGGCCGTCGTCCTCACCGGGACGCTGTTCGTCGCCGGCACCCTCACCGCGCTGGCCGGCTACCTCGGCGGCAACTGGTTCCTCGACCGGGAGGGCATCGGCCTGGCGCTCGGCGACGACGGCGTGCTGCGCGCGCTGCTGGGCAGCGGCCTGTACATGGCCGGGCTCGGGCTGCTGGCCGCCGCGGTGGGGCTGCTGGTCCGGCACACCGCCGCGGCGCTGTCGATCGTGCTGGGGCTGGTGTTCGTCGTCGGCAACATGGTCATGCTGCTGCCCGGCGCCTGGGGCGAGTGGGCGACCAAGCTGATGCCCGGCAACGCCGGCGCCCGCGTCGCGACGCCGGAGTCGTTCAACCCGCTGCTGCTCGACCCGTGGCCCGGGTTCGCGGTGTTCGTCGCCGAGGTGGCCGCCGTCCTGGCCGTCGCCGCGGTGGCCTTCTCCCGCCGGGACGCGTAGCGGCGGCGGCACGCCCGTCCCTCTCTCCGGTGATCATGGGGTTGTTGCCGACGACACGGCCGGACACTCCGGTGGCGCCAGCAACAACCCCATGATCAACGCCGGGCAGGGGACCAGCAGGGAGTGAGGAACGCCGGCAGTGGCGGTGCAGGACAATGGCCCATCGTGACTGCACTCGAATCCCAGGAGGCCGGACGGCGGACAGCGGAGGAGCTGGTCCGCCTGCTCGGCGAGGACGACCCCGCCGCCGCCGACGCCCTGCTCGCCCGGGTCGGCGGGATCCGCGACCTGGTGTTCGTCGGCGCCGGGCTGACCGCGCTGGCCCGCGCCGACGGCCGGCAGCTGCCACCCGCCCAGCGCGCGCAGGCCAGCACCCGGCAGCTGCACCTGGCGCAGCTGCGCGACGCCGCCCGGAACGACCCGGAGGGGCTGCGGGCGTGGCTGCGCCGGTCCGCCGAGGAGGTCCTCTTCCTCCGCGCGCTGCGGGAGGCCGCGGACCGCGCCGCCGGGTGAGTCAGCCGGCCGGTCGCGGGGTCGCCGCGCGCGCGACCGGCAGCACGAGCAGCAGCCCGGCGGCGACGAGCACGTAGGTCCACGGCAGGCCGACGCCGGCCGCGACCAGGCCCAGCACGAGGGCGCCGACGGCGGTGCCGACGTCGAACGAGGCGTTCCACAGCGCGCTGGCGGCGGTCGCTCCGCCCTCCCCGGCACGGGCGAACGCGGTGACGAGGGTGAGGTTCTGCACCGCGCCGAACCCGGCGCCGAACAACCCCGCCCCGATCAGCACCCAGGCGTCCCCCGCGCCGAGGCCGGCGGCGACCGTGCCCAGCCCGACCGCGGTGACCAGCACGCCCGCGGGCAGCAGTCGCCGGGTGCCGGCGCGGTCGGCGAGCAGCCCCGCCCGCCAGCGGGTCAGCGCCCCGGTGACGCCGAAGACGAGCAGTGCCGCCGTCGCCAGGGCGCCGTCGGGGCGCTCGATCGGCAGGAACGTCACCAGCCCGCCGCCGGCGAGGGTGACGGCGAGCAGCACGGCCGACGGGGCGAGCGCGGCGCGCACGGCGGCGCGCGACGAGCCGCCGGCCGCCGCCTGGAGCCGGACCGACCGGACCAGGCCCGGCACCAGCGGCAGCGCCAGCACCGGCGCGGCGGCCAGCCAGGCCAGCCAGCCGGCGTGCCCGTCCAGGACCAGCGCGACCCCCGCCGGGACGGCGAGCAGGTTGGGCACCGCGATGGCCAGCCCGTACAGCCCGATCGCCTCGCCGCGGCGCTCGGGCGGGGCGACCTGCGCGGCGAGCAGCGCGCCGAGCACAGTGAGGACGGCGAACCCGGCGCCCCGCACCACCGCGATCGCCGACAGCCAGAGCAACCCGTCGCCCAGCGCGTACAGCGGCGCCGGCGCCCCGAGCGCGAGCAGCCCCGCGGCGAGCACCGGGCCCAGGCCGAGGCGGGCGGTCAGCGCCGGCACGGCGGCCTGCACCGCCACGGTGACTCCGAGGAAGACGGCGGTGACCACGCCCGCGGTGTCGGGGTCGGCGCCACCCGCGACCGCGTAGGCCGGCAGCGAGGCCAGGGTCAGGCAGTAGCTGGCGAAGCCCAGCGCCGTCGCGCCGACCAGCGCCCGCATCGCCGGCAGCCGCCACAGCGACTCCCTCGTCCCCACCTCGCCGGCCACACCGCTCCCCTCGCCCGGGCTGCGTCGCCCGGCCGACCAGCATGCCGCGCCACCCTCCTCGCAGCGGGAGCGGGTAGGGACGGGGCATGCCGCTGCTCACCGTCGGCCACGGGCCCGAGGACCGCTCCCACCTCGGCGCCCGGCTGGCCGCGGCAGGGGTGGCGCTGGTGGTCGACGTCCGCCGGTTCCCGGGCAGCCGCACCAACCCCGACGTCCGGCGCGAGGCCCTCGAGCAGTGGCTGCCCGCGGCCGGCATCGGCTACCGGTGGGACGCGCGGCTCGGCGGCCGGCGGCGGCTGCCCCCTGACCAGCCCGTCGCCGACGGCTGGTGGACCGTCGCGCAGTTCGCCGCCTACGCCGCGCACACCCGCACCGCGGAGTTCGGCGCCGCCCTCGACGAGGTGCTCGCCGAGGCGGCGACCGCCCCGGTGGCGGTGATGTGCAGCGAGAGCGTGTGGTGGCGCTGCCACCGGCGGCTGGTCGCCGACGTCGCCGTCCTCGCCCGCGGCGTGCCGGTGACCCACCTGATGCCCGACGGCCGGCTCGCCCCGCACCGCCCGTCGGCCGGCGCCGTCCTCGGCCACGACGGCCTGGTCCGCTGGCCCGCCCTGTGACGTGCTGGAACGGCCCTCCTGCAGGGCCCCGCCGCGAGCTCGCGAGTGGTGGGGGGCAGGAGGGTCCTTCTACATGTGCGGGTAGCGGTGGTCGGTGGGCGGGACGAACGTCTCCTTGACCACGCGGGTCGACGTCCAGCGGAGCAGGTTCTGCGCGGCGCCGGCCTTGTCGTTGGTGCCCGAGGCCCGCCCGCCGCCGAAGGGCTGCTGCCCGACGACCGCGCCGGTCGGCTTGTCGTTGACGTAGAAGTTACCGGCCGCGAACCGCAGGAACCGCTCGGCGTGCGCGATCGCGGCCCGGTCCTGCGCGATGACCGCGCCGGTCAGGGCGTACGGGGCCACCGACTCCATCTGCGCCAGCGCGGCGTCGTAGTCGGCGTCCTCGTACACGTGCACGGCCAGCACCGGGCCGAAGTACTCGGTGGTGAAGACCTCGTGGCCGGGGTCGGTGCCCTCGACGATCGTCGGCCGCACGAAGAAGCCCTCCGCGTCGTCGGCCTGCCCGCCGGCCACGACGGTCAGGGCGTCGTCCTCCCGAGCCCGGTCGAGGACGCCGGTGAGCTTGGCGAACGACCGCCGGTCGATGACCGCGCCCATGAAGTTGGCCAGGTCGGTGACGTCGCCCATCGGCAGCGCCTCGGTCTGCCCGATGAGGTCGTCGCGCAGCCGGGACCACACGCTGCGCGGCACGTAGGCGCGCGAGGCGGCCGAGCACTTCTGCCCCTGGTACTCGAACGCCCCGCGGATGAGCGCGGTGCGCAGCACGTCGAGGTCGGCCGAGGGGTGGGCGACGACGAAGTCCTTGCCGCCGGTCTCCCCCACGATGCGCGGGTAGCCGCGGTACCGGTCGATGTTCTGGCCGACGGTCCGCCACAGGTGCTGGAACACCGCCGTGGACCCGGTGAAGTGGATGCCGGCCAGGTCCGGGTCGGCCAGGACGACGTCGGAGACCGCGACCCCGTCGCCGGTGACCATCGTGACCACCCCGGGCGGCAGGCCGGCCGCCTCGAGCAGCTGCACGAGGAAGTGCGCGGCGAACTGCTGGGTGGGCGCGGGCTTCCAGACGACGGTGTTGCCCATGAGCGCCGGGGCAGTGGGCAGGTTGCCGGCGATCGCGGTGAAGTTGAACGGGGTGACCGCGTAGACGAAGCCCTCCAGCGGGCGGTGGTCCACCCGGTTCCACACCCCGGGACTGGAGACCGGCTGCTCCTCGAGGAGCTGCCGCGCGAAGTGCACGTTGTAACGCCAGAAGTCGATCAGCTCGCAGGCGCTGTCGATCTCGGCCTGGTAGGCGGTCTTGCTCTGGCCGAGCATCGTCGCGGCGTTGAGCGTCTGCCGCCACGGGCCCGACAAGAGCTCGGCGGCCTTGAGGAACACCGCGGCACGGTCGTCGAAGGACAGCTCCCGCCAGGCCGGCGCGGCCTCCTTGGCGCAGGCCACCGCGTCCTGGGCGTCGGCGTGCGTGGCGTGCGCCGCGGTGCCGAGGACGGCGGCGTGCCGGTGCGGCTGGACGACGTCGAACCGCTCGCCGCGGCCCAGCCGCCGCTGCTCGCCCAGGGCCATGGTGAGCTCGAGCGGCTCGGCGGCCAGCTCGGTCAGGCGGGCCTGGAGGGCCGCCCGCTCCGGCGAGCCCGGGGCGTAGGTGAGCACCGGCTCGTTGCGCGGCGGGGGGACTCGGGTGATGCCGTCCATGGGCGTGCCTCTCAACCAGTGGTGACGAGGGAGCGGAGGAAGAAGCGCAGGTTGGCCGGCCGCTCGGCCAGGCGGCGCATGAAGTAGCCGTACCAGTCGGCGCCGTAGGGCACGTAGGCGCGCACGCAGACGCCGGCCGCGGCCAGCCGGCGCTGCTCGGCGGAGCGGATGCCGTAGAGCATCTGCACCTCCCAGGAGTCCGGCCGCCGTCCGGCCCGCGCGGCCAGCCGCTGGGCGATCGCGACCAGCCGGGGGTCGTGGCTGCCGACCATCGGGTAGCCGGGGCCGGTCATCAGGATCCCGAGGCAGCGGGCGTAGGAGGCGTCGACCTCCGCGCGGCTCTGGTACGCGACCGACGGCGGCTCGTCGTAGGCGCCCTTGACCAGCCGGACCCGCGACCCCGCGACGGCGAGCGCGCGGGCGTCGTCCTCCGTACGGTGCAGCGCGGCCTGCAGCACGGCGCCGGTGCCGGGGTGGTCGCGGCGCAGCTCGGTCAGGACGGCGAGGGTCGAGTCGACGGTGGCCGACTCCTCCATGTCGAGGGTCACCGTGGTGCCGATCGCGCCGGCCGCCTCCACCACCGGCCGGACCAGGTCGAGGGCCAGGTCGGAGCCGCCGTCGGGCAGCGCCTGGCCGAACGCCGAGAGCTTCACCGACACCTCGGCGGCGCGGCCCAGGCCCAGCGGGGCCAGGCCGTCGAGCAGCTCCAGGTAGACGTCGCGCGAGCGGCGTGCCTCGGCGCGGTCGGTCACGCCCTCCCCCAGGTGGTCGAGGGTGACCGCGATCCCCGCCCCGGTGAGCCGGCGGACGACGGTGAGCGCGTCGTCGAGGGTCTCCCCGGCGACGAAGCGGTCCACCACCCGCCGGGTGGCCGGGGTGCCGGTGACCAGCCGGCGCAGCCCCGGCCGGCGGGACGCGCCGAGCAGCAGCGCCTTCTGCGAGAGCACGCCCACCTCCGCCGTCCGGCAACCCGAGACCACCGACGCTAGGCAGCCGCCGCCCCCGCCACCAGCGACAGCCGTACGGGCCGCCTCGGTTGCAGCGTGCACCTACGGCGCATGGGTGGCCTACCCTCGGGTAGCTGACCGGTGTGGGAGGAGAGGCGTTGCCTCGAGAAGCGGGGCGCGTCGACGTCCTCACGACGTTGCGGTCGGCGACCGCCGCCGAGCACGAGCAGGTCGAGACCACCCTCGGGCTGATGGACCCGGAGCTGCGCAGGGACCGGCTGGTCGAGGTCCTCGCCCGGCTGCACGCCTTCTGGACCGCCGCCGAGGCCGGCCTGGACACCTGGGCACGCCGCGAGCCGGCCGACGCGGAGACCGCCGACTGGTCGCGGCGCCGGCGGGCGCACCTGTTCGCCGCCGACCTGCGGGCACTGGGCGCTCCCGACGAGGCCGACGACGTCCCGGACCTGCCCGGCGTCGAGGACACCGACCAGGCCCTCGGCCGGCTGTACGTGCTGGAGGGCTCGACCCTCGGCGGCACGTTCATCTCCCGCCACCTGGCCGCGCTGCCGGCCCTCGGGCCCGGGGTGGAGATCGGCGCGTTCTCCCCCTACGGCACCGAGACCGGCGCGATGTGGCACGCCTACCGGCGGGTGACCCGGGAGCGGGTGGCCGCCGGGGGTGACGCCGGGCGGCTCGTCGACGCCGCCCGGACCACGTTCACCGCGCTGGCCGAGTGGGTCACCCCGGTCGGGACCCCCGCGTGAGCCGCACCGAACCCGAGCTCGAGCTGCTCCCGCCGGGGACGCCGATCGACCTGAGCAACTGCGAGCGCGAGCCGATCCACGTCCCGGGCAGCATCCAGCCGCGCGGCGTGCTGCTCGCGGTCGACGAGCCGGAGCTGGTCGTCGTCCAGGCGTCGGAGAACCTCGCCGACCTGGTCGGGCTGGACTGGCGTGCGGCGCTGGGCCGGCGGCTGCCCGAGGTCCTCGGGATCGCGGCGGCCGAGGCGGTCGCCCGGTCGGCCAGCGCGTTCGGGGACCTGCGCGAGCGCAACCCGGTCGAGGTCACCCTCGACGTTGACGGTAGCCCGGTGCCGGTCGACGCCCTGCTGCACCGGGCCGTGGTCGGCGAGGGCACCCCGCCCGCCACGGTGCTGGTCGTGGAGCTGGAGCCGGCCCGTGGGCCCCGGCCGTTCTCCTTCCCGAACACCTACCAGGCGGTGCGCGGCACCGTCGGCGAGCTCAACCGCGCCTCGACGCTGCAGGAGCTCTACGACATCACCGCGGCCGCGGTCCGCCAGCTCACCGGCTTCGACCGCGTGATGGTCTACCGCTACGACGCCGACTACAACGGCGAGGTGGTGGCCGAGGCCAGGGCGCCGGGCCTGAACTCCTTCCTCGGCCTGCACTACCCGGCCTCGGACATCCCCGCCCAGGCGCGGGCGCTGTACGAGAAGAACTGGATCCGGCTGATCTCCGACGTCGACTACGTCCCCGCGCGGCTGCAGCCGGCCGCGCTGCCGGCGACCGGGGAGCCGCTGGACCTGACCTACTCCGCGCTGCGCAGCGTCTCCCCCATCCACGTCGAGTACCTGCAGAACATGGGCGTGCGCGCCTCCATGTCCCTCTCGCTGCTGCGCGACGAGAGGCTGTGGGGCCTGATCGCCTGCCACCACTACTCCGGCCCGCACGCCCCGCCGTACGCGACCCGGGCGGCCGCGGAGTTCCTCGGCTCCACCCTGTCGGTGCGGCTGGTCGACCGCGCCGAGGAGGACGAGGTGCACCGCGCGCTGCAGGTGCGCTCGACGCTGGCCTGGCTGACCGCCGCCACGCTCGACGAGGACCGCCCGCTGGCCGAGACGCTGCTCGGCTCGCCCAGCCTGCTCGACCTGCTGCCCGCCGACGGCGTGGTCGTGGCGCTGCAGGGCCGCACCGGCAGCCGGGGCACCCCCCTGCCCGACGGCGCGGCCGAGGCCGTCGCGTCCTGGGCCGCTGCCCGGTCCGAGGACGTCGTGGCCACCGACTCGCTGCGCCTGGCGGCCCCCGCGCTGGCCGAGGTCGCCGAGCCCGCGTGCGGCGTCCTCGTGCTGCCCCTGCCCGACGGCCAGTACGTGCTCTGGCACCGCGCCGAGGCGGTCCGCACGGTCGACTGGGGCGGGGACCCGCACAACAAGGCGATCGCCGCCCGCGAGGGCGACGAGATCCGGCTGAGCCCGCGCCGGTCGTTCGACCGCTGGCGGGAGACGGTGCGCGACCGCGCCGAGCCGTGGACGGCGCACGAGCTCGCGGAGGTCACCCAGCTGCGCACCCACCTGCTGGAGGCGCTGTACGCGCGCTCCCGCCGGGTGGTCCGGGCGGCGGAGACGCTGCAGCGCAGCCACCTCACCGACCCGCCCGCGTCGGCCCTGCTCGACGTCGCCGTCCGCTACGTGCCCGCCACCAGCGTGAGCCAGGTCGGCGGTGACTGGTACGACGTCTTCGAGCAGCCCGACGGCTCGACGATGCTGGTCATCGGCGACGTCGTGGGCCACGACACGGCCGCCGCGGCCGACATGGCCCAGCTGCGCGCGCTGCTGCGCGGCATCGCCTTCGACAACGCCGAGGGCCCGTGCGCCGTCCTGGCCAGGCTCGACAGCGCCGTCGCCGGCCTGCACCTCGGCGCCCTGGCCACGGTGCTGGTCGGCCGGCTCACGCCCGACCCGGCGTCCGGTGGCGCGCGGCTGCGCTGGTGCAGCGCCGGCCACCTGCCACCGCTCGTGGTCGGGCCGGACGGCGCGGCGCGGGCGCTCACCCCGCCGCGGGCCGGCCTGCTGCTGGGCGTCGACCCGACCGCGCGCCGGGAGGAGTCCGAGACGCTCCTGGAGCCGGGCTCGACGCTGCTGCTCTACACCGACGGGCTCGTCGAGCGCCGCGACCAGGTGTTCGACGTCGGCGTCGCGCGGCTGCGCGAGGAGCTCGCCGCCCTGCGGGAGCGGCCGGTCGACGAGGTCTGCGACGAGGTCGTGGCCCGGCTGCTCCCGCACGGCGCGGAGGACGACGTGGCGCTGGTCGCCGTCCGCCTCGGCTCCGGCTAGGGCTGGTCCGGCGGGGCCGTGAAGCGGGCCGACAGCCCGTCGTCCTGGTCGCCGCCCTCCCCGGGCAGCGGCGCCTCGTCCTCGGCCGCGCGCACCTCTGCGGCCGTCTCCTCCGGGGGGACCGCCGCCGAGCGGGCGTCCCGCTCGAGGGCCGCGAGCAGTCGCTCCTCGTCGGGTGACAGGTCGCCCGGGCCGAGGTGGCCGCCCGGCTCACCGGCGTCGGAGCCCGATGCCATCGCGGTGTCGGGCGTGGGGTCTTCGGGGTCGGTCGAGCTCATGCCGCGCCTCCTCCTGACGGGCACCGCAGGTCAGCGGGGGAAGTTGGGTTCGAGTCGCGGCACGATCTGCATCTCCGGCACGAAGGCCGCCGGGTGCAGCGTGACCAGGTAGCGCACCATCTCGGCGACGGCCGAGGGCGGCATCATCAGGTGGGACGGGATGCCCCACTGCTCCATCATCGGGGTGTCCATGGCGGCCGGGATGACCGCCTGGACCCGGCACGGGAAGGGCCGCTCGGTGCCGTCGTCGGCCTTCCGCGCCTTCTCCCGCAGCTCCCGCTGGATGCACCGGGTGGCGTTGAGGAAGCCGGCCTTGGAGCCGTTGTAGGCGATCGCGCCGCTGCCGGAGGTGATCGCCGACAGCGACACGATGTGGACGACGTCCGCGGTGCGCCCCTCGGGCAGGTGCTGCACCCGCTTCACGAACTCGCTGGTCAGGAAGACTGGCCCCTCGCAGTTCACCGCCTGCACCCGCTGGTAGTCGGCGAGGTCGATGTCGGTGATGTACCCGGGGCGGTCGATGCCGGCGACGTTGACCAGGACGTCGAACGCGTCGCCGTGGGCGTCGAACAGCTGCTGCACCACCTGCCGGCGGCTCGCGTCGTCGGTGACGTCGAGGGGGACGACCTCGGCGGAGCCGCCCGCGTCGGCCACCAGCTTCGAGGTCGCCTCGCTGCCGGTCGCGTCGATGTCGGCGATCGCCACGTGCGCGCCGGCCTCCGCGAGGGCCACGCACGTCGCCCGGCCCAGTCCGCTCGCCCCGCCGGTCACCAGGGCGACCCGCCCCGCCAACGTCCCGCGCTCTGCCATCCGCTCCTCCACTGCTGATCACGTCGGTGCCGTGATCAGCCTCGCCGAAGACGCGGTCGGCCGCAGGTCGGGACGACCTACGTGGTGATCGCGCTGCCCGACACCGTCTGCACCACGGACAGGCTCGGCGGCCCCCACACGTCGGCGAGGGTGACCGTCTGCAGGCCGCGGTCGGCGATCAGCTCGAGCAGGTCCTCGTACACCTCCGTGATCGTCGGCTGGTTGGCGTGGCCGACGATGATCGACTGGGCGGCGAACCACTTGCGCGCGGCGGCCATCAGCTCCTCGGCGCTGAGCAGCCGGTTGTCCTCGAACGTGCCGTTCCACAGGACCACCGTGGGGTGGCCGACCATCGCCGAGATGCGGTCCACCCGCTCGTCGTGGGAGCCGAACGGCGGGCGGAAGAACGGGGTGTCCTGCGCACCGAACGTCGTCTCCAGCCAGTCGCGGTTGCGGCCGATCTCGTCGGCCACCTGCCCGTCGGAGAGCGTGGTCAGGTCGGGGTGGGACCAGGTGTGGTTGCCGATCGCCACCTGACCGGAGTCCAGCAGCGGCTGCAGCAGCTCGCCGTTCTCCTCCCAGGACTTGTACATGCCGTTGGGGAAGAAGGTCAGCCGGACGCCGCTGTCCTTCGCGAAGGTGCACAGCGAGCCGACGACCTCCGAGCTGGTGCCGTCGTCGATGGTGAGCGCCAGCTTCGTCCCCTCCCCCGGGAGCTGGTCGACGGCGCCGACCGGGGGGTCCAGGAACTGCCGGGCGACCGGGGTCACGGGCTCGGCGGCCGGGACGGCGGGGGGAAGAGGGGCCTGCTCCGGGTCCACGAGGCCCGAGGTGCCGCGGCCCACGGCAGCACCGGCCACACCCGCGGCGAGGAAGAGCAGGAACCGTCGGCGCTCCATGCGCGGGAAGTTAGGACGGCGCGTCGACGGCTCCCGGGCAGCGACACGAGCGCCCCCGCGCGGCCGGCACGCCTCGTGCGGCCCTGGCTACGGTCTGCTGCCCGGAGCCAGCCCGGCGGCCTCGATCAGCCGCGCCTGCTCGCGGCACCAGGGCGACCACGCGTTGTCGCCGTCGGCCTCCTGGCGGCGGCGGAAGTCCGTCCAGTCCAGCAGCTCCCAGGCACCGACCTCGGTCGGGTCGGGGGCGGGCGTGCCGGTGAAGCGGCCCAGGTAGACCGGGCACACCTCGTTCTCCACGACGCCGCGGAACTCCGCGCGGTAGCGGTAGCCGGGCAGCGCCTCCCGCAGCCCGTCGACGCCCAGGCCCAGCTCGAAGGCGGCCCGCCGGGCGATCGCGGTGGCGTCGTCCTCCCCCGGCCCGGGGTGGCCGCAGACGGTGTTGGTCCACATGCCCGGGAAGGTCTGCTTGCCCTCGGCGCGGCGGGTGACCAGCAGCCGCCCGGCGTCGTCGAACAGGTAGGCGGAGAAGGCCCGGTGCAGCGGCGTCTCGCCGTGGTGCACCAGCGGCTTGGGCATCGTGCCGATCGCCGTCCCGTCGTCGTCGACGAGGACGATGAGCTCCTCCGAGGTGGCCGTCACTCCCCCATGGTCCCGGATGCCGCCGCCGCGTGCGTCCGGGACGCCGGAGCTCAGATCTCCTTGAGGTGCTCGAACGGCTCCCGGCAGCTGCGGCAGCGGCGCAGCGCCTTGCACGCCGTCGCGCTGAACTCGCTGACCTCCTCGGTGTCGTCGGACCCGCACAGCGGGCAGGACGCCGTCCGCCGGGGCGCGCCCAGCGGCAGCGGCACCGGGTCCTCCCCGGGCTGTGGCGCCGGGCCCGGTGGCGCGATGCCGGCCTCGACGAGCTTGCGCCGGCCCGCCGCGGTGATCCGGTCGGTGCTCCACGGGGGCGCCAGCACGGTCCGGACGTCGACGTCGGGCCAGCCGGCCTCGTGGAGGGCCCGCAGCAGGTCGGCCCGCATCGTCCCCATGGCCGGGCAGCCGGTGTAGGTCGGCGTGATCTCCACGACGACGATCCCCTCCTCCACGCGGACGTCGCGCAGCACACCCAGGTCACTCAGCGTGAGCAGCGGCAACTCGGGGTCGGTGACCGTGTCCGCGACGGCCCTGGGATCGAGTGCGGCGGTCATCACACCCACCCTGTCCCGGCCGACGCGGCGACGCCAGTCCCGGCACCCGTCCGGGCGGTCGCGTGTCGGTGCCCGGTTCGTCACGGAACGTGAGGGCAGGGACGACTGGCGGACCGCCCGGTCGGCGCGCAGGGTCGCGGGGTGGACAGCTTCCGGCGCGAGGGCATGGTGTTCGACGTCCGCGACGGCGGGCCACCCGAGAGCGAGCCGGTCGTCCTGCTGCACGGCTTCCCGCAGGACTCCACCGCCTGGACCGCGGTCGCGGCCGGCCTGCACGCCGCGGGCCTGCGCACCCTCGCGCCCGACCAGCGGGGCTACTCCCCCAGCGCCCGGCCGCCGGGGCGGTCGGCCTACCGGCTGCGCGAGCTGACCGCGGACGTGCTGGCGCTGCTCGACGAAGCCGGGCTCGGCAGCGCCCACCTGGTCGGCCACGACTGGGGCGGGATCGTCGGGTGGGCGCTGGCCGCCTGGCACCCCGAGCGGGTGCGCACGCTGACCGCCCTCTCCGTGCCGCACCCCGCCGCCATGGCGCAGGCGCTCGTCACCAGCGACCAGGCACTGCGGTCGTACTACATGGCGCTGTTCCAGGTCCCGTTCCTGCCCGAGCGACTGCTGCTGGTCGGGGGCGGCGAGCCGCTGCGGAGGATGTTCCTGCGCAGCGACCTGCCGCCGGACCTCTGCGAGCACTACGTCGCCCGGATGCGCGAGCCGGGCGCGCTGGCCGCGGCCATCGCCTGGTACCGGGCCCTGCCGCTGGACGCCCGCGACCCGGTCGGCACCGTCCGCGTCCCGACGCTGCACCTGTGGAGCACCGGGGACGCCTTCCTCGGCCGCACCGCGACCGAGGCCACGCACCGCTTCGTCGACGCGCCGTACCGGCTGGAGGTACTCGAGGGCGTGACCCACTGGATCCCGGAACTGGCCCCCGACCGGACCGCCGAGCTCGTCGCCGAGCACGTCCGCCGGCACGGCTGATGCCGGACGCCGCGCTCCGCCGTCCAGGTCAGGACGGCGGGCACACCCGGCTGCGACCGGCAAGAGGGGGACCGTCACAGCCCCTCTCGTCCCTGTCCGTCACGGGACGGTGGCACAGTGTGTCGAATGCTCAGTGACTACGTGGCCGGGTCGAAGCGGATCGTCGCCGTCGGGCCCTCGTCGGTCCTCGGCGTCCGGGACGACGACCAGCCGGCCGGGGTGGCGCACGCCGTCGCCCGCCCGGCCGTCCGCGGCGACGCCGTCGCGGTGTGCGGCAGCGAGGTGACCGCACTCCCCGACGTCGACTGGCAGGAGTCGACCGTCGGCGTGCTGCGCTGCGGCGACTGCGAGCAGCTCGCCGCCTGACCCGCGCAGGGGGGGGGGGGGGGGGGGGGGGGGGGGGGGGGGGGGGGGGGGGGGGGGGGGGGGGGGGGGGGGGGGGGGGGGGGGGGGGGGCGGCCCCCCGGCCGCGCGGCCCCCGGGGGGGGGGGGGGGGGGGGGGCGGCCCCCCCCCCCCCCCCCACTCCGCTTCAGACCAGCGCCGGGAGGGCGAACCGCGGCTCGGCGCCCGCTCGGTCCAGCGCGAGGTCGGCGGCCAGCTCCCCCACCAGCGCGGCGAACTTGGCCCCGTGGCCCGAGCACGGGGAGACCACGACGACCGGGCCGACCCGGTCGAGCACGAAGTCCTCGGTCGGGGTGGTCGTGTAGAGGCAGCTGCCCTGCGCGACGGGCTCGGGGTCCAGGCCGGGGAGGAACTCCGCCACGTACCCGGCGACCCGCTCCCGCGACGCCGGGTCGATCCGGCCGTCCCGGCCCGACGCCGTGGTAGCGGTGCCGCCGTCGTGCTGGGCCACCTTGAACGCCGGCCGGGGGCCTCCGTCGGCACCCGAGGGCAACCCGAACAGCTGCAGGTCGCCCTTGTGCACGAACGTCGGCCAGGCGGCGCCGGGGTCGCGCAGCCGGAAGTGGAACACCTGCTGCTGGAACACCGTGAGCGGCGGCAGGCCCAGCGGCACGCCGACCGCCGGCGCGAGCTCGGGCAGCCACGGTCCGGCGGCGACCACGACCCGGTCGGCGGCGACCGCCGGGCCGTCGGTGCGCAGCAGGACGCCGTCCCCCAGCGGCTCGATCGCCAGGACCCGGGTCCGGCCGAGCACCGTCCCGCCGAGCTCGCCGGCCCGGCGCACCCAGGCGGCCACCGCGGCGTCGGCGTCGAGCACCGCCGCCTCCGGGTGGAACAGCACCGGCCCGTCGAAGCGCATCCCCGGCCAGCGGCCCTCGGCCTCGGCCGCGGAGAGCAGCTCGTGCGGCACGCCCTCCCGCTGCATCAGCCCGGCCAGGCCGACCGGGTCGCGCGCCGCGCCGTGGTCGAGGCCGCCGGTGGTCTGCAGCAGCGTCGTCCCGGTGTCGGCCTCGGCCTGCGTCCAGCGGTCGAACGCCCGCCCGGTCAGCCGCACGTAGAACGGGTCGGCGTAGGCCCGCCGGACGATGCGGGACGTGCCGTGGGAGCTGCCGTGCACGTGGCCCGGGTCGAACGCCTCGACCAGCGCCACCGACACCCCCCGCCGGGCCAGCTCCCACGCCGTAGCGGCGCCCATGAGGCCGGCGCCGACGACGGCGACCTCGACCCGCAGGTCGGTCACAGCCCCTGCCCGGGGATCCAGGACGTCCCCGCCAGCGGCACCCGGGCCATCGCGGCGGCCTCGATGGTCAGCGCGACCAGGTCCTCGGGCTCCAGCGAGTGCAGGTGGGCCTTGCCGCAGGCGCGGGCGATGATCTGCGCCTCCATCGTCATCACCCGGATGAAGTTGGCGACCCGCCGTCCGCCGACGACCGGGTCGAGGCGGGCGGCCAGCTCGTCGTCCTGGGTGGTGATGCCGGCCGGGTCGCGGCCGGCCTGCCAGTCGTCGTAGAACCCGGCCGCCGAGCCCAGCGCCCGGTACTCCTCGTCCAGGTGCGGGGCGTTGTCGCCCAGCGCGATGAGCGCGGCGGTGCCGATCGCGACGGCGTCGGCGCCCAGGGCCATGCACTTGGCCAGGTCGGCGCCGTTGCGGACGCCGCCGGACACGACCAGCTGGACCTGCCGGTGCAGCCCCTCCTCCTGCAGCGCCTGCACCGCCTGGGGCAGCGCGGCCAGGGTCGGGATGCCGACGTTCTCGATGAACACGTCCTGGGTCGCGGCCGTGCCACCCTGCATGCCGTCGAGCACGATGACGTCGGCGCCGGCCTTCGCGGCGAGCTTCACGTCGTAGTAGGTGCGGCTGGCGCCGATCTTGACGTAGACCGGCTTCTCCCAGTCGGTGATCTCCCGCAGCTCCCGGATCTTGATCTCCAGGTCGTCGGGGCCGGTCCAGTCGGGGTGCCGGCAGGCGCTGCGCTGGTCGACGCCGACGGGCAGGGTGCGCATCCCGGCGACCCGCTCGGTGATCTTCTGGCCGAGCAGCATCCCGCCGCCGCCGGGCTTGGCGCCCTGGCCGAGCACGACCTCGATGGCGTCGGCCATCCGCAGGTGGTCGGGGTTCATGCCGTAGCGCGAGGGCAGGTACTGGTAGACGAGGTGCTTGGACTGACCGCGCTCCTCCTCGGTCATCCCGCCGTCGCCGGTGGTGGTCGAGGTCCCGACCTCGCTGGCGCCGCGGCCGAGGGCCTCCTTCGCCCGGCCGGAGAGCGCGCCGAAGCTCATCCCGGCGATGGTCACCGGGGTGGACAGGTGCAGCGGGTAGGTGGCATTGCGGTCGCCGAGGACGACGTCGGTGTCGCACCGCTCGCGGTAGCCCTCGAGCGGGTAGCGCGACATCGACGCACCCAGGAAGAGCAGGTCGTCGAAGTGCGGCACGCGCCGCTTGGCGCCGCCGCCGCGGATGTCGTAGATGCCGGTCTCGGCGGCGCGCTGGATCTCGGCGATCGTGGCGCGGTCGAAGGTCGCGGACTCGCGGAGCATGACGGGGTCCCCTCAGTACGCCGAGGCGTTGTCGACGTGGAAGTTGTAGAGACGGCGGGCCGAGCCGTACCGGCGGAAGTCGCGCGGGTCGGCGTCCAGACCGGCCGCGGCGAGCAGCCCCGCGAGCTCGGCGAGGTGCTCGGGCCGGACCTCCTTCTCGACGCAGTCCGCGCCGAGCGACCTCACCGAGCCGGCCACGTAGATGCGGGCCTCGTAGAGGGAGTCGCCGAGCGCGTCCCCGGCGTCGCCGCAGACGACCAGCCGGCCGGCCTGGCCCATGAAGGCGCTCATGTGCCCGACGTCGCCGCCGACGACGATGTCCACGCCCTTCATCGAGATGCCGCAGCGCGCCGACGCCGAGCCCTCGACGACCAGCAGCCCGCCGTGCGCGGTGGCCCCGGCCGACTGCGAGGCGTTGCCGCGCACCCGGACGGTTCCGCTCATCATGTTCTCCGCCACGCCGACCCCGGCGTTGCCCTCGACGGTCACCGTCGCGGACTTGTTCATCCCGGCGCAGTAGTAGCCGACGTGCCCCTCGATGCGGACGTCGATCCCGGCGTCCAGCCCGACGGCGACGTTGTGCTTCCCGTCGGGCGAGGTGACCCGCCAGGTCGGTGCCTTGTCGGCGACGTCGGGGGCGTGCAGCGCCTGGTTGAGCTCCCGCACGGTGGACAGGGACAGGTCGACGACGGCGGGCTCGGTGTCCGAGCCGATCTCGATCGTGCTCAGCGCTGCCATGCGTAGACCTCTTCCGGCTCGGGCTCGAAGATGCGGGCGTTCTCGATGCCGGGCAGCCCGGCGAGGGCGCGGTACTCCGACGCCATGGCCACCCACTGGGCGGTCTCGGCGACCACCGCGGGCTTGCAGGCGATGGCGTCGCGGACCACCGCGAAGCTGTCCTTCGTGGAGACCAGCAGCGTGTAGAAGCCGTCGAACCGCTCGCAGAGCAGCTTCAGCGACTTCTCCAGGTCGTAACCGGCGGCCAGCTGGGCGGCGACGAACCGGGCGCCGACCTCGGAGTCGTTGTCGCTGTCGAACTGCGTGCCGGCCGCCTGGAGCTCGCGGCGGATGGTGGCGTGGTTGGCGAACGAGCCGTTGTGCACCAGGCACTGGTCGGTGCCGACCGAGAACGGGTGGCAGTGCGCCGGCGTGACCGCCGACTCGGTGGCCATCCGGGTGTGCGCCACGCCCTGCCAGCCCTGCGCGGCGGGCAGGCCGAACTCGGCGGCCAGCGCCTGGGGGTGGCCGACGCCCTTGAGGACGGCGACCTCCTCGCCGACGCCGATCACCAGGCTGCCCGGCACGGCCTCCCGGACGACGGCGGCCAGCGTGTCGGGGTCGGTGGCGGCGTGCACGACCAGCGTCTGGCCGGCGTCGACCACCTCGGCCTCGGGCAGCACGGCGCGGACGGCATCGGCGACGTCGTCCGCCGTCCGGTCGCCGGTCAGCAGCGAGACGCCGGCCTCGCCCGGCGGCGACCACCGCGGGTCGCCGTACACGGCGACCCCGGCGGAGTCCGGGCCCCGCTCGGTGACCTGGCAGAGCATCCCGGTCAGCAGCTCGCCGAGCCGGGGGTACAGGGAGGGCTCCCGCAGGTGGAGCCCGACGATCCCGCACACGTCAGTGGGTCCTCTCTCTCGGTCCGGCTGTCAGAAGGCGGTCACGTAGCGGTCGACCTCCCAGGGGGTCACCTGCCCGTGCCACTCGAAGAACTCGTCGCGCTTGAGGCCGGCGAAGTAGCCCGACACCCCCGGGCCCGCGGCGTCGAGCGCGCCGGCGACGACCGGGTCGGCCTCCAGCGCCTCCACCGCGTGCAGCAGCGTCGGCGGCAGCGTCGCGCTGCGGGTGGCGCCGGGGTCGCCCGGGTCCAGCCCGCGGCGGACGCCGTCCAGCCCGGCCGCCAGGGCCGTGGCCGCGGCCAGGTAGGGGTTGGCCGAGCCGTCGCCGCCGCGCAGCTCGACCCGGTTGCCGTCGGGGACCCGCAGCAGGTGGGTGCGGTCGTTGCCGCCGTAGGTCGCCGTCCGCGGGGACCAGGTCGCGCCCGACCGGGTGGAGCTGGCGCCGGTGCGCTTGTAGGAGTTGACGGTCGGGGCGAGCACCGCCTGCAGCCCGGCGGCGTGCTCGATCAGGCCGGCGACGAACGAGTACGCCAGCGGCGAGAGGCCCAGCCCGCGCGGGTCGCCGTCCTCGGGGAAGGCCGGCACGCCGTCCCGCCACAGGGACAGGTGCATGTGCAGCCCGCTGCCGGTGCGGTCGCTGAACGGCTTGGGCATGAACGTCGCGGTCATCCCGCGCTGCTCGGCCAGCACGGAGAGCAGGTACCGGAGGGTCACCACCCGGTCGGCGGTGGTCAGCGCGTCGGCGTAGGCGAAGTTCTGCTCGAACTGCCCGTTGCCGTCCTCGTGGTCGTTGGCGTAGTTGCCCCAGCCGAGGGAGTTGATCGCCTTGGAGACCGCGGTGAGGTGGTCGTACATGCGGGTCAGCCCGCGCGCGTCGTAGCAGGGGCGCTCGGCGGTGTCCTTCGGGTCGGCCGGGCGCAGGGCGCCGTCCGGGCCGCGCTCGACGAGGAAGTACTCGACCTCGGCGCCGACCTTCAGCTCCAGGCCGAGGTCGGCGGCGCGGGCCAGCTGCTCCCTGAGGATGACGCGGGGCGCGTACGGCCACGGGCGGCCCTCGACGTGCGGGTCGCAGTGCACGATCGCCAGGCCCGGCCGGATGAAGGGCACCGGCATGTAGGAGGCCGGGTCCGGGATGGCCATGAGGTCGGGGTCCTTCGGCTCCTGGCCCATCGCGCCGACCGCGTAGCCGGCGAAGCCGACGCCCTCGGTCTGCAGTTCCTCGACCGCCTCGATCGGCACGAGCTTGGCGCAGGGCTTGCCGGTCAGGTCGACGAAGAGCGCCATGACGAACTCGATGCCGTCGGCGCGGGCACGGGTGGCGAGGTCGGCCTCGACCGGGGCGGCCGGCCGGTGGACCGGCGGGGCCTCGGGACGGGTGGCGGTGAGCGACACGGGGAGCCTCCAGGCATCTCGTCCACTGACGTGAACTGTTGTCGCCTGTGAGTGAACCCGGCGTCCGTTTCGCGACGGTTACCGGTGCGGGGAGTTCGTGTTGCCCGTGGCCCCACCCCGCCGGTTTCCGCGGAAACCGACGGAGGGGGCGCACAGCAGTGCGGGCGCTCCTCGGGCCATGCCGGTCCTGCAGGACCCACGACGCGCGAGGAACGCCCGCACTGCGTCCGGCGGACCTCAGCCGGAGCGCAGCCAGTCGACGGCGGCTCCGCGGTAGCGGGTGAGGCCCTTGTAGTCGGCCATGTCGTCGGGGAGCTCGGCGAGCACGGCCGCGAACCGGGCTCCCCACTGCGGCACCGCGGCCAGCTCCCGCAGCGACAGCAGGTAGGAGCGGATGAGGAAGCACACCGCGTCGGAGGCGCCGAGCCGGAGCAGGTGCTGCACCTCCACCCGCAGGTGCAGCCGGTCGGGCAGCGCCGGGTCGCCGACGACCAGCCGCCGGTCGGGGCCCCACTCGGGATAGGTCTCGGTGGAGGTGTCCAGCCGCCGGTCGACGGTCATCGTCCAGTTGGTGCGGCGGTACTCCTCCCCCGGCTGCAGCCGCATGAGGAACTGCTCGGCGCGCTGCACCACGCCCGCCTCGTGCACTCGCGGCACCGGACCGTGCACCTCGAGGAAGCGCATCCCGACGTCGAAGCCCATCGACCAGTCGGCGGCGAAGGTGACCAGCCCGGCGTCGGCCCACAGCGACCCCTCGCGCTGGTCGAGCAGGACGACGTCCTCCTGCACCTGGCTGCCGAGGAAGCGCAGCGGCCCCCCGGGCAGCGAGTCGTCGTCCCCCACGACGAACGACGTCGAGGTGCCGAGCAGGTCGTTGCGCCAGGACCACCGGTCCCCGTGCCGGCGCAGCGCCATGACCTCGGGGTACGTGGCGGCCAGGTCCGGCAGCAGGGTGATCAGCGCGTCCCAGGCGGCCACCCGCATGTGCGGCAGCTGCTGGCAGCGGGTCGGGTCGGCGGCCAGCACGTCGGCCCGCACCGCCAGCTCGGCGGCGTACTCGGCGTCGACGTCGAGCACGCGGTCGCCCCACCCGCCGGCGGCGGTGACCACCGGGCGGCGGGCCGGTTCGACGTTGGTCGAGTACCGGTAGGTGTCGGCCGGGAAGGGGAACGGGAAGCGGGCGGTGCGGTCGGGCAGGACGGCGGTCACAGGTCGAGCTCCAGTTCGTCGTCGGCGCAGCGGGAGACGCAGGCCATGACCGCGTCGCCGGCCGCGCGCTCGGCCTCGGAGAGGAACAGGTCGCGGTGCAGGGGCCGGCCGGCGCGCACCGGCAACCGGCACTCGCCGCAGACGCCCTGCCGGCACATGCTCGGGACGGCGACCCCGGCGCCCTCCAGCGCGGAGAGCAGCGAGACCCCCGGGGGCACGGGCACCGAGGTCCCGCTGCGGGCCAGCCGGGCGGTGAACGGCTCACCCGGGTCGAGGTCGGCCGCGGAGAACCGCTCGGCGTGCACCCGCTGCGGCGGCCAGCCGAGCGCGGCGGCGGTCTCCTCGACGTAGCTGATCAGCGGGCCCGGCCCGCAGACGTAGACGTGCGTGCCGACCGGCTGGGACGCCAGCGCGGCGGCCACCTCGTCCAGCATCCGCGGCGTGTCGTCGATCGCGGTGAGCCGGTCGCCGCACAGCTCGGCCAGCTCCGCCAGGTGCGCGCCGGCACCGGCACGGTGGCCGTAGAGCAGCCGGAACGAGCGCCCCCACCGGACCGCGGCCCGCGCGTGCGACAGCATCGGCGTGATCCCGATGCCGCCGGCGACGAGCAGGTGGGAGCGGGCGGTCGACACCGGGGCGAACGCGCTGCGCGGCCGGGAGGCGGCCACCCGGTCGCCGGGCCGCAGCCGGTGGACGAACGCCGAGCCGCCGGCGCCGTCCGGGCACAGCAGCACCGAGATGCGGTACTCGTCGGCCGGCACGCCGTCCCCGGTCAGCGAGTAGGCGTTGCGGCGGTCCCCGCAGGTCAGGACCAGGTGGCTGCCCGGCGGGTGCCCGGGCAGCAGCCCGCCGTCCGGACGGCGCAGCGCGAGCGTCCGGACGCCCGGCGCGGCGTCGGCGACCGAGGCGACCTCGAGCACCAGCCCGCCCGGGGCGACCTCGGCGACCGGGGGCGCGGCCAGCACGGCCGTCATGCGACCTCCTCGGCGTCGGCCATGAAGCCCAGGTAGCTGCCGGCCCGCCGGGAGACGTGCCAGTAGACGAACAGCCGCCGCCCGCACCCGGTGCAGCCGGTCTCGCCGCCGACCGGCACGTCGGCCTCGGTGGTGGCGCGGCAGTGCGGGCAGAAGACCCGCTTGCGCTCCGTGCCGGTGACCAGCGTCCGCACCTCGGCGTCGAGCAGTCCGCCGTCGAGGGCGACCGCGCGGGCGGCGAGGACGTCGGCCTCGGGCCCGGCGAGCATCAGCCGCCAGCCCACCGTGCTGGCGGCCACCCGCCGGGCGAGCTCCGCGAGCACCGCGGCGTCGGCCGCACCGGTGGTGGTGGCGGTGACCGGCGTGCGCGCGGGCACCTGGCCCAGCCATCGCCGGACGGCGTCGACCCCGGCCGCGCCGAAGCCGAACAGGGTCAGCGACCGCGCGGCGGGGTCCACCCCCGGGTCGGCGGCCGGCCAGCGCGGGACGCTCGTGTGCTCGGTCCCCATGCCGGTCAGGGCGCGAACGAGCGCTGGCCGGTGTAGAAGCCCAGCGCCCGGTCGGGGGTCTCGAAGCGGATGCGCGAGCCCTTGGGGAAGAACAGCACGTCCTTCACCCGGGCCACGACCCGCTGGCCGGTGTCGAGGTCGGTGAGGTGGAACTCGCCCTCGACCACCAGCTTCATCTCGTCGTAGGTGTAGTGGTAGTCCAGCGGCTCCCCCGCGAACAGCTCGAAGAAGCCGCCGCAGAGCTCGGCGCCGCCGGGGTTGGCCAGGGCGTCGCCGATGAAGGCCCGGACGTCGGGCACCTCCATGCTGGGCAGCCCCTCCGCGCCGCCCGTGACGTGGCCGATGGCCGGTGCACTCGTGGTCATGTCGCCTCCGCGGGTCGTCCACTGTGGGTGGACCGAAGCTACGGAGGGTGTACGCCGGATGGGTCAACTGTGCGTGACGTTCAGGTCAACCGGGGATTCCCGGCGTCTCACCGGACCTATGCTCGGCCGGTGGAGGTCACCCCGGCCGGCGCCCACGACGAGGCGCCCAGCGGCCATCTCGAGGACGTCATCGCCCTCCGCGTGCGCGAGTTCCGGCTGGCCAAGGGCATCTCGCTGGCCGAGCTGGCCCGGCTCACCGGCATGAGCAAGGCGATGCTCTCCAAGATCGAGAACGCGCAGACCTCCTGCAGCCTCTCCAGCCTGGCCCGGCTCGCCGACGCCCTCGCCGTGCCGGTCACGGCGCTGTTCCGCGGGCTGGACGCCGAGCGCGAGGCGGTGTTCACCCCCGCCGGGCACGGCGCGCAGATCGTGCGGCGCGGCAGCAACGTCGGCCACCTCTACCAGCTGCTGGGGTCACTGCGCGGCGAGCACAAGCGGCTCGAGCCGCTGCTGGTGACCCTCACCGAGGCCAGCGAGGTCTTCCCGCTCTTCCAGCACCCCGGGACCGAGTTCCTCTACGTGCTCGAGGGCGTCATGGTCTACGGGCACGGCGAGGCCCGGTACGAGATGCACGCCGGCGACTCGCTGGTGTTCGACGGCGAGGGTCCGCACGGGCCGGCCGCGCTGGTGGAGCTGCCGATCCGGTTCCTGACCGTCACCGGCTACGGGCACGTCACCCCCTAGCAGCCACGGGGCATGGCCCGGCCCCTCCGAGGGCACTCCCCGGGGAAGACCCCGGACGACCCGAGGAGGACCCGTGTCCGCACCCACCCGCAGCCGCTGGCGCACCGCCGCGGCGGGCATCGCCCTCGTCGCCGCCTCGTTCACCACCGTCGCGTGCGGCAGTGACGTCGTCGACGACGACGTCCAGCAGAACGTCGAGGAGGGCGTCGACGACGTCGAGCAGGAGGTCGACGACGCCACTGACGGCGAGGACAGCGACGGCTGACCTGCACACCCCGCGTGACCGGCGGTCGCCCGGGGTACCCGCGGCCCGATGAGCACCGACGCGACGACGACCTCGCTCAGCCGGGCGGAGCGCCTGGACCGGCTGCCGTTCACCCGCCAGCACGGCCGGCTCGTGGTCGGCTCCGGGGTCGGCTGGGCCCTGGACGCGATGGACGTCGGCCTCATCTCCTTCGTCATGGCCGCGCTCGCCGTCCAGTGGGAGCTCAGCACCACCGAGCTGTCCTGGATCGGCTCCATCGGCTTCGTCGGGATGGCCCTTGGCGCCACGCTCGGCGGGCTGCTGGCCGACCGGATCGGCCGGCGACAGGTCTTCGCCCTGACCCTGCTGGTGTTCGGGGTGGCCACCGGCGCTGCCGCGCTGTCCTGGTCGGTGGCGGCCCTGCTGGTGTTCCGCTTCCTCATCGGGCTCGGCCTGGGCGCCGAGCTGCCGGTGGCCTCCACGCTGGTCAGCGAGTACGCGCCGGCACGGGTCCGCGGCCGGGTGGTCGTGCTGCTGGAGGCGTTCTGGGCGGTCGGCTGGCTGCTCGCGGCGCTGATCGGCTACCTGGTCGTCCCGCGGAGCGAGGCCGGGTGGCGGTGGGCGCTCGCTGTCGGTGTCGTCCCGGCCGTGTACGCCGTGGTCGTGCGCCGCGGGCTGCCCGAGTCGGTGCGGTTCCTCGAGCTGCGGGGGCGGACCGACGAGGCCGAGGCCGCGGTGCGCCGGTTCGAGTCCGCCGCCGGGGTCGCCCCGGTGCCGTCGGCCCCGGCGCGGCCGGTGACGCCGCCGGGCCCCGGGGCGCTGTGGGCCCGCGGCACGCGCGGCCGCACGGCGGCGCTGTGGACGGTGTGGTTCGGCATCAACTTCTCCTACTACGGCGCCTTCATCTGGCTGCCCACCCTGCTGGTGGCCTCCGGGTTCTCGCTGGTGCGCTCCTTCGGCTTCACCCTGCTGATCACCCTCGCCCAGCTGCCCGGCTACGCCGCGGTCGCGGTGCTCATCGAGCGGTGGGGACGGCGCCCGACCCTGGTGGTCTTCCTGATCGGCTCCGCCGTCGGCGCGGGCCTGTTCGCGCTGGCCGACGGCGAGACGGCGGTCCTGGTCACCGGCATGGTGCTGTCGTTCTTCAACCTCGGCGCGTGGGGCGCGGTCTACGCGGTGACGCCGGAGGTCTACCCGACGGCACTGCGCGGGACCGGTGCCGGAGCGGCGGCGGGCTTCGGCCGGATCGCCTCGATCGCCGCGCCGCTGTGCGTGCCCCCGCTGCTGGCCGCCGGTGGCAACCCGCTGGTCTTCGGCACGTTCGCGGCGTTCTTCGTGCTCACCGCGGCAGCCGCCTGGGCACTGCCCGAGCGGCGGGGCCGGGCGCTGGAGGACGACCCCGCCGTCACCTAGTGCAAAGAGTCCTTTGCAAAGGAGTCTTTGCACGGCTAGCCTCGGCCGCGTGCCCGAGGACCTCCCATCGATCCCCGTCGTCGACGTCCGCGACCCGCGCGTCCTGCGCGCGCTCGCCCATCCGCTGCGCGCGACGCTGCTGGGACTGCTGCGCGCCGAGGGGCCGTCGACCGCCTCGAAGCTCGGCCAGCGCCTCGGGGAGAGCAGCGGCGCCACGAGCTACCACCTGCGCCAGCTGGCCTCCTTCGACCTGGTCGAGGAGGTGCCCGGCGAGGGCACCGGCCGCGAGCGCTGGTGGCGGGCCCTGCACCGCAGCACCCAGTGGCACACCGAGGAGCTCGTCGACCAGCCCGGCGGGCGGGAGGTCGTCGACGAGCTCACCCACCGCTCGCTGAGCCAGCACCGGCGGCTGCTGGCCGCCCACGCCGAGCAGCGCGAGGAACTCCCCGAGACACTGCGGGACGACGCGTCGCTCAGCGACTGGGCACTGCGCCTCTCCCCCGCCCGCGCCCGGGCGCTCGCCGACGAGCTGAACGCCGTCCTCGAGCGCTGGCGGGCCGAGGAGGAGGAGACCGACCAGCCGCTGGTGCACGTGCTGGTCGACCTGTTCCGGCTGCGCGAGTACCCGGCGTGAGCCGGCCGCCTGGCGTCCGCGCCGCCACCCGCCGCTACGTCGGCCTCACCGCGCTGCGCTGGCTGCCGGTCGGGCTCAGCACCCCGGTGACGGTGCTGCTGATGTCCGCGCGCGGCCTCTCCCCCGCCGACATCGGTGTGGTCGTCGCGGTCTACTCGGTGGTCACGCTGGCGCTGGAGCTGCCCACCGGCGGGCTGGCCGACGCGATCGGCCACCGGCCGGTGCTGCTGCTCTCCGGGGCGCTCACGGTGGCCGGGCTGCTCATGACCGCGCTCGCCGGCAGCGTGGCGGTGTTCGCCGTCGCCTGGGCCCTCAAGGGGGTGGGCCGCGCGCTGGACTCGGGTCCGCTGGAGGCCTGGTACGTCGACACGGTCAGGACCGCCGACCCGGCGGCCGACGTGACGCCGGGGCTGTCCCGGGCGGCGGCGGCCGACGGCGCCGGCCTGTGCCTGGGTGCCGTGCTCGGCGGCGCGCTGCCGCTGCTGGCGGGGTCGGGCAGCCGGGCGCTGACCCTGCCGCTGCTGGTCGCGGCCGGGCTGGCCGCCGTCTCGCTGGTCGCCGTCGCGGTCCTGGTCGTCCCGGTGGCCGCACCGCACGCGGGCGGGACGGCGGCGCTGCGGGCCGGGCTGCGCGCGGTGCCCGCGGTCGTGCGGGACACCGCCCACCTGGTGGTCCGGGACCGGCTGCTGCGGCGACTGCTCGCCGTCTCGCTGCTGGTCGGCACCGTGCTGACCACCCTCGAGCTCCTCGGCCCGCTGCACGTGGCCGACCTGGTCGGCAGCAGCACGGAGGGGTCGGCGGTCTTCGGCGTCGTCATGGCGGTCTCGTACGGCGCAGCGGGGGCCGGCGCGCTGCTCGCCCCGGCCGCCCGCCGGGGCGCCCGCGGCTCCGTGGCCGTGGCGAGCGGAGCGCTGGCCGTCCTGGGCGCCGTGGCCGTGGCCGCGGTGGCCTTCGCCGGGGACGTCGCGCTGGCCGGGGTGGCCTTCGCCGTCTTCTACCTCACCAACGCCACCGCCTGGCCGCTGTGGAAGGACCTGCTGCACGGGCGGGTCGGCGCCGGGCAGCGGTCGACCGCGCTGTCGGCGTTCTCGCTGGCGCTGATGGTCGGCGGCCTCGGCGGCAGCCTGCTCGTGCCGCGGCTGGCCGAGGCCGCCGGTGTCCCCGCCGGCTTCTGGGCCGCCGCGGGGGCGGTGCTGCTGATCGGGCTGGTGTCCCTCGGCCTGCGACCCCAGCGCGATCACGGCGCCGTGACCACCGGGAGCGCGTCCCGGGCGGCCACGACGCCGTGATCGTCGCTGGGGTGGGGGTCAGCCGGCGGGCGACTCCGTCCGCGGGCCGGCACCGGCGGCGATCCGCTCGGCCGTGGCGATGACGCTCTCCGGCGTCGACGTCACGCCCGGGGAGTGCGGGCTGCCGTCGAGGTCGTAGGCGACCTCGGCGTGCTCGGCGACGTCGATGCCGCCCACCTCGGCCTCCTTGGTCAGCCGCAGCCCGATCGTCTTCTGGATGGCCAGGGCGATGACCAGCGTGACGACGAAGGAGTAGCCGACCACCGCGATCGCGGCGACCGCCTGCACGCCCAGCAGCTCGAACCCGCCGCCGTAGAGCAGGCCGGCGCGGCCGCTGGGGGCCTCGGCCGAGCCGAAGACCCCGACCAGCAGGGTGCCGATGATGCCGCCGACCAGGTGGACGCCGACCACGTCAAGCGCGTCGTCGTAGCCGAAGCGGTACTTCAGCGAGATGGCCAGCGGGCAGATCGCCCCGGCGATCGCACCGACCGCGAGCGCGCCCATCGGGGTGACCGCGCCACAGGACGGCGTGATCGCGACCAGGCCGGCGATGGCGCCGGACATCCCGCCCAGCGTGGTGGCGTGGCCGTCGCGCAACTTCTCGACCAGCAGCCAGGCCAGGATCGCCGCGCAGGTGGCGTTGAAGGTCGTGAGCATGACCACCGAGGCACTGTTGCCCGCGGCGAGCGCCGAGCCACCGTTGAAGCCGAACCAGCCGAACCACAGGATGCCGGCGCCGAGCGCCACCATCGGCAGGTTGTTGGGCCGGGCCTGCCGCGGCCAGCCGGTGCGCTTGCCGATCACCAGGACGACGGCCAGCGCGCCGATGCCCGCGTTGATGTGGACGGCGGTGCCGCCGGCGAAGTCGACCGCGGCGAGCTTGTTGGCGATCCAGCCGCCGAGGACGCTGCCGTCGGCGGAGTCGAACGCGAACACCCAGTGCGCGACCGGGAAGTAGACCAGGGTCGCCCACAGCCCGGCGAACAACAGCCACGGGCCGAAGCGGACCCGGTCGGCGACCGCGCCGGCGATGAGCGCCGTGGTGATGACGGCGAACAGCGCCTGGAAGATCGCCACCAGTGCCGGGGGCAGCGCCGCGGACTCGTCCCCGGAGACCAGCGAGCCCAGGCCGAGGTACTCGGTGACGTTCCCGAGCAGGCCGGCTCCGCCGTAGGAGTCGCCGAAGACGACGGAGAAGCCGAACAGCGTCCAGAGCACGCCGACCACGGCGACCGCTCCGAACACCATCATGATCATGTTCAGGATGCCGCGGGAGGACACCATGCCCCCGTAGAAGAGGGCCAGCCCCGGGATCATCAGGGCGACGGCCATCGTGGCGGCGAGGATGAAGGCGGTGCTTCCGACGTCCATGCAGGGCCTCTCGATCGTCTACTCGCGGTGTTCGCGGTTGCGCGTCAGTAGACGTTGCGTCGGTTACCGCCGTGGTCGTCGTCTGTGACGATCGGGTGACGGCGGAACGCGTGGGTCCCGCCATCCCTCACCAGCCGGTGGCGCCGCCCCGGGCCGCCGGTCGGCACGTTCCCGCGGGAACGCCGTCAAGGTCTGGGCCTCGACCACGTTCCCGCGGGAACGTGCCTGGCGCTGCCGAGGAGCGAACGCTGTCGACCGGCGAGGCGGCGTTGCGGGCAGGCTCATGGCCGTGCCCCTGTCCGTGCCCGGGTGGTGGCGTCGCCGCAACCACTGGCACTGGCCCACATCGCACCGTCGCCGCGGTCATCTCCTCCGAGAGGGTCGCCCACAGTGCTCGGGCGGCCGGTGCAGGGACAGCTCCTACAGCCACCGCTCCACCCGCCCTCTGCTGTCGGGCGCTACGGGTGCCTCGTGTCGGACGCCAGCTCCCAGCGCCAGACGGCACCGACTTCGGGATCGATGAGGTCGGCGGTGCGCCGGAAGCCCAGTCGCCGCAGGACTGCTGTCGAGGGGTTCTCGCCGGCCAGGGTGTGGGCGCACACCAGCGTCACTCCACGGGCGGTGGCGATGTCGAGCCAGCGGCGGGCGGCCTCGGTGGCGTGGCCCCGGCCGCGGTGGGCCGGAGCGATGCTGTAGCCGATCTCGACGGATCCGTCGGTCGGTGGACCGGTGAAGCCGCCGAGGCCGACGACCGTGACCGTGGTGGGGTCGATGATCAGGTAGCTGAACCAGTCGGGGTCCATCCCGTCCCGAAGCGCCTGCACCGTTGCGGGCAGCGCCTCCGGGAAGGCCAGGTAGTCATCGGCGACCCGGTAGCCGAACGTGCGCGTGAAGGCCTCGGGTCCCTCGAGCAGGACCTCGGCGCGGTCGAGGGTGAGCGGTTCGACGGCTGTGCGTTGCGCTTCCATGACCTCATCCGGTCCCCGTGCCGACGCTTGCGGGCGCGTGCGGTGCATCCCCGCCATCCTCGCCTGGAGGCGGCACAGATGGGTCGTGATGGCGCGCCCTCCTCGGGGACGCCGGGGTCGCTCCGT
Organism: Geodermatophilus sp. SYSU D00965; assembly: GCF_054050075.1. Lineage (NCBI taxonomy): Bacteria > Bacillati > Actinomycetota > Actinomycetes > Geodermatophilales > Geodermatophilaceae > Geodermatophilus > Geodermatophilus sp. SYSU D00965. The sequence goes on along the minus strand of NZ_JBJGYQ010000012.1, from coordinate 130,530 downwards.
GCACGGCGACTGTCGTGTCTGCGCCGCCGGGTCGACCGGGGCCGACGCGCTCGCGTGACGGTCTGCGGCCTGCCGTCCCGAGGTCTGCCGACGCCAGCATCCTGGAGCCGCCCTCACGGCGAGCCGGCCGGTGTCGCTGGGCGGCGGCCCACGTGGGAACAGCCCGAATCGTGCAGCGTCCGTTCCTCGGCTGTCTGCGGTCCCACGGTCGAAGAGGCCTGGGGGGGGGGGGGGGCGGGGGGGGGGGGGGGGGGGGGGGGGGGTTGGGGGGGGGGGGGGGGGGGGGGGGGGGGGGGGGGGGGGGGGGGGGGGGGGGGGGGGGGGGGGGGGGGGGGGGGGGTGGGGGGGGGGCGGGGGCGCCGCCCCCCACCCGCGCCGCGGCCGGGCCGGGCCCGCCCCCCCCCCCGCCCCCCCCCCCCCCCCCCCCCCCCCCCCCCCCGCCCCGAGTCGTTAGAGAGACCAGTGTTCAGCCCGGGCCCATGGGATGGATGAGGTCGTAGGCGGCGGAGAGCTTCCTGGGGACGACCGCGCGCCACGCGTCGACGACGAGCTCACGCGCTTCGGTCGGGTCCAACGCAGCAAGGTCGGCATGGACCCAGTTGAAGCGCATGTCCGACGCCGCTGGCATCTGGAACTTGTGCGGCTCGCTCAGAACCAGCGACTCCCGCTCCTCCCTGGGGAACGCGAAGCCCATCACGCGCTCGTCCAGGGAGAACGCCACGTAGACGATCTGCTCGACGCGGAACTTCAGTCTGCCGCGTACGTAGACCTGGTACGAGCGCTCCAGTCCAGTGCCCAGCGGCCGAACGTCCTCGATCACGGCCATGTCGGAGCGTCCGTCGTGGTCGGCAGGTCGCCTGTCCACACGCCGTCCATGACCGACGGCATGGTCTGCTCAATTGTGTCCATCAGGTCCGCTCCTCCAGCGTCGCGCACACGGGATGGACTGCCACCGCGGGCCGGAGTCATCGGTGGGTGGCGTTCACCGGTGTGTAGAGGCGGGTGCCGAGGCCACCGCTGGGCGAGCCGTCGATGATGTCTCCGAGCGGCCCACTGTGGGACCTGTTCTGCCGTAGGTCAGTCCCGGTGCCTTCGCCAGGTACGGGGGTCGATCCCGGCCACCTCTCGCAGGTAGAACTGCGCGGCGCGCTCCGCGGCGACCGAGCTGAGCACCGGGCAGTTGCGCGAGGGCCTCGGCGTCCGTGGCACCCTCTCTGACCAGGCTGACGGCCAGCGCGGCGGCCTCAGCGGCGGCACTCCACGTCACCCCGATCACCTCCGCGCCGGAGCGGTGGTCTCCCACGCGGCTGCAGCACGACGGCGGCCGCGCGGTCGTGTCAGCAGATCAACGATGGTGGGGCGTCCCCTGAGGCGACCCTCACGGGGGTCGGCCGGTGTCCCTGAGCGGCCCACTGTGAGACAGCCTGGCGGTCCGGCTTCGACTCGGCTGCGCCGATGGGCGTGGCGCTTGGTGGTCGTGGCTGCCGCGCCGGCCCCGTAGCCGGGGGACGGGAATCGGGCGACGGAGGGCATGACGCGGGATCCGGTCGGGGTAGGGCTCCGATCCCGGGTCGTCCGGGCCGCTGACGGTGCGGAGGAGCGGTGGATGTCCGAGATGACGGATTTCAACGAGCGGCTGGCCGGGATCGCCCGCGACCTGGTCAGCGAACCGGACATGCAGGCCACGCTGCAGCGGGTGGTCGAGGCCGCCGCGCACAACCTCGACGGGGAGGTGTGGGCCAGCGTGTCGCTGGTGAAGCAGCGCCGCGAGGTGGAGACCCCGGCGGTCACCGACGACCGGGCCGGCCGGGCCGACCGGCTGCAGTACGAGCTGGAGCAGGGGCCGTGCCTGGACGCGATCTGGGAGCACGAGACCTTCCAGATCGACGACATGACCACCGATGAGCGCTATCCCCGCTGGACGCGGGCGGTCGTGGAGGAGACCGGCATCCGCAGCAGCCTGTCGCTGCAGCTGTTCACCGACGCGGAGCAGAACAGCCTCGGCGCGCTCAACCTGTACTCGCCGGAGCCGGCCGCCTTCGACGAGGAGACCCGGGGCGAGGGGTTGGCGTTCGCCGCGCAGGCCGCGGTCGCGTTGCGCAGCGCGCAGACCGAGGAGCAGCTGCGCTCGGCGATGGCGACCCGCACCCTGATCGGGCAGGCCCAGGGCATCTTGATGGAGCGGCTGAGGATCACCCCGGACCAGGCGTTCGCCGTGCTCAGCCGGCTGTCCCAGGAGAGCAACGTCAAGCTCCGGGAGGTGGCGCGGCGGCTGGTGGAGACCGGGGAGATCCCGGGTCGGCAGGGGTGAGGTCGAGTCGACCCGGTGGCCACGGGTCAGGACCACCGGGTCTGGGTCGCCCGGCACCCCGGGATCCCGCGCGACCGTCCTGGTGAGCTACCCCTTCAGCTCCTGCGGACACCGCAGGTTAGGGCAGCACGTGGGTACTGAGGTGTTCTTGCCGCTACGCAGTGCGGTGGCGGCGTAGGCGCGTCAGCTCGTGGTACGTGTGCGACAGGCTGAGCGTTCGTTCGGCCTGCTGGTGCGCCCGCTCGGCCGCCAGGCAGGCGGCCCGAGCTCGGTGCCACAACTCGGCCGTCCTGGCCGCGACGTCGTCGTCCACGTCGTCTCCTTCCGCGACCGCCACCGCTGGCAGCGACGACGGCCCCGCAGTGGACTGTTCGAGCGGCGAGGCCGTGGGCCCGGGCATCGCCGGCAGCAGGCTGGCTCCGGCCCGCCGGCCGGGGTCGGTGTGTGGTGCGGTTCTCCGCACGGCGTCCTGGAGTTCGCGGTGCGGAGCCAGACTGGGAAGGCCCAGATCCCACAGGTTCTCGTTCAGCGTCTGAGCGAGGACGTTGTGCTCAGCGGCCGGCCAGGCGGCGGCGTCGACCAGGTAATCCGCCAGCGCGGAGCGGGGCTGGTGTCCGCCCAGAGCGGTGTAGCGCCACCAGAGGTCGGTCAGCGGCACAGCGCCGAGCCGCCAGGAGAGGACTGTCAGCGGGCAGGCAGAGGCGGCGCAGGGAGTCACGGGTTTCCTTCACGCCGGGGGCGGCCCAGCTGCGGACGCTGGACGGCAGACCGCCGCGGCTCATCAAGGAATCCGCCCCAGATGCTCGAAGCGGTGAACCCGATGATGCCAGTGCTGATGGACTCGGTGTCCCTGAAGCCGCCTTCGGGGACAGAGCCCGGGGCGAGGCCCCGTGACGGCCACGGGGACCGCCCGGGACAGCCCCGGGTACACCCGCCGCCCGGCGGGTAGCCGCCCTGCATGGCTGAACTGTCCCGCGACCACCTCCAGGGCCTGAAGGTCGCCGTCACCGGGGCCAGCGGCAACGTCGGGACGGCGCTGCTGCGCCGGCTCACCGCCGCTTCCAGCGGCGTGGCCGAGGTCCGCGGTCTGGCGCGGCGCCAACCGCCGGGCACCCCGCCCTACGACGGCGTGCGCTGGCACCTGGCCGACCTCGGCGAGACGCGCAGCGAGCACGAGCTCACCCCGTTCCTGGACGGCGTCGACGCCGTCGTCCACCTCGCCTGGGCGCTGCAGCCGGGGCGCGAGCCGGAGCGGCTGCGCCGGGTGAACGTCGAGGGCACCCGGCGGGTCGCCCGGGCAGCCGCGGCCGCGGGGGTGAAGCACTTCGTCCACATGTCCTCGCTCGGGGCGTACGCCCCCGGCGCCGGCGGCCGGGAGGTCGCCGAGGACTGGCCCACCACGGGCATCCCCTCGTCGCAGTACAGCCGGGACAAGTCCGAGGCCGAGCGGGTGGTCCGCGAGGTGTTCGGCCGTCGCCCGGAGACCACGCTGACCGTCGTCCGCCCGACGCTGGTGCTGCAGCCGGAGGCCAGCAGCGAGATCGGCCGGTACTTCCTGGGCCCGCTGCTGTTCGGCGCCGCGCGGCTGCTGCCCGGCGCCGTCGCCCGGCTGCTGCCCCTCCCCCTGCCCTCGGTGCACGTCGGGTTCGTGCACGCCGACGACGTCGCCGACGCCCTCGGCCGGGTGCTCGACCGCCGCGCGCCCGGCCCGTTCAACCTGGCCGCGCAGCCGGTGATGGACGCCGACGACATCGCCCGCACCCTGGGCGCCACGCGGGTGCCGGTGCCGGCCGTCGTGCTGCGGATGGCCCTGACGGCCGCGTTCACCGCGCACCTCGTGCCGACCGAGCCCGGCTGGCTGGACCTGGGCACGCAGGCGCCGGCCCTGGACACCACCCGGGCGCGCCGGCTGCTGGACTGGGCGCCGTTCCACCGGGGCGACGAGGTGCTCGCGCAGTTCGTGGCGGCGATGGGCCGCGGCGAGGGGGCACCCGGGGCGCTGCTGCAGCCCGCCGGCGGCCCCGAGCGCGACCCCGCCGGCGACCCGGCCAACGCACCCGGCCCGCGGGCCAACTGAAAGGACCCCGTCCTCCTCACCACTCGCAGGCTCGTGGCGAGCCTCTGGACGGGGCCGCCTCGGGACGGGGCCGCGGCGGGAACCTGCGGGGGCCGAGAGTGGCTCAGTCCTTGGGCATGCCCGCGGCGCGGAGCAGTCCGCCGCCGATGATCACCCGCTGAACTTCGCTGGTCCCCTCGTAGAGCCGGTACAGGCGGGCGTCGCGATAGAACCGCTCGACGGGGGTGGTGCGCAGGTAGCCCAGGCCGCCGTGGACCTGCACCGCCCGGTCGACGGCGCGGCCCACCATCTCGGTGCAGAAGAGCTTGGCCGACGACGGGCCGATCGAGGTGTCCTCGCCGGTGTCGTAGCGGGCGGCGACGTCGCGGACCATCGCCCGCCCGGCGAGCAGCTCCGCGTGGACGTCGGCGAGGTGCGCCTGCACCAGCTGGAACCGGCCGATCGGCGCACCGCCCTGGCGCGCGGTGGCCGCGTAGGCGACCGACTCGTCGAGCACCCGCTGGGCCATCCCGACGCAGAGCGCGGCGATGTGCAGGCGGCCGCGGGAGAGGACGGTCAGCGCCTTCGAGTAGCCGCGGCCCTCCTCGCCGACCAGCGCGCCGGCGGGCACGCGGGCGTCGTCGAAGAAGACCTCGGCGGTCCAGGCGCCGGCCTGCCCCATCTTGCGGTCCTTGGGCCCGACGGTGACCCCGGGCGTGGCGGCGTCGACGACGAAGCTGGAGATCCCGCGACCGCCCCGCTCCTCGGGGTCGCTGCGGGCGAAGACCACGAACAGGTCGGCCAGCGGCGCGTTGGTGATGTACCGCTTGCTGCCGGTGAGCACCCACCCGTCGCCGTCCCGGCGGGCGGTGGTGCGCAGGCCCGACGGGTCGGAGCCGGCCTCGGCCTCGGTCAGGGCGAAGGACCCGATCAGCTCGCCCGACGCCAGCCGCGGGAGGTACGCCTGCTTCTGCTCGGCGCTGCCGAACTTCGCGATCACCTGGCCGGCGATGCCGTTGTTGGTGCCGAACAGGGACCGGAACGCGGGCGTGGTGTAGCCGAACTCGAAGGCCAGCTCGACGTCCTCGGCCATGGTGACGCCCAGGCCGCCGTACTCCTCGGGCAGCGCGTAGCCGAACAGGCCCATCTCGGCGATGCGGGCGCGCAGCTCGTCGGGGATGCGGTCCTCGTCCTCGATCCGCTCCTCCAGCGGGACCACCGCCTCACGGACCAGGTGCCGGACGGCGTCCACGACCTGCCTGAAGTCCTCGGCGTCCACGCCGGCCATGGTGCCGCCCACGGACGTGGGCCGCTCCGGCGGGTCGCCGCGACACGCCCGGCGCGCAGTGCAGTCACCTGACCACTCCCTGTTGTGGGAACGGGCGGCCCCGCACTAGCGTCGACGGCAGCCCCCCGAAACCGCTTGGGGGCTCGCACCAACCGCCGGAGTGTCCGTGCCGCACCTGCGAGTCGCGCTCGTCCCAGCTCCCGACCAGGTCGTCGTCCGGGTCACCGGCGACGCGGACACCACCACCGTCGACCGGCTCACCACCGCCCTCCAGCAGGCCGCCGCCCTGGGCACCCGCCGGGTGGTCGTGGACGTGGCCGGCACCCGATTCCGGGACTCCTCGGCCCTGCACGCGCTCACCGTCTTCACCGCCGACCTGGTCCCTGCCGGGCGCCAGTGCCGGGTCGTCGGCGCACCGGCGGCCACCCGGCGGCTCGTGCGGGCCGCCGGGCTCGCCGACCGGCTCGAGCTCGACGGCCCGCTGGCCGGCGAGGACCCGGTGCGGCCGTCCCGGACGGCGGCCCCCGCCGCGCTGCCCGCGCCGGTCGGCGTCGCCCCGGCCCGGTCCGCGGTCACCCGCCCGGTGCGGGCGGCGCGGCGGGCCGAGGAGCGGCCGCGCCGGCACCGTCTGCGGCTGGGGACCCTGCGCCGCTGGCGCTGACGGCGCCGAGCGGCCGGCACTCCCCGCGACCGCGGGGCCGAGGTCGCGGACGACGGGGCCGCCCCTCCAGGATGGGACCGCCGAGACAGCCAGGAGGTCCGATGGGCGAGATCGTCGTGCTCCGGCACGGACAGACGGAGTGGAGCCTCAGCGGCCAGCACACCAGCGTCACCGACCTCCCGCTGCTGCCCGAGGGCGAGGAGCAGGCGCGGCGGCTGGCCGGCGTCTTCGAGGGCCGCACCTTCGCCGCGGTGTGGGTCAGCCCCCGGCTGCGGGCCCGCCGGACGGCCGAGCTGGCCGGGCTCACCCCCACCGGCACCGACGAGGACCTCGTCGAGCTCGACTACGGCGGCTACGAGGGCCGGACGACGGCGGCGATCAGCGAGGAGCTGGGCCGGCCCTGGTCGATCTGGGTCGACGGCACGATCGCCGGCGACACCCCCGGCGAGTCGCTGGCCGACGTCGGCAAGCGGGTGGACCGCGTGCTGGACCGGGCCCGCCCGCTGCTCGCCGACGGCGACGTCATGCTGGTCGCCCACGGGCACGTCCTGCGGATCCTCACGGCGCGCTGGCTCGGCCTGGAGCCGGCCGCCGGCTCGCTGCTGGCCCTGCCGGCCGGCTCGTACGGCGTCCTCGGCCACGAGCACCGCCGTCCGGTCCTCACCGGCTGGGGCCTGCACTGACCACCTCCCTCGTCATGCGAGCGGGGCGGAGGCGTCCTCCCGGGGTGTGACGACGGGTACGGCGGCACACCGCTGCGACACGCGAGCGACAGGGCCCTTCGGACCCCCCGGTTCGCGCCGTCGTGCCCGCGCGCGGGGAGGCCGCCGCGCGCACGCTGCGGTCGTGATCACGCGAGGATCACCGGGCGGTCCCGGGGACGGGCCGGCCGGCCGGCCCGCTCCACGCCGCGCGCGGGGTGACCGGCCGGCCGAACAGCCAGCCCTGCCCGAGGTCGGCACCGAGCTCCTCGACCTCCTCGGCGACCTGCTCGTCCTCCACCCCCTCGGCCACGACCAGCGCACCCAGCCGGTGGGCCAGCTCGACCACCGACCGCACCATCGTGCGGGCGCCGTCGTCCGGCAGGGCCTGGACCAGCGCCTTGCCGAGCTTGACCACGTCGGGCCGCACGGTGACCAGCAGTTCCCGGCTCGACCAGCCGGCGGCGACGTCGTCCAGGGCGATCCGCCAGCCCAGCGACCGCTGGTGCTCGAGCACCGAGAGCAGGTGCCCGCGGTCGGCCACCGCCGAGACCTCGCCGACCTCGACCACCAGCTGCCCGGGGTCGATGCCGGCGTCGTGCAGCGCCTGCTCGGTGCCGGCGAGGGCCACCTCCGGCCGGTGGATCGAGGCGGGGTGGGAGTTGACGAACAGGTCGGCGTCCCCCAGCCAGGGCGCCGCGCCGGCGATCGCCGTCTCGCGGCCGATGCGGTCCAGCCGGGCGAGCCAGCCGGCGGACTCCGCGACGAAGAACAGGTCCCCGCCGCCGACCTCCCGGCCGTCGACCAGGCCGCGCAGCAGCGCCTCGTGGGCGACGACCCGCCGGTCGGCCAGCCGCACGATCGGCTGGTAGGCCGACCACAGCTCGGCCTCGGCGAGCAGCCCGATGTCGGCGGTCACCCCGCGGCGGGCCAGCTCCACGCCCAGCGGGGGTGCGGTCAGCAGCCGGGCGGTGAGCGCGCTCCGCTCGGCCGGGGGGTCGGTCACCACCCGCACGCCGTCGGCCTCGGCGGTGGTCAGCTCGCGGGCCAGCCGCTTGAACAGCCGCTCGATGCCGCGCTCACCCTCCTCGTCGGTGAGGTCGAGGAGGTCCGGCGCCGCCGACACCGACAGCCCGAGCGCCCGCGCGGTGCGGGCCACCGCCGCCAGCAGGTGCTCGTCCGTGCCGCCCAGGAGGACGCGGTTCGCGTGGCCGGGGACGTGCCAGTACTCCCGTCGCCGGGCTTCGGGGAGGGTGCTCGCCACTCCTGCAGGATGACCCAGCGGGCGCGCGCCCCCGCACAGGCGCGCTGGCGTCCCGATCCCGTGCCGGAACCGGATCCTGAACGCACACGTTGCATGCCTGTCGGCCGTCGCCAACTTGAATGTCTAAGGTCAACCCCATGGTCGCTCTCCACATGACTGACGCGTCTCGCTCCACCCGCGGCGGCCGTCCCCGGGACCCCAGCCGGGACGGCGTGATCCGGGCGGCCATCCTGCGTCTGCTGGCCGAGGTCGGTTACGGGGCGCTGACGATGGACGCCGTCGCGGCGGAGGCCGGCGTCGGCAAGGCGACGATCTACCGTCGCTGGCGGACCAAGCAGGACCTGGTCGTCGACACGATCTCCGACCTCAACCAGTTCGTCGCCGCCCCGCCGGACACCGGCAGCATCGAGGGCGACCTCCGCGCGATGATGCACGTGGTCGCCGAGGCCACCCAGAGCCCCGCCGGGGCCGCCATCCGGTCGCTGCTGCCGGCCATGCAGTACCAGCCGGCGCTGGTCGAGGCCTTCCGCAACGGTCCGCTGGCCGTCTGGCGGCGGGTCTACGCCGACATGTGGGCGCGCGCCGAGGCCCGCGGCGAGGTCGGCCCCGGCCTGGCGCAGTCGGTCACGGCGGAGGCCACCAGCGCGCTCATCGTGCAGCGGTGGCTGCTCACCGGCGAGCCGGTGGACGACGAGTACGTCGACCGGGTGCTCGAGGTCGTCGTGATGCCGCTGGTCGAGAACGCGCGGCCGAAGGCGTCCTGACTCACCAGCCGAGCGTCCCCGGCTCCCCCTTGAACGGGCCGGCGACCTCGTCGGTGATCCAGCCGCCGTAGAAGCCGCCGGCCTGGGCGCGGACGGGCTCGCCGTCGACCAGCGCCCGGTCGACACGGCCCGGGTAGAAGGCGATCGCCCCGCGGAGCAGCGCGTACCGCGGGACCGGGTCCTCGTAGGACCAGCCGACGGCCGCGACCCGGCGGCCGTCGACGACGGCGTCCCAGTAGGTGGCCGCGCCCTTCCACTCGCACAGGGAGGAGCCCGCCCCCCGCTGGAGGACGCCGTCGGCGACGTCCTCGCGGGGGACGTAGTAGACCGGCGGGTGGCTGGTCTCGCAGACCCGCACCGCCCGATCGGTCGCGGCCAGCACCCGGCCGCCGAGCTCGACCACGATCCGCCGCCCCGTCACCTCGGCCGAGGGCGGGCGGGGGTAGTCCCAGACCGACTCCTGCCCCGGACCGACCGGGTCGGGCCGCGGGCCGCGCACGTCAGCCGTTGCGGTGCCGGACCTTCTGCACGATGACCAGCGTCATCAGCAGGCCGATCCCGCCCACGACGGCCATGCCGGCCGGCGTCTGCAGGAACGACTGCGCGGCGGCCTGCCCCTTGGCCTTGAGGCGCTGCGGGCTGCTCCGGTAGACCAGCTGGTCGAGGGTGGCCGCGAGGGACTCACGGGCGGCGTCGATCTCCAGCTGGATCTGTCGAGGGTCGCGAGGCACGGGCGACAGCCTGCCAGACGGCGCGTGAACCAGCGCGTTCCCGTCGGGCCGGGGCCACCCGCACGGGCGACCCCGCGTGGCCGGGCTGCTCCCCCGCCACCGCCTCCTAGACTCGGCACCTGCGCGGGAGTGGTGTAACGGCAGCCACGCCAGACTTAGGATCTGGTGCCTTCGGGCGTGGGGGTTCGACTCCCCCCTCCCGCACTCAGGCGGGGACCGACGCCCGGTCGAACCACGCCTCGAGCTGCTCGGCCGGCAACGGGCGGCACAGGTGGTAGCCCTGGGCGACGTCGCAGCCGAGCTCGGCCAGCCGGTCCCACGTCGGCCCGTCCTCCACGCCCTCTGCGACCGTGGTCAGCCCGAGATTGTGGCCCAGCTCCACCACCGACCGGACGATCAGCGCGTTGCTGCGGTCGGCGGTCATCCGGGCGACGAACGACCGGTCGATCTTCAGCTGGTGCACCGGCAGGTCCTTGAGGTGGGCCAGCGAGGTGTACCCGGCGCCGAAGTCGTCGATGGACAGCGTGATGCCCTCGCCCGCCAGGCGGCCGAGGATCAGCCGGGCGCGCTCCGGGTCGGCCATGATCGCGCTCTCGGTGACCTCCAGCTGCAGCCACGAGGCCGGGACCTCGCGGCGGGCGAGCAGCTCGAGGACGTCGTCGACGAACCGCTCGTCGAGGAGGTTGCGGGCCGAGACGTTGACCGCGACGTGCAGCTCCCGGCCAGCCGCCTGCCAGCGCGCGCACTGCTCCAGGGCGGCGTCGAGGACGTAGCGGGTGAGCGGCCGGATCAGCGGGGTGCGCTCGGCCAGCGGGATGAACGACGCCGGGGGCACCAGCCCGCGCTCGGGGTGGTCCCACCGCACCAGCGCCTCCACCCCGCACACGCCGGCGCCGGTGAGCGCGGCCTTGGGCTGGAAGTGCAGGACGAGCTCCCGGTTGTCGATCGCCCGGCGCAGCTCGCCGAGCAGTCCGAGCCGCTCGGGGCTGTGCTCGTTGAGGCCGGCGTCGTAGACGCACGCGCCCAGGCCGCGGTCCTTGGCGTGGTACATGGCGATGTCGGCGTTCTGCAGCAGCGTCTCGACGTCGGTGCCGTGCTCGCCGGAGAGCGCGATGCCGATGCTGGCGTCGACGTCGAGCGTGACCCCGTCGACCTCGATCGCCGCCGCCATGGCCGCGAGGGCACGGTCGGCCAGGTCGAGCGCGGCGTCGCGGCCGTCGACGGTGGGCAGCAGGACGGCGAACTCGTCGCCACCGAGGCGGGCCACGGTGTCGGTGCCCCGGACGGTCTCCCGCAGCCGGGTGGCGACCTCCTGGAGGACCAGGTCCCCGTAGGCGTGGCCGAGGGTGTCGTTGATCTCCTTGAAGCGGTCCAGGTCGATGAGCATCAGCGCGGAGGCGGCACCGGGGTCGCCGGCCAGCGCGGCCTCGCCGCGCTGCCGCAGCAGGGTGCGGTTCGGCAGGCCGGTGAGCGCGTCGTGGAGGGCCTGCTGCCGGTTCCGCTCGGCCTGGGCGACGGTCTCCCTCCGGCTGCGGGTGAGCACCGTGGTGAACCAGCCGACGAGCACCAGGCCGACGCCGAAGACGGCCGGCGTCGCCCACAGCAGGACCACCTGGGTGCGCCCGATGTCCTCCAGCGCCCGCGTCGCGTCGTCGACGTGCTCCCGGGCCTCGTCCACCACCACGGCCTCGAGGGCGTCGTGGTACGGGTCGACGTAGGCGTCCTCGTAGTCCTCCGCGCCCTCGGGAGCGCGAGCCGCGGCCGCGATCAGCCCGTCGACGGAGTCGTCGTACCACTGGTGCAGCCGCAGCCAGCCGGAGACCAGCGCCGCGTGCCCGGTGCCCGGGACCGCGCCCAGCTCGACCAGGGCCGCGCGGGTGGCCGCGCTGGCCGCGTCGAACTCCGCGCGCAGGTCCTCGTCCGGGCCCGCGGCCAGCTCGTCGCCCAGTTCCTCCATGCGCAGCAGCGACCGCTCGGCGTCCTCCGACGACGCGCTGACCGCGGCGCTCTACTGGGCCTTCCCGGCCGCGCGCGCGTTGGCGACGGCGGCGGTGACGGAGAAGACGGTGAGCACGAGCAGCACGACCACGAGGCCGGCCGTGGCGGCGTGCGTCGACAGCCTGCGGCCCCGCCGCCGCGTTCGCGGCGCCGACGTCCTCGCGGTCCGGTCGGACATGGAGTTCTCCCACGGTCGGGCCTCGCGTCGCGCGAGGTGCTCGCAGACCCGATCGGCGCCCGCAGCGCGTTCCCGCAGTGCGGGCGCGGTGGCGTCACCCGGCGGGGGGAGCCCGCCCGGGCGACACCGGTCGCCCGATCGGGTCGTCCCTGCCCGGTCCGGTCTCCGCCACCGGCAGCGGCCTGCCGACACCGGTGTCCGTGACCCTCCTTCGCCCCGACACCCTCCGCCCGCGGCCGGCCCGCCACCGCGCCCCCGGCGCGCTCACCGGCCTGGTCGACCGCGCCCGCGCGGCCCTGCGCGCCGACGACCCCGGCGCCTGGGACCCGGACGCCGACGGCGAGCTGCTCGACTGGCTGGGCTTCTCCCCCACCCCGCGCTGACCCTCCCCCCTCCGGGTGATGCCGTGGGCAGGCCGGTTTGACCTCGGCCGCCGGCGTGCCGACGACCTCCTCGTGACGACCCTGTCCCCGCAGCCGGCCCCCGCCGGCAGCACCTCCGCCAGCCCGGCCCCCGGCGCGGTCCTGCCGCAGCCCGAGCGCCGGCTCGGTGACGTCCTGGTCGAGCAGGGCGTCCTCACCGAGACGCAGCTGTTCGACGCCCTCCGCCAGCACGAGCGCGTCGGCGAGCCGCTCGGGGCGGTCCTGCTCGCCCGCGGCCTGGTGACCCGCCGCCAGCTCTACGTGGCCCTCGCCGAGGTGTGGGGCGCGGACATGGCCTTCGTCGACCCGGTCGAGGTGGACGCCGACCTGGCGCGCCTGTTCCCGTCGGCGATGCTCGCCCGCGAGGTGTGGGTGCCTCTCCAGGTGGAGCAGGCCCCCGACGGGGAACTGCAGGTCGTCGTCGCCACCGCCGGCCGGCCCTCAGCGCACGTCGCCCAGGAGGTCGTGGCCCGCACCGGCATCCCGCGGGTGCGCCAGGTGGTCACCACCGACTGGGACGTGCAGCGCGCGCTGCGCACCGTCTGGCGGGAGGAGCTCGTCCACGACGCGGTCCGCTCGCTGGCCGAGCGGCGTCCCGACGAGTCGGCGTCCAAGGTGTTCGTCTGGCCGCAGGTCGCCCTCGGGGTGACCGTCGCCGTCGGCACGCTGGTGAGCGCGGCCCTGTGGTTCTCCACCACGATGTTCTGGCTGGTCGCCACGGTGAACGTCGCCGTCGCCCTCGCCGTCGGGACCAAGGCGCTGATCAGCACCGTCGGCACCGCCTACGAGACCGTCGAGCAGGTGACCGACGCCGAGGTCGCCGCGCTCCGGGACACCGACCTGCCGCGGTACACGATCCTCGTTCCGGTGTACAAGGAGGCCGGCATCGTCGGCCTGCTCATGCGCAACCTCGCCGCGCTGGACTACCCCCGCGAGAAGCTGGAGATCCTGCTCCTGCTGGAGGAGGACGACCCGGAGACGCTCACCGCCGCCCTGGCCGCCGCCCCGCCGGACCTGGTGCGCATCGTCGTCGTCCCGCACTCGCTGCCCAAGACCAAGCCCCGGGCGTGCAACGTCGGCCTGGCGTTCGCCCGCGGCGAGTTCGTCGTCATCTACGACGCCGAGGACCGCCCCGACCCCGACCAGCTGAAGAAGGCGCTGATCGCCTTCCGCAAGGGCGGCGAGGACCTGGTGTGCGTGCAGGCCGCGCTGAACTACTTCAACGCGCGGGAGAACCTGCTCACCCGCATGTTCACGCTCGAGTACTCGTCCTGGTTCGACTACACGCTGGCCGGCCTGGACAAGCTGCGGCTGCCGATCCCCCTGGGCGGCACGAGCAACCACTTCCGCACCGACCTGCTGCGCCAGCTCGGCGGCTGGGACCCCTTCAACGTCACCGAGGACGCCGACCTGGGCATCCGCGCCTCGGCGCGGGGGCACCGCGTCGCGGTCGTGAACTCGACGACCTACGAAGAGGCCAACATGGCCGTCGGCAACTGGATCCGGCAGCGCAGCCGCTGGATCAAGGGCTACATGCAGACGGTCCTGGTGCACACCCGCCACCCGCTGCGCCTGGTGCGCACCGTCGGCCTGCGGCAGACCCTCGGCTTCGCGCTGCTCATCGGCGGCACGCCGCTGATGTTCCTGGCCACCCCGTGGCTGTACCTGCTGTTCCTGACCGACCTGCTGTTCCCCGGCGCGGTCGTCCCGGCGCTGCCGGAGTGGCTGACGCTGGTGAGCCTGGCCAACCTGCTCTTCGGCAACGGCGTGATCATCTACCTGTCGCTGCTGGCCGGCTTCAAGCGCCGCAGCTACGGCCTGGTGCCCTTCGCGCTGCTGTCGCCGCTGTACTGGCTGCTGCACTCGATCGCCTCGTACAAGGCGGCCTGGCAGCTGCTGACCAAGCCGTTCTACTGGGAGAAGACCCAGCACGGCCTGTCCGCCCACGTCCAGGGCGGGCCCGCCGGCGCGGCCGCCGCACCGGCCCGCGAACAGGCCCCCGTGCCGGCCGGCTCGGGGCGGCACGCCGCGACCGAAGCGGCCCGGCAGGTGCCGTGGCGGGACGTGGCCCAGGACGACGTCGCGACCCCGGAGGTGCACGCGTGAGCACGATCCTGTCCGCCCCCCGCACGCGGGCCGACTGGGCGGTCACGCCGCCGCGGGTGTCGCTGCGGCGGGTGTTCACCGTCTGCGCGGTGGTCCTGGCCGCCGAGGTCCCGCTCATGCAGCTGCTCGGCCGGTCCTGGCTGGAGACCATGCTGCCCGGCTACGTCATCCTCATGGTCGCGTTCGGCGCGGTGTTCGTGCTGGCCGCGGTCACCGTCGCCGGCTTCACCGCCGGGGCCGCCGCCGCCGGCCTGGTCGTGCTCGGGGTGGTCGGCCTGCCGTTGGTGCTCGCCGGCGCGGCGGCGCTGGCCGTCCTGTGCGGGTTCTCCACCGGCTGGACGCGGGTGGAGGCCTGGCAGGCCGCCCGCTCGGTCGCGCTGACCGCCGGCCAGGAGGCCGCCGTCGCCCGGACGCCGCTGCCGATCACCGGCCGGCACCGCCCCAAGGGCCCCGGACGCCGGATCGCCTTCCGCGGCGACCGCGCGATGGCCGCCTTCCTGGTGCTGGCCTTCCCGCCGGCGATCGCGTCGTTCTCGCTGTGGTTCGTCGAGTGGGTCGCCAGCCGGTGAACGGCGACCGGAGGCGGCCGGTCAGGCGCGCCCGAGGAGTTCGGCGACCAGTGGGACCAGCGCCGCGAAGGCCTGGCCTCGGTGACTGCGGGCGTCCTTCTCCTGCGGGGCCAGCTCGGCCGCGGTGAGCTCGAGCCCCTCGGGGACGAACACCGGGTCGTAGCCGAACCCGTTCGTGCCGCGCTTGTCCCGGGCGACCCGCCCCCGCCAGGTGCGCTCCAGCACCCGCTCGGCGCCCTCGGGGGTCACGAGCGCGGCCGCGCAGACGAACGCCGCTCCCCGCCGCTCGTCGGGCACGTCGGCCAGCTGGCCCAGCAGCAGCGCGGTGTTGCCGTCGTCGTCGCCGTGCCGGCCCGACCAGCGCGCGCTGAGCACGCCGGGCATCCCGTTGAGCGCGTCCACGGCGATCCCGGAGTCGTCGGCCACCGCCGGCAGACCCGTGTAGCGCACCGCCTCCCGCGCCTTGAGCAGCGCGTTCTCCGCGAAGGTGGCACCGGTCTCGGGCGCCTCCGGGTAGTCCTCGACGTCGCGCAGGCCGACCACGGTCACCCCGGGGACGGCGGTCTCCAGCAGCCGCTGCAGCTCGGCGAGCTTGCCCGGGTTGCGGGTGGCCAGCAGCAACCGGGTGCTCACCGGGCCGCCCCCGCCAGGGCCGCGGTCTGGACGCGGGTCAGCTCGGCGCACCCGCCGACGGCCAGGTCCAGCAGCGCGTCGAGGGTGGCCCGGTCGAAGACGCCGTTCTCGGCGGTCCCCTGCACCTCGACGAAGCTCCCGTCGCCGGTGCAGACGACGTTCATGTCGGTGCCGGCCCGCACGTCCTCCTCGTAGGCGAGGTCCAGCCGCGGCTGCCCGTCGACGACGCCGACGCTGACCGCGGCGACCGACTGCACGATCGCGGTCTTCTTCGCCAGCTTCTTGCGGTCGGCGAGCCAGGAGACGGCGTCGGCCAGCGCGACGTAGGCGCCGGTGATGGCCGCGGTCCGGGTGCCGCCGTCGGCCTGGAGGACGTCGCAGTCGATCGCGATGCTGTTCTCCCCCAGCGCGGCCAGGTCGATCGAGGCCCGCAGCGAGCGCCCGACCAGCCGGCTGATCTCGTGGGTGCGGCCGCCGATGCGCCCCTTGACCGACTCCCGGTCGCTGCGCGTGTGGGTGGCCCGCGGCAGCATCGCGTACTCCGCGGTGACCCAGCCCAGGCCCGAGCCCTTGCGCCAGCGGGGCACGCCCTCGGTGACGCTCGCGGCGCACAGCACGCGGGTGCGGCCGAACTCCACCAGCACCGAGCCCTCGGCGTGGTCGAGCCAGTTGCGGGTGATCGTCACGGGGCGGAGCTGGTCGGCCGCCCGGCCGTCGGGGCGGGTCTTGCCGGGGATCGCCGTCACGTGCTCCGACAGTAGTGCGCCGCGCGGGCACCTCCGCCGCCCGGCAGGATCACCGGCATGCGATCGGAGCTGCGAGCGGTCCGGACCGGCGGGGTGCCGGCCGTCGTCGACCTCACCGACGAGTGCGCCGAGTTCGTGCGGAGCGAGGCCGACGGCCTGCTGCACGTCTTCGTGCCGCACGCGACGGCGGGGGTGGCGATCATCGAGACCGGCTCCGGCAGCGAGGAGGACCTGCTGGCCCAGCTCGACGAACTGCTCCCCCGCGACGACCGCTGGCGGCACCGGCACGGCAGCCGGGGTCACGGCCGGGACCACGTGCTGCCGGCGTTCGTCCCCCCGCACGCCACCGTGCCGGTGCTCCAGGGGCGCATGGAGCTGGGCACCTGGCAGCGGATCTGCCTGGTCGACACCAACACCGACAACCCGCAGCGGCAGGTGCGGCTGTCCTTCCTGCCCGGCTGACGGCCTTCCTGCCCGGCTGACGGGCTTCCTGCCCGGCTGACGGCCGCGGTCGGGCCAGGAGCGGGCCCGGGTCAGCGCTCCAGGAAGTCGACCAGCGGCTCGGTCGCCGACAGCCAGGGAGAGTGGTCGACGTCGAGTTCGAG
Source organism: Geodermatophilus sp. SYSU D00965 (assembly GCF_054050075.1). Taxonomy (NCBI): domain Bacteria; kingdom Bacillati; phylum Actinomycetota; class Actinomycetes; order Geodermatophilales; family Geodermatophilaceae; genus Geodermatophilus; species Geodermatophilus sp. SYSU D00965. Next base: position 113,497 of record NZ_JBJGYQ010000012.1, on the reverse strand, counting down.
GACCTCCTCGCACGGGCTGGCCTCGACCATCCGGCGCTGCAGGGCCGGCGGGATGGCCCGGTCGGCGGTGCACAGGACGTACCGCCGCGGGACGTCGGCCACGGCCGGGTCGAGCGTGACCGGCGTGACGAACGGCAGCACCGGCTGGGGGCCGAGGTACTGCAGCGCCCAGTCCGCCTGCTCGTCCGTGCAGTGCCCGTAGAAGACCTCGCGGGCCGCCTGCGGGGACATCTCCGCGACGGGCGGCTCGCCGCTCACGGTCATGTTGCTCTGCACGCCGTCCCCCGCGCCCTCGGGCAGCTCGGTGAGCCCCTTGAGGCTCTCCCCGTCCCGCGGGAGGAAGGCGGCCACGTACACCAGCCGGCTGACCTGCTGCGGGCACCGGGACGCCGCCTGGGTGATGACCACCCCGCCCATGCTGTGCCCGACCAGGACGGCCGGCTCCGGGTCCGCCGTCAGTGCGGCGCACACCCGTTCGGCGTAGGCGTCGAGGGTCACCCGCTCGACGGGCGTGCGGTCGGCGCCGGACCCGGGCAGGTCGACCGCCACGACCGAGTGCCCCCGCTGCCGCAGCGCGACGGCCACCGGCTCCCAGCACCAGGCACCGCCGAACGCTCCGTGCACCAGGACGTACCGGGTCATCTGGGATCTCCTCGAGGATCTGCTGTTGCCGGTGGTCCGGGCGAGCGCCGCACCGGGCGGGGACTCTAGAGGACGGTGTGACCGGGAGCACGTCCACGGCTCGCCGCGCCGACCAGCGGGAACGCCCCTCCGGCGTCCCGGGGGCTGGTCCGTGCGGGGTGCTCCCCGTGGAGACCCGTGGGCCGGACAGGGCAGGATGCCGGGCATGACCGACACCGCCAACGGCATCGACACGGCCCCCGTCCGCCTGGCCCCCGGGGACCCGGCACCGGAGTTCACGCTGCCCGACGCGGACGGCAACCCGGTGTCGCTCGCCGACCACCGCGGGCGCCGGGTGATCGTCTACTGCTACCCCGCCGCGCTGACCCCGGGCTGCACCACCCAGGCGGTCGACTTCACCGCCGCCGCCGGGGAGCTGGCCGAGGCGGGGCTGGACATCATCGGCATCTCGCCGGACCCCGCGGAGAAGCTGCTGCGCTTCCGCGAGAAGGAGGGCCTGGGCATCACCCTGGTCTCCGACGTCGACAAGCAGGTGCTCAAGGCCTACGGCGCGTACGGCCCCCGGAAGCTGTACGGCAAGGAGGTCATCGGCGTGATCCGGTCGACCTTCGTCGTGGACGCCGAGGGCCGCATCGAGAAGGCCGCCTACAACGTGAAGGCCACCGGGCACGTGGCCAAGCTGCGCCGGGACCTCGGCCTGGCCTGACCCCTCGGCCTCGGCCTGCACCTCGGCCGGCCGCGTACAGCAGCACGGGCGCGCGGCCGTCGTGGCGGCCGCCGGGGCGACGAGCGGGTTCGCGGACGGGCGGACCCGCTCACGCCCGCCACGTCCCCGGTCGCGGCTGGCAACCGGGGCCGCACGGGTAGCCGGGCTCCCACGGGAAGCTGCCGTCGCTGTGCGTCCAGGCCAGCTGGTAGGCGGGAACGGAGTGCTCCGGCGGCCGCCGGTAGAAGCGGTTGGCCGCGAACAGCACCTCGCCGGGGTTCGGGCACGCCTCGACGAACAGCGCGCTCACCCGGTCGTCCCAGGTCAGCAGCTCGCCGGGGACGAGGTCGCGGCCGGCGGCGACCTCGCCGGCGACCCGCTGCAGCATCGCGTGCGTGGTGTCGGCGTCCAGCCCGACGACGACCAGCTCCGGGTGGCCGAGGCCGAACAACCCGACGGTGTAGCCGAACGACGGCCCCTCGCCGTCCTCGCCCGGCCACACGTAGGTCACTGCCCAGCGGTGGGCCCGGACCACCCCGGCGAGGTGGGCGTCCTCCTGGTCGAGCCAGGCGGTGGTCTGCGGATCGATCGTCATGCCGGCAGCCTGCGCCGCCGGCCGGTGCCCGTGCGGGCTACGGCGGGTCCGGCTGTGGACGGCACCCCCGGCTGTGGAGGGAGCGCGGAACCGTCAGTCCCCTCCCTCCGCGCGACGGGCCCGCGCCCGCCGCCGGCCCTCGTGCATCGCCTGCACCCGGGCCACCGGGATGGTGTGCCCCTCGGCGACCAGGTCGGCCGGCAGTTCCTGCGGCTCGGGCAGCAGCTCGGCCCACCGGTCCCCGTCCCCCAGCTGTTCCACGGCCGTCCGCACGGTGGGCTCGCCGGCGCGGGCGGCCGGGAGGTCCGCCCACGCCACCGGGGCCGACACGGGCAGCCCGGGCCGGATGCGCGGGCTGTAGGCCGCCACGATCGTCGACGAGTAGGACCGGGTGGAGTCGAGGAAGACCCGGCCGTGCCGATCGGCCTTGATGTAGGCGGTCGTGGCGAGCTCGGGGTCGAGCCGCTCGGCCCGCACCGCCAGCGCCCGGGTCGCCGCCGCCGCGTCGTCCGCCCGCGCCCCGCGCACCGGGACGACGACGTGCACGCCCTTGGAGCCGCTGGTCTTGACCGCACCGGCCAGCCCGGAGTCGGCGAGGGCCCGGCGCACCAGCTCGGCGGCGCGGACGACGACGTCGAACCCGGCGTCCTCGGGCGGGTCGAGGTCGAGCACGATCCCGGTCGGCTCGGTCTCGCCGGCCCGGACGAAGGGCACGTGGAACTCCACGGCCCGCTGGTTGGCCAGCCACAGCAGGGTCCGGCGGTCGTCGCAGAGGACCTGGTGCACCTCGCGGTGCGCGCCGGTGGACCAGACGGCGACCGTCCGCACCCACTCCGGCGCGCCCTTGGCCACGTTGCGCTGCATGAACGGCTCCTGGCCGGGCCGGACCCGCTTCACCGACAGGGGGCGCCCGGCCAGCTGCGGCACCAGCCGGTCGGCGAACGCGTCGAGGTGCTCGACGAGGTCGCCCTTGGTGACCTCCAGCCCGTCACCCAGCGGTGCGTCCAGGCTGGTCAGCCGCACGCCGTCGCGTTCGTCGTCCACCACCCGGCCCACCGTGCCCGGACCGAGACGCCCGGGCAAGTGCGACCCGGGACGGGTCCTCGCTCAGACGTCGTACGTGGCGCCGGGCTCCACGAGCTCGCTCGCCGTGAACACCGCGCGCGCGTCGGCCAGCTGCGCGTCGCGGTCGACCCACGCGGGCACGTGGGTGAGCAGCAGCCGGCCGACGTCCGCTGCGGCGGCGTGCTCGCCCGCCTCCCGGCCGGTGAGGTGCAGCGCCGGGGGCAGGTCGGGGACGTCGGGGTGCGCGGCCTCGGCCAGCAGGACGTCGACGCCGCGGGCCAGCTCGACGACGGCCGCGCTGGCGCCGGTGTCCCCGGTGTAGACCAGTGACCGGCCGCCGGCGGTGAGCCGGATGGCGTAGCACTCGACCGGGTGCGCGGTGCGGGCCAGCTCGGCCTCGAACGGTCCCAGCTCCAGCTGCCCCGCGCCGACGGGCACGAAGTCGAAGACGTCGGTGAGCCCCTCGCCGTCGGAGTCGTAGGCCAGGGCCAGCCGGCGCTCGGCGCCCACCGGGGCGTACATGGGCACCAGCTGGCGGGAGGACCGGCCCGAGTAGCGGTGCCAGACCACGAAGGGCGCGACGTCGAGGCAGTGGTCCGCGTGCAGGTGGGAGAGGAAGACCGCGTCGACGGTGGCCGGGTCGGCCAGGGCCTGCAGCGCGCCGAAGGAGCCGTTGCCGAGGTCGAGCAGCAGCCGGAACCCGTCGTGCTCGACGAGGTAGCACGACGCGGGGGACGCCGGCCCGGGGCCGCTGCCCGAACACCCGACGATGGTGAGCCTCACGCAGCCGCCCCAGACACGCAGGTCAGGCTAGCTGGCGACACCGGGAGACGCGGCTCACGCCCCGAGCAGGCCCCGGCTCGAAGGGCACAGCAGGACCCGGCTCAGGCCCAGAGCTGGCCCTCGAGCGCGGAGGTCGCCTCCTCGAGGGTGCCGGCGTAGGCCCCGGTGGAGAGGTACTTCCAGCCGCCGTCGCAGACGATGAAGACGATGTCGGCCTTGCGCCCGGCCGCCACCTCCTTGTCGGCGATGCCCAACGCCGCGTGCAGGATCGCGCCGGTGGAGATCCCGGCGAAGATGCCCTCCTGCTCCACCAGCTGGCGGGTGCGGCGGACGGCGTCCTGCGGCCCGACGCTGAACCGGGAGTCCAGCAGCGTCGGGTCGTAGAGCTCGGGCACGAAGCCCTCGTCGATGTTGCGCAGGCCGTAGACCAGCTCGCCGTAGCGCGGCTCGGCGGCGATCACCCGGACGTCCGGCTTCTTCTCCCGCAGGTAGCGGGAGACCCCCATGAGCGTGCCGGTGGTGCCCAGGCCGGCCACGAAGTGGGTGATCGAGGGCAGGTCGGCGAGGATCTCCGGGCCGGTGCCGGTGTAGTGCGCCTCGGCGTTGGCCGGGTTGCCGTACTGGTAGAGCATCACCCAGTCGTCGTGCTCGGCGGCCAGCCCCTTGGCGACGGCGACGGCCTGGTTGGAGCCGCCGGCCGCCGGGGAGCTGATGATCTGCGCGCCGTACATCTCCAGCAGCTGGCGCCGCTCGATCGAGGTGTTCTCCGGCATCACGCAGATCAGCCGGTAGCCCCGCTGGCGGGCGACCATCGCCAGCGAGATCCCGGTGTTGCCGCTGGTCGGCTCGAGGATGGTGTCGCCCGGCTTGAGCTTCCCCTCCTTCTCGGCCGCCTCGATCATCGAGATCGCCGCGCGGTCCTTGATCGAGCCGGTGGGGTTGTGGTCCTCGAGCTTGGCCCACAGCCGGACGTCAGGGGACGGCGACAGGTTCGGCAGCCCCACGAGCGGGGTGTTGCCGAGCGAGTCGACGAGTGAGGCGAAGCGGGCCATGGGGGTGCTCTTCCGGGAGGCGGGCGGGGGCGGGCCGAGCGGAGGGCTCAGCAGCCGCCGGCGACCGCCGGGAGGATCGTCACCGAGTCGCCGTCCTTGACCTGGGTGTCGAGCGCACCCGTGAAGCGGACGTCCTCGTCGTTGACGTAGACGTTGACGAAGCGGTGCAGCTTGCCGTCCTCGGTGACCAGGCGGTTCTTCAGGCCCGGGTGCTTGGCGTCGAGGTCGTCGACGAGCGCGGCCAGGGTGTCCCCGGTGCCCTCGACGGTCTTGTTGCCGCCGGTGTGGGTGCGCAGGATGGTCGGGATCCGGACCTCGATGGCCATGGCGTGCTGATCTCCTCGGGATGTGGGGGTGGCGGGCCCGCTGATGGGCAGCAGGCCGTGCGTCTGGTCGGGCAACGCCCGTTCGCCGCGGGGCATTCCTGAACCTCGTCGGCCGGCCCCGTCGGCCCTCCTGCAGGGGCCCGCCGCGAGCTTGCGAGCGGTGGGGGCAGGAAGGTCCTTCTTCAGTCGTAGACGACGGTGGTCGGCGAGTGGCCGAACAGGTAGGACTCGACGACCTCGACGTCCTCCTCGGTGACCTCGCCGTCGACGATGCGGAAACTGCGGAACTCGACGTCGTCGCCGGCCAGCCCGGTCTGCGCACCGTGGTGCCGCGTGGAGACCAGCACGTAGTGCGCGTGGGGCTCGGACGCGTAGCTGATGTCGGTGCGCGACGGGTACGCCTCGGTGGCGGTGTGCGAGTGGTAGATGACCACCGGCTCCTCGTCCCGGTCGTCCATCTCCCGGTAGAGCTTGAGCAGGTCCCCGGAGTCGAACTCGTAGAACGTGGGCGACCGCGCGGCGTTGAGCATCGGGATGAAGCGCTCGGGGCGGTCGCTGCCCTCGGGGCCGGCGACGACGCCACAGGCCTCGTCCGGGTGGTCTTCCCGGGCGTGGGCCACGATGGCGTCGTAGGTCGCGCGGTCGATGCGCAGCACGGCCCCAGTCTAGAAGGACCCCCTGCCCCCACCGCTCGCGGGCTCGCGGCGGGCCCCTGCAGCGGGCCAGGAGCCGAGGCCAGACCCCCTGCCCCCCACCGCTCGCGGGCTCGCGGCGGGCCCCTGCAGCGGGCCAGGAGCCGAGGCCAGACCCCCTGCCCCCCACCGCTCGCGGGCTCGGAGCGGGCCCCAGCAGGGGGTCGTCCAGGACGTCCCCAGGCTCGTGCGGGGCCCGGCCGGGACCGCCCGATACGGTGCCCTCTCGTGGTCTCCTCGCTGCTCGTCGCCGTCGGCGTCCTGCTGATGGCCCCGCCCGCCCTGATGCTCGGGTTCGGCGGGCTGCGGCGCCGCAGCGGCCACTACAGCAGCGACGTCGGGGCCGACCGGGCCTCCCTGGTGCTGCTGGTCACCCTGCGCTCGCTGGTGGTGCTGCTGGTCTTCGCGCTCTCGGCGGTCGTGCTGGTCTCCACCGTCGGCGCGCTGCTGCGGGACGTCGAGCTGCACGGGATGGTCTACGTCCTGTTCGCCCTCGACGCGCTGCTCGTGGCGCTGGTGCTGCTCACCTTCGGCCGGCGCGACCGGCGGCGAGTGCGTCGACGAGCGACCCCTGCAGGCCGGTGAGCCAGTAGTAGACCGCGAGCTGCTGGCCCTCGTCGCTGCCGAGGTCCTCCGGCGGCTCGGTGTCCTCGGTGACGTCGAGCCGGGTGCCCAGCGCCAGGCGCAGGTCGTTGCTGGTCCGCAGCCACGCCGCCGCCTGGTCGGGGTCGAGCCGCACCGGCCCGCCGTCCGGCGGCAGGGTGGCCCGCACGGTGGCCAGGTCGTCGGTCTTGCCCGAGCGCAGCGCCGACTCGGTCATCTCGCGGAAGTCGGCGGCGAGCTCGGGGTCCCCGCGGTGCCCCGTGGGCAGCAGCCGGGCGATCACCGGGTCCCCGCTGACGTCGCTGGTGTCGGCGGCGAGCAGCTGCTCGAGCTGGTCGAGGAGCAGCGTCACGATGTGGGCCTCGGCCGGTTCGAGCCGGGCCACCACGTCGTCCCCCCTGCGGCGGAACGGCCTCATGCGTCGCGCTGGAAGCTGGCCCACAGCCCGTAGGCGTGCAGCCGGCTGGTGTCGTGCTCCATCCGCTCCCGCGGCCCGGAGCTGACGATCGCCTTGCCCTCGTGGTGCACCTGCAGCATCAGCGTGGTCGCCGTCGGCTCGTCGTAGCCGAACAGCTCCTGCAGCACGAAGGTCACGTAGCTCATCAGGTTGACCGGGTCGTTCCAGACGATGGTCACCCACGGCCGGTCGAGGTCGCCGCGCTCCTCGGCGGTCTCTTCGGGCGTCCGTGTGGGCGCGAGGGGTCCGGCCACCCCCTCACCTTAGGACGAGGGCAACTCGCCGAGTCGCCGCCGCGCCACCGGCCTAGGCTCGGTGGCCATGTCGACGGGTTCCGCGCTGCTCACCGACCGGTACGAGCTGACGATGGTCGCCGCCGCACTCGCCGACGGCACCGCCGACCGCGACTGCGTCTTCGAGGTCTTCGCCCGCCGCCTGCCGCACGGCCGCCGCTACGGCGTGGTGGCCGGCACCGGGCGGCTGCTGGACCAGCTCCCCCGGTTCCGCTTCTCCGACGAGGACGTCGCGTCGCTGCGGGACCAGGGCCTCACCGACGCCCGCCTGCTGGACTGGCTGGCCGACTTCTCCTTCAGCGGGGACGTCGAGGGCTACGCCGAGGGCGAGCTGTTCTTCCCCGCCTCCCCCGTGCTCACCGTGCGGGCGTCGTTCGCCGAGGGGGTGCTGCTGGAGACGCTGATCCTGTCGATCCTCAACCACGACAGCGCGATCGCGTCGGCCGCCGCCCGCATGGTCGGCGCCGCCTGCGCGCGGCCGTGCATCGAGATGGGCTCGCGGCGCACCCACGAGGAGGCCGCCGTCGCCGCCGCGCGGGCCGCGCACCTGGTCGGCTTCCGGGCGACGTCCAACCTCGAGGCCGGCCGCCGCTACGGCGTCCCCACCACCGGCACCAGCGCGCACGCCTTCACCCTGCTGCACGACGACGAGGCCTCCGCCTTCCGCGCGCAGGTCGCCGCCCTCGGCGTCGGGACGACGCTGCTGGTCGACACCTACGACGTCGACCGCGGCATCCGCACCGCCGTCGAGGTGGCCGGCCCGGAGCTGGGCGCGATCCGTCTGGACTCCGGCGACCTGCCCACCCTGGCCACGCACGCGCGGGAGCTGCTCGACTCCCTGGGCGCGACCGGCACGAGGATCATCGTCACCAGCGACCTCGACGAGTACGCCATCGCCGGGCTCATGGCCGCGCCGGTCGACGGCTACGGCGTGGGCACCTCGCTGGTGACCGGCTCGGGCGCCCCCACCGCCGGGATGGTCTACAAGCTGGTCGAGCGCGACGGGGTCCCGGTGGCCAAGAAGAGCGAGGGCAAGAACTCCGTGGGCGGCCGCAAGCACGCCGTCCGCCGGCACGACGACTCGGGGACGGCGACCGCGGAGGTCATCAGCAGCGCGCCGATCGACCCCCGGGACGGCGACCGCGACCTCGTCGTCCCGCTGGTGAAGGGCGGCACCGTGCTCAGCTCCGCCACGCCGACCGAGGCGCTCGCCGAGGCGCGCGCCCACCACGAGCGGGTGCGCGCGGCGCTGCCGCAGGAGGCCTGGGCGCTCTCCCGTGGGGACTGCGCCATCGAGACGATCACGTCCTGACCCGGGGAGGAACCGCGATGTCCCGCGCACTGGTGGTCGTCGACGTGCAGAACGACTTCTGCGAGGGCGGCAGCCTCGCCGTCGCCGGCGGGACGGCGGTCGCCGCGGCGATCAGCGCGCACGTCCGGGCGCACGCCGGCGAGTACGCCCACGTGGTGGCCACCCGCGACCACCACATCGACCCCGGCGACCACTTCCACGAGGAGCCGGACTTCGTCGGGACCTGGCCGGCCCACTGTGTGGCCGGCAGCGACGGGGTCGAGCTGCACCCGCGGCTGGACCGGCAGCCGATCGCGGCGGTCTTCGACAAGGGCCACTACTCCGCGGCCTACTCCGGCTTCGAGGGCAGTGCGGACGGCGTGCTGCTGGCCGACTGGCTGCGCGGGCGCGGGGTCGACGCCGTGGACGTCGTCGGCATCGCCACCGACCACTGCGTGCGGGCCACCGCGCTCGACGCCGTCCGCGAGGGCTTCGCCACCCGCGTGCTCCTGGCCCTCACCGCGGGCGTGGCCCCGGAGACCACCGACGCCGCCCTGGCCCAGCTGCGCGCCGCCGGCGTGGAACTCGAGGGGACGGTCCACCAGCCCGCCTGAGCGAGCTCTCCGTCACGATCATGGCGCCGTGACCACGCCGGCGTCCGGACCGGTGGTCACCGCGCCATGATCGCGATCAGACCGGCTCACGTCGCGTCGAGGACCTCGTCGCGGGTGAAGCCCAACACCTGCAGGACGGCGTCCAGGTAGGGCTGGTTGAGCGCCGTGTGGGCCTGCTCGCGGACGTAGGGCTTGGCGTTGAAGGCGATGCCCAGCCCGGCCGCGTTGAGCATGTCGAGGTCGTTGGCGCCGTCGCCGACCGCCACCGTCTGGTCCAGCGGGATGCCGTACTCGTCGGCGAAGCGGACCAGCGCGCGGGCCTTCCCGGCGCGGTCGACGATCTCCCCCACCAGCCCGCCGGTGAGCTTGCCGTCGGCCACCTCGAGGGTGTTGGCCGCGGCGAAGTCCAGGCCCAGCTGCTCGGCGAGCGGGTCGGTGATCTGCGTGAAGCCACCGCTGACGACGCCGCAGCGGAACCCCAGCCGCTTGAGGGTCCGGATCAGCGTGCGGGCCCCCGGGGTGAGCACCAGGGCCTCGCGCACCTCGTCGAGCACCTCCACCGGCAGCCCGGCCAGCGCGGCCACCCGGGCCCGCAGCGACTCGGCGAAGTCGAGCTCGCCGTTCATCGCCGCGGCGGTGATGCGGGCGACCTCCGCCGCCCGGCCGGCCCGTGCGGCCAGCTCGTCGATGACCTCGCCGCGGACCAGGGTGGAGTCGACGTCGAGCACGATGAGCCGCTTGCTGCGCCGGGTCAGGCCGACCTGCTCGACGGCGATGTCGGCACCGGTCCGGGACGCCACCGAGGCCAGCGCCGTGCGCAGCTCGGTGGCCTCGGCGCCGGAGACGGTGAGCTCGAAGCTCACCACCGGGTAGTCCGAGAGCCGGCGGATGGCGTCGATGTTGCCGCCGAGCCCGGCCACGGCCGAGGCGGCTCCGGCGACCGCTGCCGGCGGGACCGGCCGGCCCAGCACGATCACGTGGTGGGCCCGGCTGTTGGACCGCTTCTCCTCGTCCACGGAGTCCACCTGCACCTGCATGCCCGTGGCGTCGGCGACCTCGCCGGCCAGCCGCGCGAGCCGGGCGAGGAACGCCGCGTCGTCGACCGGCGGGCCGCCGTCCAGCCGGACGGCGGTGACCTCCACGCCGAGCACCAGCTGGCCGTGGACGACGACCTGCTCGACGTCGACCACCTCGATGGCCCGCCGTCCGTCGCCGGCGTCGGCCAGCGCGGTGAACAGCCGTGCGGTGACACCCGGTCGGTCGACCCCGGTGACGGTCAGCAGGGCCCGGGGCGTCTCGGGGCGGGGGTCCGGCGGCGTGCGGGGGGCGGGGTCGAGCGGCACGGCCTCATCGTGCCGCACACGCGGCGACGCCCCGCCGGCCGGGGCCGACGGGGCGTCGCTGTTGCTGCACTTCCGGGGAGCGGCCCCCTGCAGGGTCCCGACGCGAGCCTGCGAGGGGCGGGGGGCAGGGGGTCCTCCCTCAGGTGGGGTCGGGGTCCTTGCTCCCCTGCCGGCTCCCGGCGCTGAGGCCGAGTTCGCCCGCGTACGGCTCGTGCCGCTTCCCTGCGTGAGCCTCCCGCTCCAGGCGCTCGAGCAGGTGCGGGTAGTGCGCCTCGAACGCCGGCCGCTCGGAGCGGATCTTCGGGATCTCCAGGAAGTTGTGCCGCGGCGGCGGGGACGACGTCGCCCACTCCAGCGAGTTGCCGTGGCCCCAGGGGTCGTCGCGCAGCGCCAGCGGCCCGAACCGCCAGGACTTGAAGACGTTGTAGAGGAACGGGATGGTCGACGCGCCGAGCACGAACGAGAAGATCGTCGAGACCGTGTTCAGCGTGGTGAACCCGTCGGTGGGCAGGTAGTTGACGTACCGGCGCGGCATGCCCTCGTTGCCCAGCCAGTGCTGGACGAGGAACGTGCCGTGGAAGCCGATGAAGGTCAGCCAGAAGTGCAGCTTGCCCAGCCGCTCGTCCATCATCCGGCCGCACATCTTCGGGAACCAGAAGTAGATGCCGGCGTAGGCGGCGAACACGACGGTGCCGAACACCACGTAGTGGAAGTGCGCGACGACGAAGTAGCTGTCGGAGACGTGCCAGTCCAGCGGCGGGCTGGCCAGCAGCACGCCGGTGAGGCCGCCCAGGAGGAAGGTGACCATGAAGCCGACGGAGAACAGCATCGGCGTCTCGAAGGTCAGCTGCCCCCGCCACATGGTGCCGATCCAGTTGAAGAACTTGATCCCGGTGGGCACGGCGATCAGGTAGGTCAGGAAGGCGAAGAAGGGCAGCAGCACCGCGCCGGTGGCGTACATGTGGTGCGCCCACACCGACAGCGACAGGCCACCGATGGCCAGCGTCGCGAAGACCATGCCCTTGTAGCCGAACAGCGGCTTGCGGGAGAACACCGGGATGATCTCGGTGACGATGCCGAAGAACGGCAGCGCGATGATGTAGACCTCGGGGTGGCCGAAGAACCAGAACAGGTGCTGCCAGAGCATGGCGCCCCCGTTCTCCTCGGAGTACACCAGCGCCCCGAGCTGCCGGTCGGCCAGCAGGGCGAACAGCGCCGCGGTCAGGATCGGGAACGCCAGCAGGATCAGCACGCTGGTGACGAGGGCGTTCCAGGTGAAGATCGGCATCCGGAACAGGGTCATGCCCGGCGCCCGCAGGCAGACGATCGTCGCGATGAAGTTGACGCCACCGAGGATCGTGCCCAGACCGGACACGGCCAGGCCGGCGATCCACAGGTCGGCGCCGGCGCCGGGCGAGTTCGTGACGTCGGACAGCGGCGTGTAGGCGAACCAGCCGAAGTCCGCGGCACCGGCGGGGGTCAGGAAGCCCGACACCGCGATCGTGCTGCCGAAGAGGAACAGCCAGTAGGAGAAGGCGTTCAGCCGCGGGAAGGCGACGTCCGGCGCGCCGATCTGCAGCGGCATGATCAGGTTCGCGAACGCGAAGAACAGCGGCGTCGCGAAGAACAGCAGCATCACCGTGCCGTGCATGGTGAACAGCTGGTTGTACTGCTCGGGCGAGAGGAACTGCAGCCCCGGCCGGGCCAGCTCGCCGCGCATGAGGAGGGCCATGAGCCCGCCCACCATGAACCATGCGAACGAGGTGGCCAGGTACATGAGGCCGATGGTCTTGTGGTCGGTGGTCCGCAGCAGGTTCGAGAGCCGCGAGCCCTTCTCGACCTCGCGAGCCGGGCTCGGCCGGCTCACGATCGGCGCCGGTGCGATCGTCACCGTCGCAGCATAAGCGGTGCCTGTGCGACACCTCCCGGCGACGGGGGCAGGCGCGCCGGTCAGGGCCGCTGCGCCGTGACCGTGCCGTGACCGGACTCACCGGTCACCCGGCGCGGGCCCACGTGGTGAGGTCCACCGACACGGTCACCGGGGAGGACTCCGGCAGGCCGGCGACCGCCGTCGCCAGCGCCTCCGGGGCGAGGTGCCGGGCGTGCGGCCCCATGCCCACCAGCGTCCGCACCGCCGTCCGGTCGAGCTCGAGCCGCTCCCGGTGCCCCCCGGCCGCCACCTGGCGCAGGTGCGGCTCGAGGGTGGCGGCCAGCCGCCGTCCCTTCTCGGGGTCGACGCGCAGCAGCCCCAGCGGACCGACCAGCTCGGCGAGGTGGTCGGCGGCGGGGGTGACGACGACGAGCCGGCCGCCCGGCCGAAGGACCCGGGCGATCTCCGGGCCGTTGCGCGGGGCGAACACCACCAGCGCCCGGTCCACGGCGGCGTCCCGCACCGGCAGCCGCGCCCAGGCGTCGGCGACGACCGCCAGGGCCCGCGGGTGTGCACCGGCCGCCCGGCGCGCGGCGTACCGCGAGGAGTCCAGGACGACGCCGACCGCGTCGGGCAGCCGGTCGAGGACGCCGGCCAGGTGGTGCCCGGTGCCACCGCCGAGGTCGAGCAGGGTCGCCGGCGGGCACGGCTCCGCGAGGACGGCGTCCCCCAGGGCCTGCGTGATCCCGCGGTAGTGCCCCGCGGCGAGGAAGGCCACCCGGTCGGCGACCATCTCCGCCGTGTCGCCGGACGGCGGCACGTGCCCGGGCGGCAGCAGGGTGACCTGTCCCTGCCGCGCGCGGTCGAAGGCGTGCCCGGCGGGACAGCGCAGACCGCTGCCGCCGGGCAGCGCCGCGAGCGGGCCGCCGCACACCGGGCAGGCCAGCAGGTCCACCGCCCCGGGAGGCCACGGCCGCCGGCTGGCGGGCCCGGCGGTCACCGGGCGACCGGGTGGAACGTCACCTCGTGCAGCGCGCCGTCGGCGGCGACGGCCGTGACGAAGGTGCCGTGCGGCTGGCGGCGGCGGTCGGTCGGCGATCCCGGGTTGAGCAGCCGCAGACCGGTGTCGGCGGTGGTGTCCCAGGGGATGTGGCTGTGCCCGAAGACCAGCAGGTCGGCGTCCGGGAAGCGGGCCGCGCAGCGGGCCTCGCGGCCCTTCTTGTCACCGGTCTCGTGGACGACGGCCAGCCGGATGCCCGCGAGCTCGGCGCGGGCCACCTCGGGGAGCCGCTCGCGCAGCGCCCCGTGGTCGTTGTTGCCGTACACCGCGACCAGCCGGCGGGCGCGCTCCTCGATGCGGTCGAGGAGTGCCACGTCCACCCAGTCACCGGCGTGCACGACGACGTCGGCCGCGTCGATGGCCGCCCACAGGGCATGAGGTAGGTCACGCGCGCGCTTGGGGACGTGCGTGTCCGCGGTGAACACCAGGGAAAACGGCACGAACCCATGCTCGCAGGCGGATATCTTGCGGCAGCCGACGACGCCGTCGCCCCACTCCCGCACGACCTCTCGAGGACTCCCCCATGACTGACCCCACGTCCACGCGCGCCTCCGGCGCCGGCCACGTCGGCGAGGAGCCGTACCCGAGGCGGTGGCTGGCCCTGGGGGTCATCGCCATGACCGTCCTGCTGGTCATCCTCGACGCGACCATCGTCAACATCGCGCTGCCCGCGGTCTCGGCCGACCTGGGCATCACCGCGGCCACCCAGCAGTGGATCGTCACCGCCTACACCCTGACCTTCGGCGGCTTCCTGCTCCTGGGCGGCCGGATCGCCGACTTCTGGGGCCGCAAGCGCACCTACCTGGTCGGCGCGGCCGGCTTCGCCATCGCCTCCGCGCTCGGCGGCATCGCCCAGAACGAGGGCATGCTGTTCGCCGCCCGGGCGCTGCAGGGCGTCTTCGGCGCCCTGCTGGCCCCGGCGTCGCTGGCGCTGCTCACCGTGCTGTTCACCGACCCCAAGGAGCGGGCCAAGGCCTTCGGCGTCTACGGCGCCATCGCCGGCGGCGGCTCGGCGGTCGGCCTGCTGCTGGGCGGTGTGCTGACCGAGTACGCCGACTGGCGCTGGTGCTTCTGGGTGAACCTGCCCGTCGCGCTGCTCGCCGTCGTGCTGGCCATCCCGATCGTCCCGGAGAGCAAGGCCCCGGGTGACACGCGCTACGACATCCCCGGCGCGGTCCTGGTGACCCTCGGCCTGGCCTCGATCGTCTACGGCTTCACCCGCGTGGCGGAGGCCTCGCAGACCAACTCCATCGCGGCCGCGGAGGCCAACGCGCGGGCCGCGGCCCAGGGCAGCCCCACGCTGGTCACGCCGGAGAGCGGGTGGACCGACGGGCTCGCCTGGGTCTTCATCGTCGGCGGCCTGGTGCTGCTGGCGCTGTTCGTCCTGCTGGAGCTGCGCACCCGCAACCCCCTGCTGCCGATGCGCATCGTCCTCGACCGCAACCGCGGCGGGGCCTACCTGACCTCGACGCTGGTGGGCGCCGGGCTCATCGGGGCGTTCTTCTTCCTGAGCCTGTACTTCCAGCAGGTCCTCGGCTACGAGCCGGTGGTCGCCGGCCTCGCCTCGCTGCCGACGACGCTGGGCGTGTTCATCTCCGCCGGTGCGGCCAGCGCCCTGGTGCCGCGGGTCGGGCCGAAGCCCCTCATGGTCCTGGGCGGGCTGCTCGCCGCCGCCGGGCTGTTCACGCTGTCCTTCGTCGGCCTCGACACGGGCTTCTGGCAGCTGCCCTTCCCGGGCCAGCTCCTGCTCGGCCTGGGCCTCGGGTTCACCTTCGTCCCGCTGTCGAACCTGGCGCTGGTCGGTGCGGGTGAGCACGACGCGGGCGCGGCCAGCGCCATGCTCAACGCCACCCAGCAGGTGGGCGCCTCCATCGGCACCGCCGTCCTGGCCTCGCTGTCGGTCGGCGCGATCAGCGCCTACACGGCCGACGCGCTGACCTCGGGGGCGAACCCGCAGGACCCGGCGCTCGGCCTGACCGCGCAGGTCGAGGGCTACACGACCGCCTTCACCTGGGCGGCCGGCCTGCTGGTGCTCGGCGCCGTCGTCGCGGCGGTGCTCATCAAGGCCACCAAGGACGACCTGCCCGCCGAGGGCGACGCCGTCGTCCACGTGGGCTGAGCTCCACCCCTCCCCCGCAGTTGATCATGGGGTTGTTGCCGGCGACACGGCGGGACACGCCGTGGGAGCCGGCAACAACCCCATGATCATCGCGGGGAGGGGGCGACGGACTCAGCCGTCCCGGGCGGCGAGGGCCCGCAGGCGGGCGTTGTAGGCCTGGAGCTCGGCGTCCTCGGTGCGGACGGCGGCACGGTCGAGCCGCCTGCCCTTGCGGTCCTCCGAGCCCATCCAGGAGAAGAGCACGATCGCCATCACGAACACCGTCGGCAGCTCGCCGAAGGACCACGCGATGCTGCCGGCGGTCGACTGGTCGCTGAGCGGATCGACGCCCCAGCCGGCCGGGGGCACCGCGAAGGTCTCCACCACCAGCGCGCCGGCCATCATGATCGCCACGCCGAAGAACGCGTGCAGCGGCATCGGGATGAGCAGCTCGAGCATCCGGCCGCCGTGGCCCATGGTCCGCGGCCACGGGTCCTGGGCGAGGATCGGCCCGAAGAACAGCAGCCCGGTCACGGTGAAGTGGGCCAGCATGAACTGGTGCCCCACGGGGTTGCTCATGAGCGCGTCGAACAGCGGCGTGAAGTAGACCCCGTAGAGGCTGCCGAGGAACAGCGGCAGCGTGAACAGCGGGTGCGAGAGGAACCGCGCCACGCGGCTGTGCAGGGCGTCGAGCAGCAGCGCCCGCGGAACGCCGGCGAGCCCCTTCCCGCGAGGCAGCGTCCGCAGCGCCAGCGTCACCGGGGCGCCGATGAGCAGCAGCAGCGGCGAGATCATCGACAGCACCATGTGCTGGGCCATGTGCACGCTGAACAGCACCATGCTGTAGCCGTTGAGCCAGGTGCCGGTGACCCCGAACAGCGACAGGCAGCCGGCGATCCACGACGCCGTCCGCCACCACGGCCACGCCACCCCCGACCGGCGCAGCACCACCAGCGCGGCCAGGTAGCCGACCAGCCCGAGCAGGCTCAGGACGGCGAGCACCGACCACGGCTCCAGGTGCGGCAGGAACATCCGCCCCCAGGTCGGTGGTTCCGCGGGCACCCACATGCCCGAGTGGTGACCGTGCTCCACCGAGTGCGCCTCCTGCCGTGCCGTGCTGGTGCGCTCCACTCTCCCACTTGGTCACGTCCTGGAACGGCCACCCTTCAGGGGCCCGCGCCGAGCCTGCGAGGCGTGGGGGAAAGGGTGGTCCTTCAATCGTGGACGGGCGCCTCGTGCCCGGCGTGCGCCTCGCCCTCCAACTGGAAGGTGCAGTGCTCGACGTCGAAGTGGCTGCCCAGGCACGCGCAGAGGGCGTCGAGCACCCGTCCCCCGTGCCCGGCCTCGAGCGCCTCGTCGGTGACGACGACGTGCGCGGAGAGCACCGGCAGGCCCGAGGTGATGGTCCAGGCGTGCAGGTCGTGGACGTCGAGGACGCCGTCGACACCGAGGATGTGCGCCCGCACCTCGTCGAGGTCGACCCCGCGGGGCGCGGCCTCCAGCAGGACGTCCACGGCCTCCCGGAGCAGGGACCAGGCGCGGGGCAGCACCAGCGCGGCGATGACCAGGGACGCCACGGTGTCGGCCGGCGTCCAGCCGGTCGTGGCGACGACGACGGCGGCGACGATGACCGCGACCGAGCCGAGCGCGTCGCCGAGCACCTCGAGGTAGGCGCCGCGGACGTTGAGCGAGTCTCTCCGCCCGCGGTGCAGGAGGGCCAGGCCACCGAGGTTGACCACGAGGCCGGCCGCGGCGACGGCCAGCATGACGCCCGAGCCGATCTCCGGCGCGTCGCCGATGCGGCGCACCGACTCCACCACCACGTAGCCGGCCACCCCGACCAGCAGCAGGCCGTTGGCGACCGCGGCGAGGATCTCCACCCGCTGCCAGCCGAAGGTCCGCCGTCCGCAGGCGGGCCGCTGCGCCAGGGAGACCGCGCCCAGGGCCAGTGCCACGCCGAGCGCGTCGGTGGCCATGTGGCCGGCGTCGGCGAGCAGCGCGAGCGACCCCGAGACGACGGCGCCGACGACCTCCGCGGCCATGACCGCGACGGTCAGGCCGAGGACGACGGCCAGCCGCCGGCGGTACTGCGCCGAGGCGGTGGCCGGGCCGTGGGCGTGGCCGTGGTCGTGGCCCATCAGCCGCCCACCTCCGTCCCGCGCCGCACACCGGGCAGTCTCCCCCACCCGGCGGCGGGCGCGGGTGGCCCCGGCCCGGTGACGTGCCGGAACGGCCCCGCTGCAGGGCTCCGAGCTCGGTGACGTGCTGGAACGGCCCCCTTGCAGGGCCCCGCCGCGAGCGCGCGAGCGGCGGGGGGCAAGGGGGTCCTTCTTCAGATCTGGACGCCGCGCTCCCGGAGCCACGGCAGCGGGTCGATCTTCTGGCCGTTGACGCCACCGACGTGCACCTCGAAGTGCAGGTGCGGCCCGGTGGACTGGCCGCGGTTGCCGAGCAGCGCGATCGTGTCCCCGGCACGGACGACCTGGCCGGGCGTGACGAGGATCTGCTCCATGTGCCCGTAGACGGTGACGTCGCCGTTCTCGTGCTGGATGTAGACGGCGTTGCCGTAACCACTGGCCGGGCCGGCCTCGAGGACGATCCCGTCCGCCGCGGCGTACTCGGGGGTCATCATGGGCGCGGCGAGGTCGATGCCCGCGTGCAGGGTGCCCCAGCGGGCCCCGAAGGTGCTGCTGAGCCGGGCGCCGGCGACGGGCAGCACGGCCTTGGGCCGGGCGGCCTCCGCGGCGGCCTCGGCGGCCAGCCGGTCGGCCTCGGCCTGGGCCTGCGCGGCGGCGGCCTGCTCGGCCTCGCGCGCGGTGCGGCTGGCGGTCATCTCCTCCAGCCGGGCCTCGTCGGACGCCTCGACCGCGGCCGGCGACTGGCTGTCCAGGCCCAGCTCCGCGGCGACGCTCACCGAGCGGCTGACCGACTCGGCGTCGGCCTGCGCGACGCGGTCACCCACGGAGAACACCCCGAGACCGGCGGCCCCGACGAGGGCGGCGGCGAGGTACATCGCGGGACGGCGGTGCCGCGCCGGCGGCGCCGTGCGACGGAGGCGGCCGTGCCGCCCGCCGGTCGCGGCGGCCCCGGCCTGCGGGCGGGTGTCCTCGGTGCGGACCCCGGGGAGGTCGATGCCGGCCCGGGCGGCGGCCTCGGCCTGACCCGTGAGGTCGGCGAGGTCGGTGACCTCGGCCAGCGTGCGCGCCGGCCGGTCGCCGGACGTCCGAGGAGCGGGCTCTCCCGACGGCTGCGCATCCCCCGTGCGCGGCGTCGGGGTGGTCTGCGTCGACGCCTCGGTCGCGGGCTGCCGCCGGGAGGACGGGGCCGCGGCCGGGATCTCAGCGGGGGTCGCAGCGCCCGGGGCGGGCACCGGCCCCTCGGTGAGGAGGCGGTCGGAGTGGAGCGGAGTCATGCACCTGGCTTCCGGAGGGGACAGGGGGTCGTCGTGCGGTGCCCGGGGGAGCGGGCGGGGCCCATGTAAACACGTCGTTATCGTTTCGTGATTGGAATACAGGGGCATTGACCTGCGGTTTCGTGATCCGCGCCACAGGTTTGCACTGTTGTCATTCAACTCGGCGTATATCCTTCATCACGTTGAGTAGCTGACTCGCCGGGGCGGGTTGGATGCAGGGGCGATGCAGGTCACGACCGGGCAGGAGGGGCTTGATCGCGCCCTTGACAGCCCGACCGGAGGAGCACACTCCATGCGCGCAGTGACTTGGCACGGCCGTGCCGACGTCCGGGTGGACACCGTCCCGGACCCGACGATCCAGGAGCCCACCGACGTCGTCATCGAGGTCACCTCGAGCGGCATCTGCGGGTCGGACCTGCACCTGATCGAGGTGATGGCGCCGTTCATGACCGTCGGCGACGTCATGGGCCACGAGCCGATGGGCATCGTCCGCGAGGTCGGCTCCGAGGTCACCGCCGTCAAGCCCGGTGACCGGGTCGTCGTCCCCTTCAACATCTCCTGCGGCACCTGCTGGATGTGCTCGCAGGGGCTGCAGTCCCAGTGCGAGACCACGCAGAACCGCGACAAGGGCTTCGGGGCGTCCCTGTTCGGCTACACGAAGCTCTACGGGCAGGTCCCCGGGGGACAGGCCGAGTACCTGCGGGTGCCGTTCGGCAACACGCTGCCGATCAAGGTCCCCACGGGGCTCCCCGACGACCGCTTCGTCTACCTCTCCGACGTCCTGCCCACGGCCTGGCAGGCGGTCCAGTACGCCGCCGTACCCCCGGGCGGGACGCTCCTGGTCCTGGGCCTGGGCCCGATCGGCGACATGTGCACCCGCATCGCCCACCACCTGGGCATCGAGAAGGTGTACGCGTCCGACATCGTCCCCGAGCGGCTCGCCCGGGCCGCCGCCCGCGGCACCGAGGTCATCCGCTCCACCAGGAAGGACGACGTCGTGCAGGCCATCCAGGACGCGACGGAGGGCCGCGGCGCCGACGCCGTGATCGACGCCGTCGGCATGGAGGCACACGGCTCCCCACTGGCCTCGATCGCGCAGAAGGCGACCGCGGTGGTGCCCGACGCGATCATGGAGCGGGTCATGCAGGTCGCCGGCGTCGACCGGCTGGCCGCGCTCAACGCCGCGATCGACGCCGTCCGCCGCGGCGGGACCATCTCGCTGTCGGGCGTCTACGGCGGCGCGACCGACCCGCTGCCGCTGATGCGGATGTTCGACAAGCAGATCCAGCTGCGCATGGGCCAGGCCAACGTGTGGCGCTGGGTGCCCGACATCCTGCCGATCCTCACCGAGGGCGACCCCCTCGGCGTGGACGACTTCGCCACCCACCACGTGCCGCTCGAGCAGGCGCCGGAGGCCTACGCCAACTTCCGGGAGAAGAAGGACGGCGCGGTCAAGGTGCTGCTCAAGCCCTGACCTCCCGGCCGGGCCCCGGACGCCGGGTGTGAGGAGACCCACCCGGCGTTCGGGGCATGCCTGTGCGGGGCACTGACTTGCCCTGAGAGAGGGTCGGAACCGACCCCGGCAGGACGACGCAGTCCGAGCCACACCCGAAGTCGTCGTCCCCCAGGAGTTCCTCCGTGCCCCGCGGTCTGCTCGCCCTCGCCATCGGCGCCTTCGGCATCGGCACCACCGAGTTCGTCGTGATGGGCATGCTGCCCGAGATCGCCGGCGGACTCGGGGTCTCGGTGTCCGCCGTCGGCATGCTCATCTCCGCCTACGCGATCGGCGTGGTCGTCGGCGCCCCCACGCTGACCGCGCTGGGCGTGCGCTTCTCGCCCCGCCAGACGCTGGTCGGCCTCATGGTGGTCTTCGTCGTCGGCAACGCGCTGTCGGCGCTGGCCCCGACCTACGAGACGCTGGCCGCCGCCCGCGTCCTCGCCGCGCTGGCTCACGGCTCGTTCTTCGGCGTGGGTGCGGTCGCCGCGCGCCGGCTGGTCGCCCCCGACCGGGCCGCCCAGGCCATCTCGCTGATGATGGTCGGCCTGACGCTGGCCAACGTGATCGGCGTGCCCGTCGGCACCTTCGTGGCCCAGCAGACCAGCTGGCGGGTGGTGCTCGGCGCCGTCGCCGTCATCGGCCTGGTCACCATCGCCGGCCTGCTCGCCTGGCTGCCCCGCGACCTCGGGGAGCCCGGCGACCTGCGCAGCGAGCTCGCCGCCTTCCGGCGCGGCCAGGTGTGGCTGGTGCTGGGGCTGACGATGGTCGGCTTCGCCGCGCTGTTCGCCGTCTACAGCTACGTCAGCCCGATCCTCACCGAGCTCGGCGGCATCCCGGTCGAGTGGGTGACGCCGGTCCTGGCGCTGTTCGGCATCGGCACCACCGTGGGCACCCTGGTCGGCGGCCGGTTCGGGGACCGCTTCGGCTTCTCTTTCGTCGCGGTCGGGCTGGTGGGCACGGCCGTCGTCCTCGTCGCCTTCGCCTTCCTCGCCCGGACGCCGGTCGCCGCGGTGGCGCTGCTGGTGCTGTTCGGGGCCATCGCCTTCTCCCTGGGCCCGGTCGTGCAGAACGGCGTCATCGAGGCCGCGCAGGTGCGGGGCGGCAGCCTGGTGTCGGCGGCCAACCAGGCCGCGTTCAACGTGGCCAACGCCGTCGGTGCGGCCCTGGGCGCGCTGGTCCTCTCGCTGGGGCTGGGCTACACCGCGCCGATGTGGGTCGGTGCCGTCGTCGCGGTGGTCGGCGCCGGGATCGCCGTCCTCGCCCGGTCGGTGGGCCGGGCCGAGGCCACCCCGGCCGCCCTCGAGCCGCGGCCGGCCGACACCGTGTGCCAGACCGCAGCCTGACGATGCGACCGCCGGGGTAGGGCCCCCTCATGACCACCATCACGGCGGAACGGTCCGGACAGGCTCCCCTCGGCGACCGGTCGGTGCACCGGCTGGGCTACGGCGCGATGCAGCTCGCCGGCCCGCACGTCATGGGCCCGCCGGCCGACCGTGACGCCGCCGTCGCCGTCCTCCGCCGGGCGGTCGAGCTCGGTGTGGACCACATCGACACCAGCGACTACTACGGCCCGCACGTCACCAACGAGATCATCCGCGAGGCGCTGCACCCCTACCCCGACGACCTCGTCATCGTCACCAAGGTGGGGGCGCGGCGGACGCCGGAGGGCGGCTGGCCCGAGGCCCTCTCCTCCGACGAGCTCCGCTCGGCGGTCGAGGACAACCTGCGCCACCTGGGCGTGGACGCCCTGGACGTGGTGAACCTGCGGATGCCCGGGTTCGCCGAGCCGGTGGAGCGCTCGCTGGCCGAGCCGTTCGAGGCCCTGGCGAAGATGCAGCGGGAGGGGCTGGTCCGGCACCTCGGCGTCAGCAACGTGACGACGCAGCAGCTGGCCGAGGCTCAGTCGATCGCACCGGTGGTCTGCGTGCAGAACCACTACAACCTGGTGCACCGGCACGACGACCCGATGATCGACGCGCTCTCCCGCGAGGGGATCGCCTACGTGCCCTTCTTCCCGCTGGGCGGGTTCACCCCGCTGCAGTCGGCGGCGCTGGAGACGGTCGCCCGCCGGCTGGAGGCCTCCCCCATGCAGGTCGCCCTGGCCTGGCTGCTCGCCCGCAGCCCGAACGTGCTGCTCATCCCCGGCACCTCGTCGGTGGCCCACCTCGAGGAGAACCTGACCGCAGCCGCGCTGGTGCTGGGCCCCCGCGAGCTCGAGGAGCTCGACGCCATCGGGGGCACGCCCACGGCATGAGGGGTCAGCGGCCGGGCGCCGGGCCGAGCACCCGGTCGAGGTGGTCGTTGGCCAGGACGCCGGTCGGGTCGAGCCGGTCGCGGACGGCGAGGAACTCGTCGAACCGGGGATAGCGCTGCAGGAGCAGGTCGGCGTCCAGGCCGTGCAGCTTGCCCCAGTGGGGGCGCCCGCCGACCGCGCCGGCGATCTCCTCCAGCGCGGCGAACCAGGGGCCCGGGTCGGTCGCGGCCGGGACGTGGGCGGCGACGTAGGCGGTGTCGCGGCCCGAGGCGGTCGACAGCGGGATGTCGTCGGCCGCGGCGAGCCGCACCTCGACCGGGAACGCGGTGCGCCAGTCGCCGGCCTCGTGCACCCGCCGCAGCTCGGCCAGCACCGCCGGCGCCTGCGCCCGCGGAACGGCGTACTCCATCTCGAGGAAGCGCACCCGCCGGCGGCTGACGAAGACCCGGTGGGAGTGGTCGGTCCAGCTGCGGGCGCCCAGCGCGCGGGCGGAGGCCCGGGCCAGCGGCGGCACCAGCGCGGGCACCCGCCGTCCGGCCGCGACCACCCCGGCGAAGGCCGCGTTGGCCAGGACCTCGTCGTCCCACACCGCGCGCCACCGCGGCAGCGGGTCGAGCCCCTCCGCCAGCGGGACCCGGGTGTTGCACTTGACCAGCGTCGCGTCGGTGTGCGGGAACCAGTAGAACTCGACGTGGTCGGCGCAGGTCATCAGCGTCTCGAAGCCCCGCAGGGCGGTGGTGAGCCGGCCCGGCCCCTCCACCGCGTGCAGCGCGAACGCAGGCTCGGCCTGCAGGGTCACCGCGGTGACCACGCCCAGCGCGCCGAGCCCCACGCGGGCGGCGGCGAACACCTCGGGGTGGGTGTCCGCGTCGCAGTGCAGCAGCTCGCCGGCCGGGGTCACCAGGTCCAGCGCGCGCACCTGGGTGGCCAGCCCGCCGAAGCGCGCACCGGTGCCGTGCGTGCCGGTGGCCAGCGCGCCGGCGACGGTCTGCCGGTCGATGTCGCCGAGGTTGGTCAGCGCCCAGCCGGTGCGCGCGAGCTCCGCGGTGAGCCGGTACAGCGGGGTCCCCGCGCCCACGGTGACCAGGCCGTCGTCGCCCACCGAGACGCCGCACAGCTCGTCGAGGACCAGCGCGACGTCCTCGGGCCGCCCGATGGCCGAGAAGGAGTGGCAGCTGCCGACGGGCCGCACGCGCCGGCCGGCCTCGGCCGCGGCGGAGAGGACGGCGGCCACCTCGTCGGGGGACGTCGGGTGGACCACCACCACCGCCTCGGCCCGCTGGTTGCCCGCCCAGTTG
This sequence comes from Geodermatophilus sp. SYSU D00965, assembly GCF_054050075.1. Lineage (NCBI taxonomy): Bacteria > Bacillati > Actinomycetota > Actinomycetes > Geodermatophilales > Geodermatophilaceae > Geodermatophilus > Geodermatophilus sp. SYSU D00965. The sequence goes on along the minus strand of NZ_JBJGYQ010000012.1, from coordinate 89,545 downwards.
CGCCACCGTCTGACGTCTGCGGGTTCCGCCGGTCCAGCCGCCACTCCGACCTCCTCCGCCGCGATCGGACCCCGGCACTCTGCCCGGGCGGGACTGCGCAGGTCAACGGCCCGTCCAGGGGGTTGACCCTCCGCTGTCGGGCGGCCACGCTCGCCCGCGTGACCGCCGTCCGCCCGCGCCCGGCCGAGGCGGCCCGCACCCGGCTGGACCGGGCCACCGCCGATCTGGACCCACCCCTGGCCGTGGTGGACCTCGACGCGCTCGACGCCAACGCCGCCGCCCTCGTCGCGCGGGCCGGTGGGCGGCCGATCCGGGTGGCGAGCAAGTCGGTGCGCAGCCGGGCGCTGCTGCGCCGGGTGCTGGCCCGGCCGGGCTTCGCGGGCGTGCTCGCCTACTCCCTGGCCGAGGCGCTGTGGTTGGCCGGCGGCGCGGACCCGGTCACCGACGACGCCGTGGTCGCCTACCCGTCGGTGGACCGGGCGGCGCTGCGGCGGCTGCTCGGCGACGAGGCGGCCGCGGCGCGGGTGACGGTCGTCGTCGACTCCACCGACCACCTCGACCTCGTCGACTCCGTCGTCCCGCCCGGACGGCGGCCGGCCGTGCGGGTCTGCCTCGACGTGGACGCCTCGTTCCGGGCCGTCCGCGGCCGGGTGCACGTCGGGGTGCGCCGCTCCCCCGTGCACGAGCCGGCGCAGGCCGCCGCGCTCGCCCGCGCCGTCGTGGCCCGCCCGGGGTTCCGGCTGGTCGGCCTCATGGCCTACGAGGCGCAGATCGCCGGCGTCCCGGACGCGCCGCCGGGCCGCCCCGCGCGCGGCCTGGCCGTCCGCGGGGTGCAGGCGCTCTCGGCCCGGGAGCTCATCGGCCGGCGGGCGGCCGCGGTGGCGGCGGTCGGCGCGGTGGCCCCGCTGGAGTTCGTCAACGGCGGGGGCACCGGGAGCCTGGAGCGGACCGCGGCCGACCCCTCGGTGACCGAGCTGGCGGCCGGCTCCGGGCTGTTCTGCCCGACGCTGTTCGACGGGTACCGCGCCTTCACCGCGCGCCCGGCCGCGCTGTTCGCCCTGCCGGTGACCCGGGTCCCGACGCCGGGGACCGTGACCGTGGCCGGGGGCGGCTGGATCGCGTCGGGCCCGCCCGGCGCGGACCGGGTCCCCTCCCCGGTGTTCCCCGCGGGGCTGCGGCTGCTGCGCGCCGAGGGCGCCGGGGAGGTGCAGACGCCGCTGCGCGGGCCGGGCGCGGCGCAACTGCGGGTCGGCGACCGGGTGTGGTTCCGCCACGCCAAGGCCGGGGAGCTGTGCGAGCACGTCGACGTCCTGCACACCGTCGCCGGCGACGCGCTCACCGGCACCGTGCCGACCTACCGCGGCGAGGGCCGGGCGTTCGGCTGAGGACGGCCCCTCGGCTCCCCTCGGCCCCCTCCCCGCGTTGATCATGGGGTTGTCGCAGCCGACACGGCAGGACACGCCGGGCGGGGCAGCGACAACCCCATGATCAACGGTCGCTCAGCCCTCCGGGTCCCCGGCCAGGGCTCGGGCGGCCGCGGCGTCGGCCGCGTCGAACCCGATCTCACCCACGGTGCCGTGCTGCGCGGCCTGGCCGTCGATCCACCGGCGGTGCGCCTCCCACGCCGACTGGCGGGTGGTGCCCAGCGCCTGCCCGATCTCGGCCCAGGACGCACCCGCCGACCGCGCCGTCCGCACGGTGAGCTGCCGCCCCTGGCCGGCCCGGCGGGCGATCACCTCGCCCAGCGCCAGCAGTTCCAGCGCCTCGGCGCGGTCCAGCGGGCGCGGCCCGCCGGCGTCGTCCGGATCGGCCAGCGAGTCGCGCGTGCGCAGCTCCTCGTACCGGCGGACGGCGGTCTGCAGCGTGTGCTCCCGCTCGAGGGTGTCCACGTCGACCATGCACCCAGCATCCGTCAGGACACCCTGACGGTCAACGGGTGCGGGCCACCCGCGTCTCGTCGAACACCGGCTCGGCCGACTCGTACACCCGGCCGTCGGCACCGAAGACCAGGAACCGGTCGAACGAGCGGGCGAACCACCGGTCGTGGGTCACGGCGAGCACCGTCCCCTCGAACGCGGCCAGCGCCTCCTCGAGCGCCTCGGCGGAGAGGACGTCGAGGTTGTCGGTCGGCTCGTCGAGCAGCAGCAGGGTCGCGCCGGAGAGCTCCAGGAGCAGCACCTGGAACCGTGCCTGCTGCCCGCCGGAGAGGGTCCGGAACTCCTGGTCGCCCTGCTCGGCCAGGCCGTAGCGGCGCAGCGCGGCCATCGCGCGGCCCCGGTCGACCCCCGGCCGGCCGGGCTCCCCGTGCCAGAGCAGGTCGACCAGCGTCCGGTCCAGCCACTCCGGGTGCGCGTGGGTCTGCGCGAAGAAGCCGGGGACGACGCGCGCGCCCAGCCGCCACGAGCCGCTGTGCCCGACGTCCTGCCCGGCCAGCAGCCGCAGGAAGTGCGACTTGCCCGCGCCGTTGGCCCCGAGGACGCCGACCCGGTCGCCGTACCAGACCTCCAGGTCGAACGGGCGCATCAGGCCGGTGAGCTCCAACTGATCGGCCATCACCGCCCGGACGCCGGTGCGCCCGCCGCGCAGCCGCATCGCCACCCGCTGCTCCGGCGGGCGGTCCGGCGGCGGCCCGGCCGCCTCGAACTTCGCCAGCCGGGTCTGCATCGCCCGGTAGCGGGAGGCCATGTCCGGCGAGTTGGCCGCCTGCTGCTGCAGCGTGCGGACCAGCTCGACCAGCCGCTGGTGCTCCTCGTCCCAGCGCCGCCGGAGCTCGGCCAGCCGGTCGTGCCGCGCCGTCCGGGCGTCGGCGTAGGTCGCGAACCCGCCGCCGTGCACCCACGCCGACCCGCCCTCGACGGTGACCACCCGGTCGGCGACCCGAGCCAGCAGCTCGCGGTCGTGGCTGACGAACAGCACCGTCTTGCGGGTCTCCAGCAGCCGCTGCTCCAGCCAGCGCTTCCCGGGGACGTCGAGGTAGTTGTCCGGCTCGTCGAGCAGCAGCACCTCGTCGGGCCCGCGCAGCAGCGCCTCCAGGGCCAGCCGCTTCTGCTCCCCGCCGGACAGCGTGGACAGCTCGCGGTACTTGCAGCGGTCGTAGGGCACGCCGAGCGCGGCGACGGTCACCGTGTCCCAGGTGACCTCGGCGTCGTAGCCCCCGGCGTCACCCCACTGCGCCAGCGCGTCGGCGTAGGTCAGCTGGGCGGCGTCGTCGTCGGTCTCCATGAGCGCGAGCTCGGCGGCCTCGACGGCGTCCCAGGCGGCGCGGACGGCGGGCGGGGAGAGCTCGACGAGGAACCGCTGCACCGTCGTGTCGTCGCGCACCGACCCGATGAACTGCCGCATCACGCCGAGCCCGCCGCTGCGGGCCACCGCGCCGGCCTCGGGTACGAGGTCGCCGGCGACGATCCGCAGCAGCGTCGTCTTGCCCGCGCCGTTCTCCCCCACCAGCGCCGCGCGGGCGCCCTCACCGATCCGGAAGGAGACGTCGTCGAGCAGCACCCGCCCGTCGGGCAGGGTGTGCCGCACCCCGGTCACGTCGACGTAGCCCACCCGGACATCGTCCGGACCGCCGCAACCGCGTTACGCCCGGGCCTTCAGGCGACCGACAACAGCCGCTCCCGCGCCAGACGCTCGACCAGCTCCGGCAGCGCCGTGGCCGGTACACCGCTGAGGTCCCGCCGGCAGTTGCGCACCACGGTGCCGATCACCTGTGGCCGCAGTCGCGTGTGGAACTCGTCGGCGAGCCGGGCGACGGCCTGGTCGACGGCGGGGTCGTCGGTCACGGTCATGCGGGAGCGCCTCCATGCGGCCCAGGGGTGCGAGGACGGGCGTTGGTCTGCACCCGTCGGCGGTCTGCACCACCGTGACGGGCGCTCCCGCGCGGGGCCAGGGACCTAGGTCCCCCGGGCTCCATCTGGGACCAACGTCCCCTGTCGGCGGCCCGGGCGGGCGCGGAGCATCGGGGGCGGGAGGTGGCTCGTGCCGTTTCCGGACCGCCGGGACGCCGGGCGGCGGCTGGCCCGGCGCCTGGACGCCCTGCGCGGCGGCGACGTCGTCGTCCTCGGCCTGCCCCGGGGCGGGGTCCCGGTGGCCGCCGAGGTCGCCCGCGCCCTCGGTGCGCCGCTGGACGTCGTCGTCGTGCGCAAGCTCGGCGTGCCGGTCCAGCCGGAGCTCGCCATGGGCGCCGTCGGCGAGGGCGGCGTCACGGTGGTCGACCGCCGGGTGGTCGCCCTGGCCGGCGTCGGGCCGGCCGACCTCGCGCGGGTGGAGCGGCGGGAGCGGGCCGAGCTGGACCGGCGCGCCCGCGCGTTCCGCGGCGACCGGCCGCCGGTGCCGCTCGCCGGCCGCACGGCGGTCGTCGTGGACGACGGGATCGCCACGGGGTCGACCGCGCGGGCGGCCTGCATGGTCGTCCGCGCGCAGGGCGCGGCTCGCGTCGTCCTGGCCGCCCCGGTGTGCGCCCGCGAGGGGACCCGGTCCCTGGAGCCGGAGGTCGACGAGCTGGTCTGCCTGGAGGTCCCCCGCCGGTTCGTCGCGGTGGGGCAGTTCTACGCGGACTTCCGCCCGACCGGGGACGACGAGGTGGTGGAGCTGCTGCGGGCGAGCCGCACCCCGGCCCGCGCCGACCGGGTCGAGGACGTCGAGGTGCCCGCCGGCGGGGTGCTGCTGGCCGGTTCCCTGACCGTGCCGGCGGGCGCCCGCGGGCTGGTCGTGTTCGCCCACGGCAGCGGCAGCAGCCGGCACAGCCCGCGCAACCGCCACGTCGCCGGGGTCCTGCAGGCCGCGGGCCTCGCCACCCTGCTGTTCGACCTGCTCACGCCGGCCGAGGAGGCCGACCGCGGCAGCGTCTTCGACATCCCGCTGCTGGCCGCCCGCCTCGGCGAGGTCACCGCGTGGCTGCGCACCGGCCCGGCGGTCCAGGGGCTGCCGGTCGGCTGCTTCGGCGCCAGCACCGGGGCCGCCGCCGCGCTCGTCGCGGCCGCCGACGACGACCGCGTGGCCGCCGTGGTGTCCCGCGGCGGCCGCCCGGACCTGGCCGGGGCGCGGCTGGGCGACGTCCGGGCGCCGACGCTGCTGATCGTGGGCGGCGCCGATCCGCAGGTGCTCGAGCTCAACCGGCAGGCGGCCGAACGGCTGCGGTGCACCCACCGGCTGGCCGTCGTCCCGGGCGCCACCCACCTGTTCGAGGAGCCCGGCACGCTGCAGGCGGCCGCCGAGCTGGCCCGCGACTGGTTCGCCGCCCACCTGACCCGCACACGCGAGCACAGCGGCTGAGCACGGTGACCGGCCGCCCGATGACGCTGTTCCTCAGCGGCGACGTGATGCTCGGCCGCGGCGTCGACCAGGTGCTCGCCTGCCCGGCCGACCCGGAGCTGCGCGAGCGGGCCGTCCGGGACGCCCGCACCTACGTCCGCCTCGCCGAGGAGGTCAACGGGCCGATCCGCCGTCCGCTGCCCGCGGCCGCGCCCTGGGGCGACCTGCTCGCCGTGCTCGACGCGGCAGCCCCGGACGCCCGCATCGTGAACCTCGAGACCAGCGTGACCGCCGACGGGGACTTCGCGCCCGGCAAGCCGGTCTGCTACCGAGTGCACCCGGCGAACCTGCCGTGCCTGGCGGCGGTGCGCCCGGACGTCTGCGTGCTGGCCAACAACCACGTGCTCGACTTCGGCCCCCGCGGTCTGGCCGACACCCTCGCTGCGCTCGCCGCGGCCGGGCTGCGGGTCGCCGGGGCGGGAGCCGACGAGGAGGCAGCGTGGGCGCCGGCGGTCGTCCCGCTGCCCGGCGGCCGCCGCCTGGTGGTGACCGCCTTCGGGACGCCGTCGAGCGGCATCCCGGCGGACTGGGCGGCGAGCGGACGACGCGGCGGCGTCGCCTTCCTCGACCGCCTCACCGCCGCTGCCGCGGACCGCGTCCTCGCCCGGGTGGCGGCGGTGCGGCGCCCGGACGACGTCGTCGTCGCCTCGGTGCACTGGGGGTCGAACTGGGGTTGGCCGGTGCCGCCGGACCAACCGCCGTTCGCCGCCCGCCTGGTCGACGGCGGGGTCCACGTGGTGCACGGCCACTCCTCCCACCACCCGCGCCCGGCCGAGGTGCACCGCGGCCGGCTGGTGCTGCACGGGTGCGGCGACCTCGTCGACGACTACGAGGGCATCGGCGGTCACGAGCACCACCGGCCGGACCTGCGGGTCGCGTGGCTGGTCACGCTCGGCCCCGACGGCGCCCTGACCGAGCTGCGGGGAACGGTCCTGCGGGCACGGCGGATGCGGCTGGAGCGTGCGCCGGCCGCCGACGCGGCGGAGCTGGCCGAGCGACTCAGCCGTGCCGGGAGCCGGTCCGCGCTGCGGCTGGCGCCGACGCCGGCCGGCGAGCTGGTCGGCCGCCCCTAGCGGCGGTCAGGCGGCGGCGTAGGCGTTGTGCCCGGCCGCGGTCGCGGCGACGGCGTCGCGCACCAGGGCGCTGAGCTCGGCCTCGTCGACCCGGTCCAGCGAGGCGAACCGGATGCAGCTCTTGCCGCAGGAGACCTTCCCGAGCCGCTCGGCCCGCGCCTCGGGCAGGTACTCCCCGTCGACGACGGCGCACACGTAGAGCGACAGGTGCCGCTTCTGCGCGGCCAGCGCGATGAGCGGCCACGTGGTCGTCTCCTTCGCCGACCGCGGCCGGTAGGGCATGAGCCCGTAACCCAGCACGCGGCCGCTGCCGACCGGCACCAGCTGCCGGTCGATCCCCGGCGCGGCGGCCGTGACCAGCGCGTCGGCGCGGCGCAGCTCCTCCTCGCGCGGACCCGCCGCGGCGAACCACTCCTCGATGTCGCTCATGCACCGCCTCCTCAGCCGAGAGCGAGGGACAGCACCGTCGCCCCGGCCGCGAGCACCAGGGCCAGCACGACCACCGCCGCGACGAGCCGCCGTCGCCGCTCGGCCCGCCGGCCACCGGCACCGCCCATCCCCATCACGGTCGGCACGGTACCGCCGGGTGGGGACCGTTCAGCTCCTCCGCCGTCCCCACAGCAGGGTGTCCAGCGCCGTGCCGGCCGGCGTGTCCCGGCGGACCTGCTCGAGCCGGTCGACGTCGAGCAGGTCCGCCACCGGCGCGAGCCGGTCGACGCTGGCCAGGATCGCCGGGTCCTGCGGGCCGCCGACGCCGTGTTCCGGGTTCGCCACGTCGTGGCCGAGGACGAGCAGCCGGCCGCCGGGCCGCAGCCAGCCGACCGCCCGGCGCAGCAGGGCGGTGGTGTCCGGCTCCGGCAGGTGCAGGTAGGCGACCAGCACCAGGTCCAGCGAACCGGGCGCGGTCTCCCACGTCAGGACGTCGGCGGTCACCCACTCGACGCGCGCGGCGCCCGGCCGGGCCTGCCCGCGGGCCAGCCCGGTGGCGGAGAAGTCGACGGCGGTCACCCGCCAGCCGCGCTCGGCGAGCCAGAGCGCGTGCCGTCCCTCGCCCGCCGCCAGGTCGACCGCGGCCCCGGGCGGGAGCTCCGCCAGCAGCTCGGCGACCAGCGCGTTCGGCCCCGGCGACCACTGCTGCTGCTCGGCGTAGCGCGCGTCCCAGTCGGCTGCCTGCACGACCGGGAGTCTGTCAGTGCAGGACCATCCCACCGGCGACGTTGAGCGCGTCGCCGGTCAGGTAGTCCGCGTCGCTGGAGGCCAGGAACAGCGCCGCGCGGGCGACGTCCTGCGGCTCGCCGAGGCGGCCGAGCGGGGAGAGCGCCGACCAGGTGGCCACCTCGGGGCGGCTGCGCGTCCCGGCGGCGGCCTGCTCGACGACGTGGCCCGGGCACAGGCAGTTGACGGTGATGCCGTGCGGGCCGAGCTCGTGCGCGGCGGCCCGGGTGAGCGCCATGACCGCGGCCTTCGACGCCGCGTAGTGCGCCTGGCCGCCGCCGGCGGTGCCGCCGGGGGTGGCCACGTTGACGACCTTGCCGGCGCAGTCGTCCCCCGGCGCCCGGAACCCGATCATGGCGCAGGCCGCGGCCTGGATGGCGACGAGCATCGACTGGGCGGGCATGGCGAACGGCTCCCCCAGCTCGGCGGGGTCCATCTCGAGCAGCGGCGCGAACCGCTGCACCCCGGCGTAGTTGACCAGGACGTCGATCCCGCCGAGGCCGGCGATCGCCTTCTCCATCGCCTCACGGGTGTCGGTGACGTCGGACAGGTCGACGCGGTAGGAGCGCCCGCGGACCTCCTCGCTCAGCCGGGCGGCCTCGTCGACCCGCGGGTCGAGGACCGCCACCGTCGCCCCCTCCGCGGCGAAGGTGCGGACGATCGCCGCGCCGATGTCGCGGGCGCCGCCGGTGACCACGACCCTGCGTCCGGACAGCCGCGTCACCGCGCGACCGGACCGGGACGGGCCGAGCGGGGAACCGGACCGGGACGTGCCGGGACCGGGGTGGAGTGGTTCATGGTGGGGTCTTCCGTCGGGTGCAGTCCGCGAGCGCGGTACCCACTCGCGGCGCGCAGTCACACGCCGAGAGCAACCGGACCTCGGCGTACCGCAACGGCGCCGGCGCCGGTCGGCGTCACGCTGCGTCACGGGTGGCCCGTGACGCCACCCGAAGAGGGGACGGCTCTCGACGCGCGGCCCGACCACGACGTTCCTAACCTCGGGTGAACGACCGATCACGCTGAGGAGGGGGAGCGATGTCCGACGGCACGCCGGCCCTCCCCCGCGCGGTTCGCGGGCGTCGGGTCCTGGCCCGGGCCGCACTCCTGGGCGGCCTCGGTCTGGGGTCGTGGCTGCTCGGGACGTCGTCCGCCGCGGCCGACGAGCCCCGCCACCTGCTCCCGGTCCCCTCGGCGGTCGCCGAGGTCGCGGAGTCCGCGCACACGCTGCCCCGGGCCCTCGCAGCCGAGGTCCCCGAGGTCGCCACCGCGCCCCTGGACACCGTCTCGCCGCCGGCCGACGACGCTCCGGCCGTCGCCGCGGTGACCGAGGCCGTGCGCGCCGTCGCCGAGCCGGTGGTCGCTCCCGTCCGTGCCGCCGTCCCGCAGGCGGTCCGGTCCGCGGCGGCAGCCGTCGCGCCGGTCACCGACGCGGTGCGGTCGTCGCTCGAGGCCGTCGTCCCGGCCGTGACCCCGCCGGTGCCCGGCGGCCTCGAGCGACCCGCGACCCCCGTCGCCGCGCCGGCGCCGGCGCCCGTGCCGGCCCCGACCCCCGCCGCCGGGCCCGGCGCCGCGGCGCAGCCGGCTCCCGGAACGGTCGATCCCGCCGCCGGGCAGGACCCGGCGGCCGCCGAGCCGGCGGTCCGCGCGCAGGCCGGGCCGCCCGCCGAATCGGTGCCGGCCGCCACCCCCGCTGCTGCGCACGACCACCCGCGCGCCGCGACCGCGCCGAGCACCCCGCCGGCGGCCCCGCTCACCCCGTGGCCGGGCGGCGGCGCACCGGCCCCGGCGGCGTCCGCCGCTCCCGCCGCCGCGGGCGGCTCCGCTCCCGACGCCGGCAGCGCCGTCCTGGCCGCGGGCGTGCCCGCCGCCGCCCTGGCCGCCGCCCGCGCCCGCTCCGCCGGAGCCCGCGACGCGGCCGGCGACACCGCCTCCGACCCGTCCTTCTCCCCCGACTGAGTGCCCCGCGCCGGCTCGCCCAGCCGGCACGGCACGCCACCGCCCCGTCCGGGGCCGGTGTCCACTCAGACCCGGAGAGAGACAGCGATGAACAGATGGGTGCACCGCGGCCTGCGGACCGCCCTGCTCACCGGTGGCCTGCTGGCCGCCGGAGCGGGCGTCGCCGCAGCCGACGTGAACGACGTCACCGCCGACGTGCTCGGCGGAACCACGACCGTCCCGGTCGAGGACGGCACCGTCCTGCACACCCCGGTCGTCACCGGGACCGGCGAGGACCTGACCGTCGGGGACGACGCCGGCGACGGCCCCACCCTCCCCGTCGACACGAACACCGAGCCCGGCACGACCGTCCTCGGGAACGACGGCGCCGGCGGGGGAAGCGTCCCCGTCCGCGTCACCGAGGCCGAGGACCCGGCTCCCGACGGTCCCCTCACCGTCACCGTCCCGGTCGGCACCTCCGGTGGGGGTACCGCCGGCACCACGGTCACCGTCCCGGTCGTCACCGGCGACCTCGGCGACGTCCTCGACGGCGACCCGACCACGGGCACCGCGGTCCACGTCGACCTGACCGACCCGGTCCAGCCGGGGACGGGCGGGTCCGGCGTGCTCGTCGACCTCGAGGACGCGGTGACCGTCGGCGACGGCGACCCGGCCACCGGGCGAGACACGGTGGTGGAGGCGCCGGTCTCGCTCGACCGGGACCGTCCTGCGACCGTCGACCTGCCGGTCCCGGGCACGGAGGAGGACGGCGGTCCGCTGTCCGGGAACTCCGTCGTGGTGGACGTCGGCGGGCTGCTGGGGACCGGCCGGCCCGACGAGGACCCGGACGGCGAGCCCGCCCTGAGCCTCCCGGTCGGGACCGGTGAGCTCCTCCCCGACCTGCTCGGCGGGGACGTGGCCTCCGACAGCACCGTCGACGTCGACCTCGGCGGGGGAACGGTGCTGGCCGTCCCGGTCGACGAGGGCGGCACGGGCACCGGCAGCGACCTCCTGGTGCGGGTCACCCTGCCGCTCGGCCGGTCCGGCCTGCTGGACGGCGAGGGCACCGGCACGGGCACCCCGCCCGGTGACGGCGGCACCGGCCCGTCGGGGACCGGGAACGGCTCCGGGACCGACGGCTCCGGGAACGGCTCCGGGGACGGCACCGGCGGCACGGAGGGCGGGACCGACGGCGCCGGGGACGGGAACGGCCCGGCGTCCGGCACCGGCGGCCCGGGCACCGGGTCCGACGGGAGCGGTACCGCGCGCGGCACCGGGACGGGCGGCGCCTCCGTCGCCGACTGCACCGGCACCGGTTCGCGGCCGGACGGGGACGTCGCCGGCACCGGGCCGGCCTCCGGCGGCCCCTCCGGCAACGCCGCCGCCGGCGATCCTGGCAGCCCGGTCGCGGCGACCGGGGACGCCTGCGGCACGGGCTCTCCGCAGGCCGTAACCACCCGGGCGGCGTCGGCCTCGGCGACGCCGACCGGGCCGCTGACGGCCTCGGCCGGCCTGCTGGCGATGGCCGGGCTCCTGCTGGCGGCCGGCCGCGGTCGGCTGTGGCGGGACCGGGCGCGGCCGTGACCGCTCCCCGGCGGTAGCCGTCCCCGGCGGCCCGGACGTCCCGCACGGCGTCCGGGCCGCCGGCGTGCGCGCGCTCCGGAGCGGCGGCATCGTGACCGGGTGCGTTCCCGGACGACGGCCCGCCTGGTCCCCTTCGAGCCGGAGCACCTGCTGGCGGTGCTGCCGTGGTTCGACTCCCCCGAGGTCCAGCGGCGGCTCGGCGGGCGCGAGTGGCCCGAGCGGGAGCTGGCGCTGCGCACCACCACCTGGACCGAGGAGTTCCGCGGTCGCCGGGTCCTGCGGTCGCACACCTTCGTGCTCGTCGACCCCGAGGGCCGCCCGGTGGCCCAGATCGGCGGGGACGTCTACGACCGGTGGACGACCTGGGACCCGGAGCGCGAGCGCGTCCTGTCCAGCGACCCCCGCCGGACGATGGGCGCGGCCTACGTCGTCGACCCCGGCCGGTGGGGGCAGGGCCACGGGCGGGCGGCACTGCGTGCGCTGGTCGACGCGCCGCAGACCGCCGACGTCGAGCAGTTCGTCCTGGGCATCGAGCCGGACAACACCGCCAGCCTGCGCGCCGCCGCCGCGGCGGGGTTCACCCGCCTCACCACCGAGCCCGATGCCGAGGACATGGTGTACCTCCGTCTGCTCCGCTGACCTGGGGAATCGTCGGACCGGCCTGCCAGGCTGCCGGCATGACTCCGGCCCGCGAGACGACGGCCCGCGAGACGACGGCCCGCGAGCTCGCGCTGCTGCGGCTGGTGGCCCAGCGGATCGCCGGGCCCCGGCCGGCCACGGCCGCCGAGGCGGTGCGCGGGCTGCTGTGCGTGCAGGCGCAGGACCTGCCCGGCGCCCTGACCTCCGTGGCCCTGCGGACGGCGCAGCGGTCGCGGGCCGGGGTGGAGGCGGCGCTGGACGCCGGCGAGGTGGTCCGCTCGTGGCCGATGCGCGGCACCCTGCACCTGGTCGCCGCCGAGGACCTGCCCTGGCTGCTGGAGCTGCTCGCACCGCGGGCGCTGGCCGGCGGCGCCGGCCGCCGGGCCGGACTGGGGCTCACGCCCGGGGACCACGCGGCGGCCCGGGAGGCGGCGGTGGCCGCGCTGACCGGAGGACGCCGCTGCCGCCGGCGGGAGCTGCTCGCCGTCCTCACCGCGGCCGGCCTGGACGTCTCCGGGCAGCGGGGTCCGCACCTGCTGGGGGTCCTCTGCCAGACCGGGGTGCTCTGCCTCGGGCCGCGCGAGGGCGCCGAGCAGGCGTTCGTGCTGCTCGACGAGTGGGTCCCCGCGCCGCGCCGGCCCGACCGCGCCGAGGCGCTGGCCGAGCTCGCCCGCCGGTTCGCCGTCGGCCACGGCCCGGCCACCGCCGCCGACCTCGCCCGCTGGGCCGGGCTGCCGCTGACCGAGGCGCGGGCCGCGCTCGCCGCCGTCCGCTCGGAGCTGGCGGCGGTGGAGGTCGACGGCCGCGAGTACCTCCTGGCGCCGCAGACCCCCGACCTGCTGGCGGAGCACCGCGCCGAGGCCGCGGGGCTGTTCCTGCTGCCCGGCTTCGACGAGTTCGTCCTGGGTTACGCCGACCGCAGCTGCGCTGTCCCGCCGCAGTTCGCCGACCGCATCGCGCCGGGCGGCAACGGGCTGTTCCGGGGCACCGTCGTCCACCGCGGGCAGGTGGTGGGCACCTGGCGCTGGGAGGGCCGGGGTGCCCGCCGGACGGTCGCCGCGACGCCGTTCACCGCCTTCTCCGGGGAGGTCGCCGCGGCCGTCCCCGGCGCGGCGGCGGAGCTGCCGTGACGCGGTGCCGGGGTGGCCGCGGCCGGGGGGCCGGGGTTGGGTGGGGCCATGGAGTACACCCGCCTGGGGAACACCGGTCTGGAGGTCTCGCGGCTCTGTCTCGGGATGATGAGCTTCGGCGACCCGGCCCGCGGCAACCACCCGTGGAGCCTGCCGGAGGAGGACAGCCGCCGGCTGATCGAGAAGGCGGTCGCCGCGGGCATCACCTTCTTCGACACCGCGAACGTCTACTCGGACGGGTCGAGCGAGGAGATCACCGGCCGGGCGATCCGCGACTTCACCGACCGCGACGACGTCGTCCTGGCCACCAAGGTGCACGGCCGGATGCGCCCGGGCCCCAACGGCGCGGGGCTCTCCCGCAAGGCGATCCTGCGCGAGCTCGAGGACAGCCTGCGCCGGCTGCGCACCGACCACGTCGACCTCTACCAGATCCACCGCTGGGACCCGCACACGCCGATCGAGGAGACCCTGGAGGCGCTGGACGCCTGCGTCCGCTCGGGCAAGGTGCGCTACCTCGGCGCGTCGTCCATGTGGGCCTGGCAGTTCAGCAAGGCGCTGTACCTGGCCGGTGGGCACGGCTGGCACCGGTTCGTGTCGATGCAGGACCACTACAACCTGCTCAACCGGGAGGAGGAGCGGGAGGTGCACCCGCTGTGCGCCGACCAGGGCATCGGCGTTCTCCCGTGGAGCCCGCTGGCCCGCGGCCGGCTGACCCGCGACTGGGAGGAGTCGACTCCCCGCTCCGAGTCCGACGCGTTCGGCCGCACGCTGTACGACGAGGCCGGCGACCGCGCCGTCGTCGAGCGGGTCGCCGAGGTGGCCGCCGAGCGCGGCGTGCCGCGGGCGCAGGTGGCGCTGGCCTGGGTGCTGGCCAAGCCGGTGGTCACCGCGCCGATCGTCGGCGTCACCAGGGACGCGCACCTCGACGACGCCGTCGCGGCGGTCGACCTGCACCTGACCGACGAGGAGATCGCACGGCTCGAGGAGCCCTACCGGCCCCACGCGGTCGTCGGGTTCTGAGCAGCCGCCGGTACTCGCGCACCACGAGGACGGCGATCACGAGGTCGAGCGCGGCGGCGACCCACAGCAGCACCGACCCCGTGCCCAGGGCCCGGTGGGCCTCGTAGGCGACGAAGACCCCGAGGACGCCGACCGCCACCGGGTAGGCGGGCCTGATCTCCCGCAGCAGGGCGACGACCAGGCCGAGCTTCACCAGGCCGTGCAGCGTGAGGTACGCGATCGCGAACGTCCGGTCGCCGCCGGCCAGCGCGGCCTCCCCCGCGGCGAACCGCTCGGCCAGCGTGCCGCGGGGACTGCCGAGCAGGTGGTGCTCGACCACCCGGCGGGTCAGCCCGGCGAGCGCCTGCGGTCCCGCGACGGCGAGCGCGAGGCCCGCGAGCAGTTCGACCGCGCCGTCGAGGCCCTTGAGGATCAGCGCGGCGTGCAACAGCCGGTCGGTGGTCGTGTTCGGCATGGTGCTCGGAGCGGCGGACGCCGTCCAGGGACCGGGGTCGCAGATCACGCCGCCGCCGGGCGGTGCGGGGCCCGCGCAGCGGTGAGGATGAGGGTCGTGTCCGCTGCCCCCTCCCGCGTGCGGCGGGTGCGCCCCCACCTCGTCGGCCCGCCGCTGCCGGCCCTGTCCGCGCTGTGGCAGGCCGGCGGCCGACGCGGGGTCACCGCCGCGGTGTGCATGACCGTGCCGCTCGGCCTCGGCGTGGCGGCGGACCGCGCCGACCTCGGCTCCGCGGCGGCGCTCGCCGCGCTGACCGCGGTCTACGGGCACGCGCTCCCCTACCGCCGCCGGGCGGTCGTCGTCGCCGCGGTGGCCGGGACGCTGACCCTGTCCGGCACGCTGGGCGCCCTGGCCGGCGGGCACCCGGTGGCGCTGTCGCTGCTGCTCGGCGCGCTGGCCGCGGCGGCGGCCGCGGTCGCCCTGCTGTGGCGGGTCGGCCCGCCCGGGCCGCTGGGCGTCGTGCTGGTGGCCGGCGGGTCGAGCGCCCTGGGCACCGGTGCGGCCGACCTCGGCCCGCACGCCCTGGCCGCGGCCGGCGGCGCGGCGCTGGCCTGGGCCGGCTGCATGCTGCCCTGGCTGTGGGACCCCACCGGGCCGGAGCGGCGCGCCCTGGCCGCGGCCGACGCGGCGGTCGGGGTCGTCGAGCGCGGCGAGCTGGGCACCCAGCGGCCCGGCACGATCGCCCGCGCCATCCGCGTGGCCGAGGCGGCGGTCAGCAGCGGCAGCCGACGGGACGACGGCACGCTGCGCCGGCGCCTGGACGAGGTCGAGCAGCGGTTCATGCGGGCGCTGCCGGAGACGCCGCGCAGCACCGCGCCGCTGCCGGAGGCCGCCCTCCCGGACCACCGCTGGTGGCACGCACCCTGGGCGGCCATGGCGCTGCGGATCGGGGTCGGCGCCGCCGGGGCCGGGCTGGTCGCCACCGCCCTGGGCCTGGCCAGCCCCTACTGGGCGGCGGCCACCGCGGTCGGCGTCCAGCTGGGCACCGACGCCCGCGCCACCCGGGCCCGGGCGCTGCACCGGGCGACCGGCACGGTGCTCGGCGTCCTCGTCGCGGGCGTGCTGATCTGGCTGGACCTGCCGGTCGCGGTGGAGATCGTGCTGGTCGGCCTGCTGCAACTGGGCGTGGAGCTGCTCATCGCGCACCAGTACGTGCTGGCGGTCTCGTTCATCACCCCGCTGGTGCTGATGCTGGTGCACATCGGCCTGCCCGCGCGGTCCGGCGCCGACCTGATCGGCGAGCGGCTGGCCGAGACCGCGGTCGGCATCGTGCTCGCCCTCGCCGTCGGGCTGTCCCTGCTGCCGCGCGCGGCCAGCCGCCGCCTCCCGGGCGCGGTGCGCGCCACGGCCGACGCTGCGGTCACCGCCGCCGCGGCCGGTCCGGGGACGGCGGCCGATCGCCGGCTGCACGACGCCCTCGTCCACCTCAACGAGGTCGCCACCGCCGCCCGGGCCGAGCTGCTGCCGACCCCGGCGGTCACCGCCTGGACCACCCGGTCCCGCTGGGTCGCCGACCTCGGGTGGGGGCTGCTCGGCGCGCGGGCCCGCGGCGACGCGGAGCTGGCCGGCTCGCTCGCCCGCCGGATCACCGACGAGCTGGCCGGCTGACCGCCGGACGTCACGCGCGGGGCCCGGCCCGGTCCGCTCAGGCCGGCAGCTGCCCGGCGATCCGCTCCAGGTCGTCGAGGACCAGCCGGGCGCCGAGCGGCCCGATCGCCAGGAACCAGCGGTCGTCGTCCACCTCGAAGGCCCGGCCCTGCTGCACCGCCGACATGCCCTGCCACAGGCCCCCGGCGGTGATCTGCGCGGCGGCGGTGCGGCCGTCGTCGCCGTAGGCGGCGGAGAGCACCAGGTCGGCGTCGGCGGAGGCGATCTCCTCCGGGCTGACCTCGACGAAGGTCTCGGTGGTCCGCTGCGCCTCGGGACGGGCGAAGCCGACGTCGGCGAGGACCGCCCCGATGAACGAGCCCTCGCCGTAGAGCCGCACGGCGGTGCCGTCGAGGAACCGCACGATGCTCACCTCGGTGGCTGCCGGGTCCCCGAACAGCGCACCGACCTCCGCGGCCCGGTCGGCGTGCGCGGCCAGCAGCTGCTCGGCCTCCTCGGTCCGGCCCAGCGCCTCGGCGTCGAGGAGCAGGTTCTCCTGCCACGACTCGCCGATCGACTCGGCGAACACCGTCGGGGCGATGGCCGAGAGCTGCTCGTACACGTCGGTGTGCCGGACGGCGTTGGACAGGATGAGGTCGGGCTCGAGGGCGGCGATCGCCTCCAGGTCCGGCTCGGCGATCGTGCCGACGTTCGCGATCCCCGCGGGGTCGGCGCCGGCGTCCTCGATGTAGGCCGGCAGGGCGTCGCTGACGTCGGTGCGCACCGCGCCGACCGGGGTCAGGCCGAGGGCCAGGACGGCGTCGAGCTCGCCGGTGTCGAGGACGACGACCCGCTCCGGGGTGCCCTCGATCTCGGTCGTGCCGAGCGCGTGCTCCACCGTGCGGGTCTCCGCGGTCGGCGCGGCCTCCGTCGTCCCCTCGTCGTCCGCGCCGCAGCCGGACAGCGCCAGCCCCACCGCCACCGCGAGGGCTCCCCCGCGGTACCGCCCGATCCCCTGCACAGCCGTCCTCCTCGCCTGCCGGTCCCTCCGGCACCAGGAGAACTTAGGCGAGCCTCACCTACTCGTGATCACCCGGGGCGCCGCTCGACGACGAACACCGGGATGTCCCGGTCGGTCCGCTGCTGGTACACGGCGTACTCCGGGTAGACGGCGACCGCCCGGTCCCACCACCGCGCCTTCTCCTCGCCGGTGACCTCGCGGGCGACGCCGTCCCAGGGCTCGGGGCCGTCCTGCACCGTCACCTGGTCCGGGTGCGCCCGCACGTTGGCGACCCACGCCGGGTCCTTCGGCGCGCCGCCGACGGAACCGACCATCGCGTAGGCGCCCTCGTGCTCGACCCGCATGAGCCCGTTCTTGCGGACCTTGCCGGTCTTGGCGCCGCGGGTCCAGAAGATCGCGATCGGGATGCCGGTGTCGCGCAACGTGTTGGCCTCGCGGCCGCCGGTGGCCTCGTAGCGCTCCACCTGGTCGCGGACCCACTGCTGCGTACTGGGCTCGTACTCCCCTTCGAGCGGCATGGCCGGACCCTAGACGGGCCGGCTCCCGACGGCCTGCGGAGCCCGGTGGTCGATGGTGTGCGGCACGAACCAGCTGAGGTTGTCGGTGATCAGCCCGTCGCTCTCGCGGATGCCCAGCCCGGCCGGCTCGCCGTCGACCACCCACGCCCCGAGCACGGGGTGGTGCGGGCCGTCGACGCCGGGGAAGTCGGGCAACGGGGCGAACTCCTGCACCACCCAGCCCTCGGTGCCGTACCCGCCCGGCTGGGCGACCAGCACCTCCCCGCCGCGGACGATGGAGACGTTCGCCCCCTCCCGGCCCCACAGCGGCTTGCGGACGTAGTCCCGCCAGGACGACGGCATCTCGTCGGCGAAGTAGGCCGGCAGCAGCAGCTGGGACAGCTCGGCGTCGCCGCCGAACAGCTGCCACAGCACCGGCAGCAGCGCCTTGGTGCTCCACAGCATCTTGTAGGCCGGCTCGACCCACGTCGTCCCGCCGGGCCGGGCGGCGTCGGCGAGGACGGCGGCGCCGAACTCGTCCTCGACCAGCCACTCCCAGGGGTAGAGCTTGAAGACGACGTCGAGGTGGCGGCCCTGCGGGTCGTAGAAGCGCCCGTCGCCGTCGTCCAGCGCGATGTCCTCGACGACGAGCTCGATCGCCTCGTACCCGGCCTGGACGACGGTGTCCATCAGGTAGGCGACGGTCATCCGGTCCTCGCCGGAGCGCTCCTCCGACGTCCACGCCAGGTGCACGCGGGGCCGCACGCCGGTCCGCCGCTCCCACCGCAGCAGGTTGCGCCGCCAGGCGGCGACGAGCCTGTCGTGGAGGGCGTTCCACTGGTCGGCGCCCTGGCCGGTGAACAGGTGCCAGTTCCACTGGGTGACCGCGGACTCGACCAGCCCGGTGGGGGTGTCGGCGTTGAACTCCAGCAGCCGAGGCGGGCCCTGACCGTCGTAGCGCAGGTCGAACCGGCCGTACACGCTGGGCGGTTCGGCCTCCCAGGTGCGCCGGACCTCCGCCCGGGCGACCGGCGGGATCCGCATCCGGTCGAACAGGTCGTGCTCGACGACGTGGTCACCCGCGGCCACGCACATCTCGAACAGCTGCGCGACCCAGCCCTCCAGCCGCGTCACCTCGGCCATCGTGAAGTCGTAGAAGGGGCCCTCCCGCCAGTAGCTGCGCTCCTCGCCGCCCGGCGTGGTGGTGCGGTTGTAGACCAGCCCCTGGGCCTCGATCTCGGCCTCCCACCCGGGCCGGACGACGCCGGACTCGATCCGCCGCACCGCGCTCAGCCGCCGGCCGTGCCGACGCGGCCGCCCGTGCCCGACCCGATGCCCCCGGTCACGCGGGTGCCGCCGGACACCTTGCCGGTGGCCGGCAGGCCGGCCCGCTGGCGCGCGGCGGAGTCGGTGGGGCTGATCCGGGTGCCGCCGGCGGGCAGCACGGTGCCGACCGGCAGCCCGGGGCGGAAGCCGCCCAGGTAGAGGAAGAACAGTCCTGCGCCGGGACCGCGGTAGCCGTCGTCGCAGTAGTCGTCGTCGACGATCTCGCCGTCCTCGTTCGTGCAGTAGGCGACCTGCTCGTCGTCGTCGTCCGTCCCGCACCCGGCGAGGAACCCGGTCGCCGCGGTCGCGAGCACCGTCGTGGTGAGGGCGCTGCGGACGCGGTTGGAGACGGCCATGTGCTCTCCCGGCTGTGTCGAGGGTGTCGGCCGACCCTAGATCGGCACCTGGAGGTGGTCACCCTCTCGCACCGTCGACGAGCCGGGTCGGCCGCCGGGCGCTAGCGTCCGGACACCGAGGCCCGCTGCCGCGTGGAGGCGCGATGTCCGACCGCCAACCGCCCGAGATGGCCCAGGTCGCCAGCGAGACCGGGGCGAAGAAGGTCCACCGGACGTGGGACCGCGTGCTCGTCAGCGCCTTCCTCGGGGGTGCCTACATCGCCTTCGGCGCGCTCGTGGCGATCACCGTCTCCTCCGGCCTGGACCCGGGCACCTGGGGCACGCTGCCCACCCTGTTCATGGGCGCGGCCTTCACCCTCGGGCTGGTCCTGGTCATCGTCGCCGGCTCCGACCTCGCGACCGGGAACATGATGCTGGTCCCGCTGGGCGCGATGCACGGCCGGCTCAGCGGCAGCGACGTGGCCAAGAACCTGACCCTGGTGCTGCTGGGCAACCTGCTGGGCGCGCTGTTCGTGGCGTACTTCCTCGCCGTCCAGACCGGGGTCATCGGCACGCCCGGCTCCTCGGGCAACGCCGCGCTGACCCACGACCGGCTGGCCGCGATCGCCGAGGCCAAGGCCCTGCACGAGTCCCCGTGGCAGGTCTTCCTGCGCGGCGTGGGCTGCAACTGGCTGGTGTGCCTGGCGGTCTGGATGTCGCTGGCCGCGCAGTCGGTGTCGGGAAAGGTGCTGGCGGTCTTCCTGCCGGTCATGGCGTTCGTCGCCATGGGCTTCGACCACGTCGTCGCCAACATGTTCTTCCTGCCGGCGGCGATGTGGGCCGGCGTCCCGGACATCGGCTGGGGCGACGTGCTGCTCAACTGGGTGCTGGCCGGCGTGGGGAACCTGGTCGGCGCGGTGGTCTTCGTCGCGACGTCCTACTGGTACCTGTTCCTCCGCGACCAGCCGCGCGATCAGCCCAGCCGGACCCCGACCGGCGGGGAGGCCGCCGAGCGCGCATGACCGGGGTCCGCTCGGGGCACCGCCGTCGGGGTCGGCACCGTCTCGGCGTGCCCACGACCGGGAGGGATGTGCGCGATGAGGTACAGCGAGGGCGCCGACCTCGACACGTCCGGCGTGCAGGACCGGCGCGGCGGCGGGTTGGGCGGCGGCAAGGGCCTGGCGGTCGGCGGCGGCGGGCTGGGCCTGGTCGGCGTCGTGGTCCTCGTCCTGTTCCAGCTGCTCGGCGGCGGCAGCGGGGGCGGCACCGGCGCGGCCCTCGGCCAGCTGGGCGGCCTCGCCGAGGGGCAGACCGCCGACAACGGCCAGCTCGAGCAGCAGTGCCGGACGGGGGCCGACGCCAACGAGTCGGTCGACTGCGCGGTCGTCGCCGACATCGAGTCGATCCAGGACTACTGGTCCGGCGTGCTCGGCGACCGGTACCAGCCCACGAAGACGGTGTTCTTCCAGGGCTCGGTGCAGACCAGCTGCGGCGGCGCGACCAGCGGCTCGGGCCCCTTCTACTGCCCGGGCGACCGGCTGGTCTACATCGACCTGTCGTTCTTCGACACGCTGCAGCAGCAGTTCGGCGCCGAGGGCGGGTTGTTCGTCAACGCCTACGTCATCGCCCACGAGTACGGCCACCACGTGCAGAACCTGCTCGGCACCAACCAGCAGGTGACCCCGGGTGAGACCGGCCCGGAGAGCGGGACGGTGCGGCTGGAGCTGCAGGCCGACTGCTACGCGGGCAGCTGGGCCAACCACGCCGAGACGGTGCCCGACGAGTCCGGCCAGCCGCTGATCGCCGAGATCACCCAGGACGACGTCGACCGAGCGCTGGACGCCGCTGCCCGCATCGGCGACGACTTCATCCAGCGCAACCTCGGCGGCGGCACCGTCGACCAGGACGCGTTCACCCACGGCTCGTCGGAGCAGCGGCAGCGCTGGTTCACCACCGGGTACCAGACCGGCGACCCGGCGCAGTGCGACACCTTCGCCACCGACGACCTGGGCTGATGGAAAAGGACCCCTCCGCCCCCCGCCCCTCGCAAGCTCACGGCGGGACCCTGCAGAGGGGCCACCTGCGGGTGGAGACCGACGGCGCGGTCGCCGTCCTGACCATCGACCGGCCCGAGAAGCGCAACTCGCTCACCGCCGGCATGTGGGCGGCGCTGCCGGAGGTGCTGGCCGGGCCGGCCGGCGACCCGGCCGTGCGCGTCCTGGTCGTCACCGGAGAGGGGCCGAGCTTCTGCGCGGGCGCCGACATCGCCGACCTCCTCGGCGGCCCGGACGCCGAGGACCCGATGGCGGCGCTGCGGGCGGACAACCTCGCCGCGCAGACCGCGCTGCGCGAGTTCCCCAAGCCGACGATCGCCATGATCCGCGGCCACTGCATCGGCGGCGGCGTGGAGCTGGCCACCTGCTGCGACCTGCGGTTCACCGACCCGACCGGGGTGTTCGGGGTGACCCCGGCCCGGGTCGGCATCGTCTACACGCCCGAGTCGACCGCGGCGCTGCTCGACCTGGTCGGGCCCGGCACGACCAAGTACCTGCTGTTCAGCGGGGAGCTGATCGACGCGCCGACGGCGCTGCGCACCGGCCTGGTCGACCGGCTGGTGGCCGCCGAGGACCTCGAGCGGGAGGTGTTCGCCCTCGCCGAGGTGCTCGCCGCCCGCTCGGCGCTGACCCAGCGCGCGGTCAAGGAGATCGTCGCCGACCTGACCGCCGGCGGGGACGGCCGGGCCGTCGCCGGCCGCTGGTACCGCGAGACGATCACGACCGGCGAGCTCGCCGAGGGCGTCTCCGCGTTCGCCGAGCGCCGCTCCCCGCGCTTCCCCTGGACCGGCTGAGACCGGGACCCCTCGCTCTCAGCCGACGGCGAGGGACTGCTCCTCGGCCTCCACCGCCGCGTTCCACTCCGCCTTCTCCGCGCGCCACCCCTCGTCGGTGCGCCCCAGCCGCCAGTAGCCCGACACCGACAGCAGCTCCCGGGGTACCAGGCGCTCGGCGCGCAGGAACCGGCGCAGGTCGCGGACGAACCCGGCCTCCCCGTGCACGAACGCGTGCACGGTGCCGGCCGGGAGCTCGGTGGCCAGGACGGCGGCGACCAGCGCCACCCCGGGCGGGCCGGCACGGTGCACCCACACCAGCTCCACACCGGGCGCGACGGCGAGGTCCTGCTCCTCGGCGGGGTCGGCCACCTCGACGAACGCCCGCGCCGCCGCCCCCGCGGGCAGCCGCTCCAGCGCGGCGGCGATGGCCGGCAGCGCGGTCTCGTCACCGACGAGCAGGTGCCAGTCGGCGTCCGGGCTGGGGCTGTAGGCCCCGCCGGGACCCAGCAGCTGCACGGTGTCCCCGGGGCGCGCGGCCACCGCCCAGGGGCCGGCCACCCCCTCGTCCCCGTGCACGACGACGTCGAGGGTGAGCTCGCCGGTCGCGGCGTCCCACGCGCGCACGGTGTAGGTCCGCAGGCACGGCCAGAGCTCCTGCGGGTGGGTGGCCTTGACCGCCTCCACGTCGAACGGTGCCGCGTAGGGCGCACCGGCGGGCGGCAGCACCAGCTTCACGTAGCTGTCGGCGTGCGCGGGTGCGAAGCCGGCCAGCCCCTCCCCACCGAGGACGAGGCGCACCAGGTGCGGGGTGGGCCGAGCGGTGCGCAGCACCGTGGCCAGCCGGGGGGTGCGCGGACGGCGCGGGGCCTGCTCGGCCATGGAGGCTCCTGGGATCGGAGGTAAGGACTGCCTCACCTTAGTCCGCGGAAGGCGCCCGGGGGGCGCACGGACCGGACGGCACAGTTTCGTCGGCCCACCTGCGGGTATCCGCTGCACCGCGACACGGCGCCACCTAGACGCGGTGAGCACGACCCGACCGTGCGCCTCCGGACCCGGGATCCGGGGGCCACGGCCACGCCGACGCCGCTCCGCCGGGATGCGAGGAAGCGTCCGGCGGTCGAGCACCGCGCGACCCGGCCCACCCTCCGAGGGTGGGCCGGCGCCTGGTCTACCTGCACATTCGCCTGGGCGACGACCGTCCAGCGGATGTGTGGGTGATCGCGATCTGGGTAGCGCCTGCACCGACCACGACGCACGCCGAGGAGGAACCATGACGCACTCCATGGACACCCCGCTCCCGCCGCCCCCGCCCACCGGATCCGGCGCGACCGCCGGGTCGGCGGCCACCGGGACGACCACGACCGGTACGACGACGTACGGCACGACGACCACGACGTACACCTCCGACTCCCCCTCCACCACCGACGTCGCGAAGGACGAGGCCCGCAACGTCGGGCAGACCGCCGCGCAGGCCGGCAGCCAGGTCGCCTCGACCGCCGCCGACCAGGCCAAGGAGGTCGCCTACGAGACCAAGCAGCAGGCGCAGAACCTGCTGGACCAGGGCCGTTCCCAGGTGCGCCAGCAGGCCGTCAACTCGCAGCAGAAGGCCGCTCAGGGCCTGCAGGGCATCGCCTCGCAGCTGCGCGGGATGGTCGACGGCACCGGCGCACCGTCCGGGCCCGCCCGTGACCTGGTGGAGCAGGGCACCGCGAAGGTCGAGGAGTTCGCGAGCTGGCTGCAGAACCGCGAGCCCGCCGACCTGCTCGACGAGATCCGCTCCTTCGCCCGCCGCAAGCCGGGCACCTTCCTGCTCGGCGCCGCCCTCGCCGGCGTCGTCGCCGGCCGGCTGACCAGCGGGGTCAAGGCCGCCCACAGCGACTCGGGGTCCGCGACGGGCCAGCACCGGGCGGCCACGGTGAGCTACACGCAGACCAACTACGTCGACCCGGCGCCGGCCTACTCCGGCTACGCCGACACGACGACCGGGTACACCGAGACCACCGGCTACGGCGAGGGGGCCGGCTACAGCGGCGCCCCGACGACGGGCACCACGCCGGTCCCGCCGCCGCCGTACGGCACGGTGCCGCCCGAGGGTGCCGCCGTCCCGCCGACGACGACGTCCGGCTGGGACGACCCGGCCCGCCAGCCCGGTCGGGGGGTCTGACCGATGACGACTCCCTACTCCGGCGCGTCGCCGGTCGGGTCGCCGCAGGGCTACCAGGACCCGTCGCAGCAGAACTACCCGCAAGGCGGGTACGGCCAGGGCAACTACACCGTCTCCCCTGAGCAGGCGCAGACCTACGGGGCGCACAGCGGCGCCATGGGCACCCCCACCACCGCCGAGGGGCGTCCGGACGTCGAGGGCACCTCGGTCGGCCAGCTGATGGGCGAGGTCGCCAAGGACCTCTCCACGCTGATGCGCCAGGAGCTCGAGCTGGCCAAGGCCGAGGTCAAGGCCGAGGCGAGCAAGGCCGGCAAGGGCGCGGGCCTCATGGGCGCGGCCGGGTTCGCCGGCTACATGGTGCTGCTGTTCCTCTCCATCGCCCTGTGGTGGGCGCTGGAGAACGTGATGGACGCCGGGCTGGCCGCGCTGATCGTGGCGGTCATCTGGGGCGTCATCGCGGCGGTCACCTTCGTGATGGGCCGCAAGCAGCTCAAGCGCGTGAACCCGAAGCCCGAGCGCACCGTCGACACCCTCCAGCAGGTGCCCGGCGCGCTCAAGCCCAACTGACCCGGCCCCTCTCAGACATCGGAGTTGGACATGACCACCAGCAACGACCCGGAAGCCATCCGTCGGCAGATCGAGGCCACCCAGCGTGAGCTGAGCTACGACGTCGACGCCCTCAACGAGAAGGTCAACCCCGCCCGGGTGGTGGACCGGCGGGTCACCGCGGCCAAGGGCCGCATCACCCGCGCGAAGGAGAGAGTGATGGGGAGCGCCCAGAACGCCCGCAGCTCCGTGATGGGCACCGCGCACGACACCCGCTCGACGGCCTCGTACCACGCGCAGAACGCGGCCGGCACCATCCAGGACAAGGCGAGCAGCGCCGCCGAGTCCGTGCAGGACGCCGCCTCCTCGGCGGCGACCGCCGTGCAGCAGGCGCCGGACACCATCGTCCGGCAGACGCAGGGCAACCCGCTGGCCGCCGGGCTGATCGCCTTCGGTGTGGGCTGGCTGGTCTCCAGCCTGATGCCCGCCACCGAGAAGGAGCGGCAGCTGGCACAGCAGGCCGAGACCGCGGTGCGCGAGAACAAGGACGCGCTGCTGGCCCCGGCCAAGCAGGTCGCGCAGGAGATCAAGGAGGAGCTCCAGCCGGCCGCGCAGCAGGCCGTCCAGGAGGTCAAGTCCACCGCGCAGGACGCCGCCCAGACGGTCAAGGAGGAGGGCCAGTCCGCGGCCCAGGACGTCCAGGGCCAGGCCCAGGAGTCACGGCAGACGGTGCAGAGCCACACGTCCAGCTAGGCACTCGTCGCTCCACCACCACCGCGCCCCGCCGGGATCTCCCGGCGGGGCGCGGTGCGTTCGGGTCCCCTGATGGGGTGAGCAGCCGGCCGCGGGCTCTGCAGGACCGGCTGCGGCAGGCCGACGTCGTCCGGGAAGGAACGACCGCCCGGAGCCGCCGGGACGCCGGATGCGAGGGAGCCCGCCCGTGCCGACCGCAGCCCCGCGCGTGCTGGTGGCCGACGACGAGGACGACATCCGCGCGCTCGTGTGCCTGGCCGTCCGCCGGGCCGGGGGGACCGTGGTCGCCGACGTGGCCGACGGGACCGCCGCGCTGACCGCCGTGCGGGCGGAGTCCCCGGACCTCGCCGTCCTCGACGTGTCGATGCCCGGCGCCAGCGGGCTGGAGGTCTGCGCCGCGCTGCGCGCCGAGCCGGGCACCGCCGCGGTCCCGGTGCTGCTGCTGTCGGCCGGCGCCTCCCCCGACGACGTCGCCCGCGGGCTGGCCGCCGGCGCCGACGCCTACCTCGCCAAGCCCTTCTCGGTCGCCGGGCTGGTGGCCCGCATCCGGGACCTGACCGCCGGAGCGCCCGCATGACCACCGCCGAGGCGTCACGGCCGCCCGCCGACGTCCGTTCGCTGCAGGCCGAGGTCGAGCGCCTGCGCGCGGAGAACGCGGCCCTGACCACCCGGATGCAGACCCGCGACGGGGAGCTCGAGGTCGCCACGCGGATGCTGCAGGCGCGGGCGCAGACGATGACCAGCGTCATCGACGCGGTCACCGAGCAGTCGATCATCGGCACCGACGTGGACGGCGTCGTCCGGGTCTGGAACCCCGGGGCCGAGCGGATGCTGGGCCTCCCCCGGGCCGCCGTCGTCCGGCGGCGCCGGATCACCGAGTTCCACCTCCCCGAGGAGCTCGCCGAGGCCGGTGGTGGGCTGGCCGCGCTGGTGCGCACCGCGCAGCAGCAGGGCAGCGACGTCCGCGACTGGACGTACCTGACCGCCGCCGGTGAGGAGCTCACCGTCTCCGTGGCGGTCACCCCGCGCACCGACGACACCGGCGCGCACGCCGGCTGGAACTTCGTCGGCACGGACATGACCGAGGTCCGCGCCACCGAGCGCATGAAGGACCAGTTCGTGAGCCTCATCAGCCACGAGCTGCGCACGCCGCTGAGCTCGATCCTCGGCTACCTGGAGCTGGTCCTCGACGACCCCGACCAGCCGCTCACCGACGAGCAGCGGCAGTACCTGACCACGGTGGAGCGCAACGCCCAGCGCCTGCTGCGGCTGGTCGGCGACCTGCTGTTCACCGCCCAGGTCGACGCCGGCCGGTTCAGCCTGCAGCCCGAGGACGTCGACCTCGCCGCCGTCGTCCGCGCCGCGGAGGAGACCGCCCGGGTCACCGCGGCGGGCGCCGACGTCGACGTGGTGGTGGACGCGCCCGAGGGCGGCCTGGTCGTCCGCGGGGACGCCGTCCGGCTCGGCCAGGCCTGCGACAACCTGGTCTCCAACGCGGTGAAGTTCACCCCGCGCGGCGGCCGGGTCACCCTCACGCTGCGCGAGGCCTGGCGGACGGCGGACGGCGAGGTCGGCAGCGACCCGCGGCCGGACGCCGTCCCCGTCGCCCGGCTGTCGATCAGCGACACCGGCATCGGCATCCCGGCCGGCGAGCAGGCACAGCTGTTCGCCCGCTTCTTCCGCGCCTCCACCGCCCGGCGGGCCGCGGTCCCCGGCGTCGGACTGGGCCTGGCGATCACCAAGGCGATCACCACCGCGCACGGCGGCACGCTCGAAGTGGCCAGCGTCGAGGGGCAGGGCACGACCTTCACGCTCACCCTGCCGCGCTAGACGGGCCCCCTCCTCCCCGCCCCTCGCGAGCCTCCCCGGGATGCGATCCCGCGGGAGGCTTGCGGCTCTCTTGCGGATGACGGGCGGGGGGCCTGCGGTTCGGCCTCCAGAGTCGTCCCTGTCGCCGGAACAACCCGTTCCGGTCCCCACGACAGGAGACGCAGGACATGAGCAGCAAGGCCCGCACCACCACCGCCCGCAAGGTCGTCGGTTCCCTCGGCGTGATCGGCGCCGCCGCCGCCGTCGCCGGCCTGGGCACCTTCGGTACCTTCACCGACTCCACCACCCCGATCTCGACCCAGGTCACCACCGGCACCGTGGACGTCAACCTGGCCCAGCCGGCCGCCGCCATCCCGGCCACCACGGCCAACTTCGTGCCCGGGGACACCATGTCCCGCGCGGTCACCCTGTCCAACGACGGGACCGCACCGCTGTCCTCGGTCACCCTGGGCGTGACCTCGTCCACCTCGACGGTGCTCACCACCGACATCGTCAACGGCCTGCAGCTGGAGCTGAAGTCGTGCTCGGTCGCCTGGACGCAGGGCGGCACCGCCGACGCGCCGACCTACACCTGCTCGGGGACTCAGCGTTCGCTGGGCACGGGGCCGGCGGTCAGCAACCGCACGCTCGACACCCCCGCCAGCCTGACCCCCGGCAAGGTCGACAACCTGGTCTTCACCGTCTCGCTGCCGACCACGGCCGACAACGCGTTCGCCGCCAAGAGCAGCACGCTGAGCCTCACGTTCACCGGCGTGCAGCGCGGCGGCACCGCGCGCTGACCCGACCGACCGCCGTCCCGCCGAGCTGACCGGAGAGCCCCGCCATGACCGCCGTCCTCCCCCTCGCCGTGCCGGGGGCAGCCCGCCCGCTGTCCCCGGCCGAGGACGCCGCCCGCACCCTGGGTCGGCTGCGCCCCGCCGTGGGGTTCGTGTCCCGCTGGTCCGTGCGGGCCCTGGTCCTGGTGGCGGTCGTGGCCTTCGCCGGCCTGGCCATCGGCCCGCACGTGCTCGGCTACCGCACCATGACCATGCTCACCGGCTCCATGGCCCCGGCCATCGACCCCGGCGACGTCGTCATCAGCACCCCCCTCGCCGTCTCCGACGTCACCGAGGGCATGATCATCAGCTACCACATCCCCATCGACGACCACCGCGTCGTCACCCACCGCGTCACCGACGTCACCCACGCCCCCGACGGCACCGTCACCGTCCAGACCCAGGGCGACGCCAACGAGGCCCCCGACCCCTGGACCGCCGTCCTCCAGGGCGACACCGCCTACCAGGTCCAGGCCGTCATCCCCGAACTCGGCCACCTGCTCACCACCCTGCGCACCCCCTGGATCAGCCACGCCCTCGTCTACGGCGCCCCCGCCCTCCTCGCCGGCTGGCTCCTGCTCACCATCTGGCACCCCGCCCGCGACGAGGAGGACGACGCGTGAGCTCGCCGCACCGTCGGCCGACCGCCCTGGTGGTCGACGCCGACGCCACCGACCGCGCCCGGGTCGCCGGCCTGCTGCGGGTGACCGGCTGGGACGTCTCCGAGGCTCCCGGCACCCGCGAGGCCCTCACCCTGGCCCGCCGCCTGGACCTGGACCTGGTCGTCACCGACCTGCCGGCCCCGGCCGGCGAGGGCCCCGCCCTGCTCCGCCGCCTGCGCGTGGCGGGCAGCCGGGCACACCTGCTGGTCGTCGCCGGCGACTCCCCCGCGGAGGAGCGGGCCGCCGCGCTCGCCGCCGGGGCCGTGGCCTGCCTGCCCAAGCCCGTGGGCGCCGAGATCCTGCTGGACCTGCTCCGTGACCGGGCCGCGGCGCCGCAGCCGGTCACCGAGGTCGGCGACCTGCACGACGAGGACGTGGACGCCGCCGTGATGGACCGGCTGCAGGAGCTCTACGTCAGCGCCCTGCCCGACCGGCTGACCGCCATCGCCGACCGCGCCCGGGCCGGGGACGCACCGGCCCTCGCCCAGGTGTCGACGACGCTCGCCGGGACCAGCGCCCAGCTCGGCCACCCGGAGGTCGCCGCGGTCTGCCGGGCGATCGCCCGCGACGCCCGCCGGGGCGTCCTCGCCCACGACCTCGTCGTCGAGCTCCGCTCGGTCGCCGGCGCCTGAGCAGCCCGCAGCCCGCCGGCCCACCACCGCCCGAGGCTCCCGCCCTGACCTCGCGGGAGCCTTGCGCCTCTCTTGCGGAAAGCGGGCGGGGTGCCTGCGGTTCGGCCTCCAGAGTCGTTCCTGTCGCCGGGACACCCCGCCCCGGCCGGAAGCAGGAGACGACAGCCATGACCCGCAAGACCCGCGCCACCACCGCCCGCAAGGTCGTCGGTTCCCTCGGCGTGATCGGCGCCGCCGCCGCCGTCGCCGGCCTGGGCACCTTCGGTACCTTCACCGACTCCACCACCCCGGTGTCGACGCAGGTGGCCACGGGCACGGTGTCGATCGACCTGACCCAGCCGGCCACCGCGATCCCGGCAACAATCTCCGACCTCATCCCGGGCGACTCCGTCAACCGCCTGGTGGCCCTCAAGAACGACGGCACCTCGGCGCTGTCCTCGGTGTCGCTGAAGGTCACGTCCAGCACGTCCAACGTGCTCACCACCGACAAGACCAACGGCCTCCAGCTGTCGCTGCAGGCGTGCTCCGGGAGCTGGGTCCAGGGCGGCAGCTCGACCGCGCCGACCTATTCCTGCTCGGGCGGCACCGCGCGCAACGTCCTCACCCCGGGTGGCGTCCTGCGCGCCGACGAGGCCCTGCAGAGCCCGGCCAGCCTGACCCCGGGCAGCACCGACCAGCTGGTCCTGAGCATCTCCCTGCCCACGGGGGCGGGCAACCAGTTCCAGGGCCTGAGCAACACGCTCTCGCTGACCTTCACCGGCGTGCAGCGCAACGGCACCGCGCGCTGACCCGACCGACCGCCGTCCCGCCGAGCTGACCGGAGAGCCCCGCCATGACCGCCGTCCTCCCCCTCGCCGTGCCGGGGGCAGCCCGCCCGCTGCCCCCGGTGGCCCGGCCCGCCCTCCGCGTGCTCGCCCCGGTGGCCGCCTTCGCCGGCCGCTGGCTGGTCCGGCTGCTGGTCCTGGTGGCGGTCGTGGCCTTCGCCGGCCTGGCCATCGGCCCGCACGTGCTCGGCTACCGCACCATGACCATGCTCACCGGCTCCATGGCCCCGGCCATCGACCCCGGCGACGTCGTCATCAGCACCCCCCTCGCCGTCTCCGACGTCACCGAGGGCATGATCATCAGCTACCACATCCCCATCGACGACCACCGCGTCGTCACCCACCGCGTCACCGACGTCACCCACGCCCCCGACGGCACCGTCACCGTCCAGACCCAGGGCGACGCCAACGAGGCCCCCGACCCCTGGACCGCCGTCCTCCAGGGCGACACCGCCTACCAGGTCCAGGCCGTCATCCCCGAACTCGGCCACCTGCTCACCGCCCTGCGCACCCCCTGGATCAGCCACGCCCTCGTCTACGGCGCCCCCGCCCTCCTCGCCGGCTGGCTCCTGCTCACCATCTGGCACCCCGCCCACGACGAGGAGGACGACGCGTGACCACCGTCCGCCGCACCCTGGTCCTGCTCGTCCTCACCGTCGCCGTCGTCGTCGGCGCCTCGCTGCCGGCCCAGGCCCTCTTCGCCGACACCGCCGCCGCGCCGGCGATGAGCCTCGGGACGCTGACCGTGCAGCCGCCCACCAGCGTCAAGGTCGACACCTCCTGCCTGACCACCACCGTGGTGACCCGGCGGACCTACACCTCCAACTACTGGGGCGGGTCCACGCAGACCGGCTACAGCCAGAGCACCACCACGCAGACCAGCAGGACGAACGTGGACAGCACCGCGACGACGCGCACCGACGGCCCGGGCTGGAACGAGTACACGATCACCACGACGTCGAAGAACACCGAGCTCTACGCGACCGCCAGCTGGAAGCCGAGCACCTCGGCGAACGTCAGCGGCTATCAGATGGTCGCCCACCTCGGCAACGGGGACGTCTTCACCTTCGCCCAGTCGGCCAACGCCACCTCGATGAGCGCCAACGCCGACGCCGACTACCTGTCCACCAACCTCCAGCTGACCATCGACACGGTGACCACCTACGGATGGACGGCGAGCTCGGCCCTCTCCAAGACGCTCACCTGCTGAACCGGGCGGCGCAGCCGCGGCCTTGCGGAACTCTTGCGGTTCCCTCGCGCGGCGCGTGCGGTCCGGACAGCAGAGTCGTCCCTGACCGCCGGGACACCGAGTCCCGCACCGGACAGAGAGGGAGGGGCCGTGAGCGCCGTCCGCCGCACTGTCGTCCTCCTCGTCCTCATCGTCGCCGTGATCGTCGGCGCGTCACTGCCGGCCCAGGCCCTGTACGCCGACAGCACCGCGGTGACGACGACGCTGGGCACGCGGACCGTGCAGCCGCCGACCAACGTCCGCGTGGACCCCTCGTGCACCACGACGACGACCGTGATCAAGCAGACCTACCGGGTGGACCCGTACACCGGGTACACCACCCGGACCAGCTACAGCGAGACCCGGACCACGGCCACCAGCAAGAGCAACGTCGAGAGCGACACCACGACGACGACGTGGACGAGCAGCACCGAGTACACGACCACCCGGACGATCAAGAACACCGACCTCTACGCCACCGGCAGGTGGAAGCCCAGCGCGACGCCCGGCGTCACCGGGTACCGGCTGGCCGCGATCCTCAACAACGGCTGGGTCTACCCCCTCGAGGACGCCGGCCCCGCGGCGACGACCGTGACCGGGCACTACGACGCCAGCGTGGTGGACCTGCAGGCACGCCTGGCGATGGTGACGCTCACCAGCTACGGCTGGACGGCGAACTCGGAACTGAGCAACGTCGTCACCTGCTGACCGCAGACACACGACGGGCCCGGACCTCAGGTGAGGTCCGGGCCCGCTGTCGTGTCGGAGGACGGGTTACGCCACCAGCCGGTAGCCCACCCCGCGGACGGTGCGGATCTCCGGCGAGCTGAGGCCGGCCGCCTGCAGCTTGCGGCGGAGGTTGGACATGTGCGCCTCGACCAGGCGGACGCTGCCCTCCCAGTCGGTCTGCCAGACCTCGCGCAGCAGCGTCTCCCGCTGCAGCACGCGGCCGGGTCGGGAGGCGAGGGCGGCGAGCAGGTCGAACTCGGTGCGGGTCAGGTCGACGACGGCGCCGTCCACCCGGACCTCGCGGCTGTCCTCGTCCACCTCGAGCTCGGCGAGGCGGAGGACGGACTCCTCGACCGGCGCCGGGCGCGGTGCCGGCACGCGCGGCCGGCGCAGCATCGCCTGCACGCGGGCGACCAGCTCGCGCGGGGAGAACGGCTTGGCCATGTACCCGTCGGCGCCGACGGCCAGGCCGATCAGCAGGTCTACCTCCTCGGCGCGCGCGGTGAGCATGAGGACGTAGCACTCGCTCTCGGCGCGGATCTGCCGGCACACCTCGGTGCCGTCCGCGTCGGGGAGGCCCAGATCCAGGACGACGACGTCGGGCGCCGCGCGCCGGACCTCGGCCAGCGCCTCGGCTCCGGACGCGACCGCACGGACGTCCATCCCCGCGCGGCGCAGGACCGTGCAGACCAGTTCCCGGATCTCCTCGGTGTCCTCCACGACGAGCACGGACTGCTCGGTCACGACCTTCCTCCATCCGCTCGCGCTGGTGGGACCCGGCGACGGAGCTCCCGTCACCTGAGCGGGTGATCGGCGGTGCCTGCGGGTGCCTTGAGCGATGGGGCCAGGGCTCCCCCGAAGGGAGGAGGGCCCGTACGGGCCGGGGCTCCCCGCTCGGGCAGGCGTCCCGCCTGGCGACGCGGGAGCCTTCGCTCAGCCCGCGCTGACGCGCCGCAGCAACCGGACGGCGACCGACCCGATCGGCGTGGCGGGACGCCGGGAGACGCCGTCGACCACGAGGCCCCGCCGGGCGGCGTGCTCGGCGACCGCGTCCACGACGGCGACCTCGGCACCCGGCCGCATGACCGAGAAGGCCACGACGACCCGTCCCGGAGTGGCCAGCGCGCGGTCGACGACGGCCCAGGTCGCCGCGGCGCCGGAGTCCCAGAAGGCCCGGACGTCGAACGCGACCACGACGTCGAAGGACCCCCTGCGGCCGAGGTCGGCGTCGACCAGTGGTGCGGTCAGCAGCTGGACCCGGCCGGCCTCGACCGCGACGCGGTTGCGCCGGACGGCCGAGGCGACCACGGCCGCCGACCGGTCGATCCCGACCACCTCGGCCCCGCGGTCGGCGAGCAGCGCGACGAGGGCGCCGGGCCCGCAGCCCACCTCGAGCACCCGCTCCCCCGGCTCGGCGGCGACCACCTCCGCGGCCCAGGTCATCCGTTCCGACGGTGCGGTCACGGTCTGCTCACCTCCGACGGAACGGGCATGGTCAGCATCCTCTCGGTGAACCGCCCGGGTCAGCTCCCTTCGGCCGCGACCGCCCCCGACCCGGTCCGGGCCGCACTTCCGGGACCCCACCGGCTGCTGCCGTCGGGTTCCCGCGGGAACGCGACCCCACCGTCGTCCTCACGCCGCCGCGTCGGCCTCCGCTGCGAGCCGGCGGACGAAGTCGCGGTGTCCCATG
Source organism: Geodermatophilus sp. SYSU D00965 (assembly GCF_054050075.1). Taxonomy (NCBI): domain Bacteria; kingdom Bacillati; phylum Actinomycetota; class Actinomycetes; order Geodermatophilales; family Geodermatophilaceae; genus Geodermatophilus; species Geodermatophilus sp. SYSU D00965. Next base: position 55,674 of record NZ_JBJGYQ010000012.1, on the reverse strand, counting down.
AGGACGCTGACCACGTAGCCGAGGTCGATCCGCTCGCCGTTGACGCGCAGCGCGTCGGGCAGGTCGGGCGCACCGTCGGGGAAGAGCAGCTCGGTCACCGTCGCGCTGCCGCCGGCTGCCGCGGGGGGCTCGTCCGGACCAGGTGAGCCGGGCCCCTCGACGCCACGGAGGCGGGCGGGTGCAGTCTGCGGGCGGCGTCCGGCCTGCTGGTCGATCGGGTGGATCCCGACGAACCGTTCCGCGGCGCCCGCACCGCCGGAACGCCGAGCGCCCTCCGGTGCGGCCGGGCCAGGCTCGGCCGGCACACGCAACGGACGGGACAGCCCGGACGGGTCCGACAGACCCGCCAGGCCGGCGTCGAACGCGGCATCGGCGACACCCCACACCCGGCGGCCGTCAGGAGTGGTGACGACCAGCTCGCCGTGACGCCGGGTCATGACCAGGTCCAGGTCGTGGACCAGGCCGTGGTCGGCGTCGCAGAGCAGCACCATGTTGTCCACGTCGGTGCGCCCGCCGAAGATCCAGTGCCGCAGGTGGTGGGCGTGCAGCCGCTCGATCCGCACCTCGGGGCAGCCGGGCCGGGCGCATCCGCCGTCACGCCGGAGCAGGGCGCGTCGCTGGGCGCGGGTCGCCAGGCGCCGACCCCGGCCCACGGCCAGCGGCTCCCGCCCCGCGGAGAGCATCGTCACGACGGTGGCCTCGCACAGCATCCGGCGCACGTCCGTGGCGTGCAGGGCAGGGCCACCCTCGAGGAAGGCCCGGCCCGCGGCGGCGTCGTCGGCGACGACGGCTGCGTCGACGTGCACGACGACCTCCCGCCGCGGTGGGTCACCGGCCCGGCGGTCGGCGTCGGCCGCGGCGTCGGCGAGCTGGGCGAGTGCGGCACACCGGCGCACGGTGGTGCGCTCACGGGCCATGGCGACCTCGTCGGTGTCGTCGACGCGTTCCGGCGCGGTCGAGGCCGGCGCAGCGACGGGCCCGGCCGGAGCACCGGCGGCTGCCGCCCGCTTGGCCTGGGCGCGGTCCCGCCGGGCAGCGCGTTCTGCCAGCGAGTCCACCCCGGCGAGGAACCGGGCCCCCTGCTCGGCGTCCAGGCGCAGGTGGACGGTGAGCATGCCGTCGTCGTCCCACCAGTACTCGAACTGCCGCCTGGCGGCGACCCGGTCCCGGTCGGCGGCGTCCGCACGCCGCCACTGGCGCACGACGCGTTCGGTCTGCGAGGCGGTGGCCTCCAGCGCGAACTCCAGCAGCTCGGCCTCGGTGTCCGGCTCGGCGACGCGGGTCAGAGCGCGGACCTTGGAGTAGCACAGCCGGCCGGCCGCGAAGGCGGCACCGATCCGGGGCAGCACGACCAGGGCCCGGGCCACCCGGACGTGCTCGCGCGCCGTTCCCGGCGACATGCCGCACTGCCACGCCAGCCAGTGGGCACACGAGCGGATGCCGTAGGCGCCCCAGCCCTCTCGGCGGTCGAACTCGGCGACCAGCGTCAGCCACGCCGCGGTGGCCGCGGCCAGCCGCACCGCGCCGGACGTGATCCGCCGGGCCAGTTCCGCCAAGTCGGTTCCGGCGGGGTCGGTTCCGGCGGGCGCAGGCCCCTCATTCGTACGCATGTTCGAAGACTAGGAGCGGGGAGTGACAATATTGCAGGTCACGGCGCTGAAGCGTTCCCGCGGGAACGCCCGGCCGCGGCGTAGGAGCCGGAGGGCCGCCGGCCGACAGCGCGAGCCCGACCCGCCCCACGTTCCCGCGGGAACGCTCACCCCATGGGGGCGGCTCCCACCACCGGACTCAAGGGCGAGCACCCACCCGCCGAAGGTGAGGCTGCCCGACACCCAGGGACCGCCGCCGGGACCCGATGCCCCGCCGAGCAGGAGGACCGCCATGATCGGCCTCATCCGCCGCAGCGGCGACTACTGCCGCCTCGACCCCGACGCCATCGAGCGCGTCGAGACGACTCCCGACACCGTCGTCTTCCTGACCGACGGCGCGCGGTACTGCGTCGTCGAGACGATCGACGAGATCATCGAGAAGATCCGCGACGACCGCGCCGGCGTCATCGCGGCCTGCTACGTCCTCGACCGCGGCGAGGACCCCGACCCGCTGGGGCTGGGCCGCTCCGCCGTCGCACCGGAGGCCCACGCGCCCGGCCCGGTCATCCCGGTCCGTCTCCCGTAGCCGCTGCGCCCCGTCGGCAGGCGACCGACAGCACGTAGTCGAACCACCGCTGCCCCTCGCCCTCGTGCAGGGGGACCGGCCCGACGAGCACCGCGGTGGACCAGTCCGGCTTCCCCACGTCGCCGCGCGCGACCTCGTGGTCGATCTCCGCCCGCAGGCCGACGAGGGCGCTGCGCCGGTCGGGATAGGGCAGCGCGATGGCCGAGGACACCCAGGTCACGCACTCAACGGTCGACGCCGCCACGCTGCCACTCCCCGGTCTGCGTCCGACGGACCCTCCGCCGGACGACGCCCAGTCTCGGGCGCGCCCCGCACGACCTCCACCGCCGCGTCGCAAGGCTCCCGCAAGAAGGCGGGACGACGCCGGACACCGGGACGACGCCGGGCACGGGGACGACGCCGGACCACGGACCGCACCCGGCAGCGGGGGTGACGGCGACCGCGGAGCACGCCATGATGTGGCGGTCACGAGAGCCCGTGACGACGTTGCGAGGTCTCGATCCGCGGAGCGCTCGATGACGAGCCGGCAGCGCTCTCCCCAGCCTCCGTGGCGGCTCGTGCTCGTCGTGGGCACCGCCTACGCCGCCGGATCGGCGGTGTCCTTCGCGCTCTTCGAGGCCTCGGCCATCGGCGCGGTGTTCTTCCCGCCCGCCGGGGTCACGTTCTCGGCGCTGGTCCTCACCGCACCGCGCCGGTGGCCGTGGGTGCTCGGCACCGCGGCCGTCGTCGAGGCCGCCGTCGACCTGTACTTCGGGCTGCCCGCCCCGTCGGTGGCCGGCTTCGTGCTGGCCAACGTCGCCGAGCCCCTGGTGGGCGCCCTGCTGCTGCGCCGGTTCGTCCAGCGGATCGACCTCCGGCGGCGTCGCGACCTCGGCGCGTTCATCGGCTGCGGTGTGCTCGCCGGACCGTTCGTGGGTGCGCTGATCGGCGCGACCACCAACCACCTGGCGATGGGCCGGGACTGGTTCGACGCCTTCTTCCCGTTCTGGGCCGGCGACGGCCTGGGCGTCCTCACCGTGGCCGGCACGGTGCTCACCTGGCGCACGGACGGCGCCTGGCCCACGCTCGGGACGACGGTCCGGCGGGTCCTGCTGGTGACCCTGGCCGCCGGGGTCACCGTGCTGGCGTTCTGGCCGGTGGTGGTGCCGCTGAGCTACGCCACCGTCCCGCTGCTGATCGCCTACGCGTTCGTGTACGGCGTCCCCATGGTGACCGCCGCCGGGTTGGCCGTGACCCTGGCCGCGAACGTGGTGACCGCCGCGGGCCGGGGCCCCTGGGCGATCCTGGCCGGGGTCCCCAACCTGGAGATCGCCAGCCTGCAGCTGTTCCTCGCCGTCGCCGTCCTGACCGCCTGGCTGCTGGCCGTCGAGATCGAGGAGCGGCAGCGGGCCCGGACCGTCTCCGAGCGGGACCGGGCGGTGCGCCGCCGGGTGGAGGCCCTGCAGGAGGTGACGGCGGGGCTGGCCAACGCGGCCACGTCGGACGCGATCGCCCAGGTGCTCGTCCGGCGCGGCATCGGCCTGGTCGCCGACCAGGGCGTGGTCGGCGTCCTCACCCCGGACGGCTCCCGGTTGCGCACCTGGCGCACCGTGCCCGACGACTCCGCACCGGTGGAGCGGGACCTCCCGCTGGACGCCCCCGCCCTCCTCGCCGTCGCCGTCGGCTCCGGCCGGCAGGTCCGGGCGCAGTTCCCGGCGCTGCACGCCACCTTCCCGGCCGGCCTGGCCGGCGAACCGCCCGACGACAGCCGCAGCGCGCTGGCCGTGCCGGCCCGGATCGGCGAGGTGACCGTCGGCGCGCTCGGCTTCGGGTTCGGCTCGGACGCCGCCGGCGACGCCGAGGTCGCCGCCGTCGCGAGCACCCTCGCCGAGCTGATGGCCCAGGCGCTCCTCCGGGCGCGGCTCTACGAGCAGGAGCACGAGGCCGCCCACCAGCTGCAGCAGGCCTTCCTCCCGGTGCTGCCCGACCACCTGCCCGGGGTGGCCGTCGCCGGCTGCTACCGGCCGGCCGACCAGGAGCACGACATCGGCGGCGACTGGTACGACGTCTTCCCCCTGCCCGGCGGGCGCGCCGCCATCGTCGTCGGGGACATCGTCGGGCACGACCTGCCCGCCGCGGCCGCGATGGGCCGGTTGCACTCGGCGCTGCGGGTCATCGCCGGCGGCCGGCACGCCGGACCGCGGCAGGTGCTCGAGGCGCTGGACGAGGCCTGCCCGAGCATCCCCGGGGCGGCCTTCGCCACCCTCGCCTACGGGGAGTACGACCCCACGACGTGCGTCCTGCGCTACGCCTGCGCGGGCCACCCTCCCCCGCTGCTGGTCACCGACGGCCGGGCCCGATACCTGCAGGGCGGCCGCTCCACCCCGCTCGCCGTCACCGACAAGCCCCGCGCCGAGGCCGAGCTCGCCGTCCCGCCCGGCTCGGTGCTGCTCTGGTACTCCGACGGCCTCGTCGAGCGCCGGGACAGCGACCTCGACGCCGGCATGGGCCTGCTGTCGGCCGTCGCCGAGGAGATCGACGCCGACGACCCGGCGGTCTGGCGGGACGTCGTCATGGCCGAGCTGACCGCCGGCCGGCGGCTGCAGGACGACGTCGTGCTGCTCTGCCTGCGCCTGGACGCCGACCGGACGGCGGACGACGACGCCCCGGCCGACCGGGAGCTGCTGCACCCTCCGGGGATCCGCCCCGGGCTGCACCTGGTGCCGGGGGAACGCACCGGCTGACCGCTCACGAGCCGGTGTCGCCCAGCCAGTGCGCCAGCCGGCCGCTGCGGTGCACCGCCAGGATCCGCTTCTCGGTGGCGTGCCGTTCGGCCGGGTCGGTGAACACCAGGAGGACGTCGTCGGTCTGCAGGCGGGTGTGCGGTGCGACGGCGAACGTCGCGCCGTCCCTGGCCAGCAGCCCGGGCGTCGCGCCCTCCGGCAGCCGCAGCTCGTTCACGTGGACCCCGTGCAGGCGGGACCCGGGCAGCACGCGGACCTGCAGGAGGTCCGTGCCCAGCTCGTGCAGCGACGAGGTGCCCACGTCCAGGTCCAGCGGCACGCCGTCGGACCGCACCCTCGTCGCGGGACCGGGCACCAGGCGGCGCGGGATGAGGACGGCCAGGCGCGGCGAGGAGTAGACCGCGATCGGGCCGAGGACGGCGAGGACGAGGACGTAGCCGGCGGCGAACGAGCCGAGCCGCGGGTCGAGCCCGGCCGCCAGCGCCAGCGACGCCAGGACCAGCGAGAACTCGCCGCGGGTGAGCACGGTCAGGCCGATGTTCGCGGCTCCCGTGCGGTCCAGCCCGTGCAGGCGGGCGGCGACGACGCCGGCCACGACGGCGAGCAGGACCGTCGTCCCGACGGCGACGAGGATCTGCGGCAGCACGGCCACGACGTCCCCGACGTCGATGGTCAGGCCGAAGTGGAAGAAGAAGATCGCGCCGAAGCCGTCGCGCAGCGGGTGGGTCAGCTGGCGCAACCGCGCCGCGGCCGGGGTGGACGCCAGGATCAGGCCGATCATGAACGCGCCGATGGCGTCGGAGACCCCCAGGTGCTCGCCGGCGCCGGCCGTGGTGACCGCCAGTCCCAGGGCGAGGACGACGACGATCTCCTCGTCCTTGGTCCGCATGAGCCCGCTGACCACCCGCGTGCCGTACCGGGCCACCAGGGAGAGGACCAGCAGGAACGCGAAGGCGACGGCCGTGCCGACGACGGCGTCGAGCAGGCCCTCGGCGCCGCCCAGCACCGGCTGGAGGAGGGCGAGGTAGAGGGCGAGGAAGAGGTCCTCGATGACGACGATCCCGAGGATGACGCGGGTCTCCGGGTTGCCGAGCCGCCGGGTCTCCACGAGCAGCTTGGTCACGATCGCCGACGACGAGATGCCCACGATGCCGGCGACGATGAAGGCCTCCGCCGTCCCCCAGCCCAGCGCGAAGCCCAGTGCCAGCCCGCCGCCGGTGTTCAGGCACAGGTAGACCCCGGCGGCCGCCGCCAGCCGCCGTCCGCCCGAGGTCAGCTGGCCGAGGGAGAACTCCAGCCCGAGGTAGAAGAGGAGGAAGACCAGCCCGAGGCGGGCGACGAGCTCGAGCTCGCCCGGGTCGCCGACCAGGACGAACCCGGGCGTGTGCGGTCCCAGCAGCACCCCGGCGAGCATGAACAGCGGGATGGTCGGCAGCCCGATCGGCACACCGGCCCGCGCGACCAGCCCGCAGACGAGGAAGGCGCCGCCGAGGGCCAGGAGTGCCTCAGCGACGTGGTGCACCCGGCCCCCTCGTGGACGTCCTCCCCCACCTGCCGGCCGTCGGCCCGCGCCCGATCCTCACCGGCCGGCCGGCGGGGGCGGTATCCGTGCCAGCACCCATTCGCCGACGGGGGGGCATGGGTGCTGGGCCCCATCTTCTGCACGGGTCCTTGGCCGACGGGGCCTGAGTGTCCGACGCTCGACGCGGCGGGTCCGGACGACGGCGGTGGGAGCGGCGGATGGCACAGGGGGCACCGCTCGGGGCCGATCGCGGGCTGCCGCTGTTCTGGCGGGTCTGCCTGGTCAACGGCGCCGTGTTCGCCGTCGGCACGGCCGTGCTGGCGGCGTCCCCGGCCACTGTCTCGGCGCCGGTGCTGGCCCGCGAGGCGGTGGTGCTCGCCGTCGGGTTGACGGTGATCCTGGCGGCCAACGGCGTGCTGATCCGCACGATGCTGGGGCCGCTGGACCGGCTCCGGCGGCTGATGGAGGGCGTGGACCTGCTCCGCCCGGGACAGCGGCTGCCCGAGGAGGGCAGCGGCCCGGTCGCGGAGCTGATCGGGAGCTTCAACGCCATGCTCGACCGGCTCGAGGCCGAGCGCGCCGCCGCGAGCGGGCAGGCCCTGGCCGCCCAGGAGGCCGAGCGCCGGCGGGTCGCCCAGGAGCTGCACGACGAGGTCGGGCAGAGCCTGACCGCCGTCCTCCTGGGCCTGCGGCGGGTGGCCGACCGGGCGCCGGCCGACCTGGCGCAGGAGGTCCTCCTGGCGCAGGAGACCGCGCGGGCGGGCCTGGACGAGGTGCGGCAGGTCGTCCGGCGGCTGCGACCGGGTGTGCTCGACGACCTGGGGCTGGTCAGCGCGCTGACGTCGCTGGTGACCGAGCACGCCGCGCTCACCGGGGCGGACGTGTGCCGGCGGCTCTCCCCCGACCTCCCGCCGCTCGGCCCGGACGCCGAGCTGGTCGTCTACCGGGTCGCGCAGGAGGCGCTGACCAACGTCGCCCGGCACGCCGGAGCCTGCCGGGTGTGCGTGGACCTGGCGCCGACGTTCGCCGGGGACGCCGTGCAGCTGCGGATCGTCGACGACGGCCGCGGGCTCGGCGACGTCCGCGAGGGGGCCGGGATCCGCGGCATGCGCGAGCGGGCGGTGCTCGTCGCCGCCACGCTCACCATCGGTCCCCACCAGGAGGGCGGGACCGAGCTGCGGCTGCTCGTGCCGGTGCCCGGACCGGAGGACCGCCGGTGACCGACGCCGCGCCCACCCGGATCCTGCTGGCCGACGACCACGCGCTGGTCCGCCGCGGCGTCCGGCTCATCCTCGACAACGAGCCCGACCTCAGCGTCGTGGCGGAGGCCGGCGACGGCGCGGAGGCGCTCGCCCTCGCCCGCGTGCACGCCGTCGACCTCGCCGTCCTCGACGTCGCCATGCCCCGGCTCACCGGCCTCCAGGCCGCCCGGGAGCTGTCCCGCCGGTCCCCGGGGACGCGGATCCTGCTGCTGTCGATGTACGACAACGACCAGTACTTCTTCGAGGCGCTGCGAGCCGGGGCCTCCGGGTACGTGCTCAAGTCGGTCGCCGACCGGGACCTGGTCGAGGCGTGCCGCGCGGTGGTCCGCGAGGAGCCGTTCATCTACCCGGCCGCCCTGACCGCGCTGATGCGCGAGTACCTGCAGCGGGCCCGGCGCGGGGAACGCCTGCCCGGCAGCATCCTGTCGGCCCCGGAGACGGAGGTCGTCAAGCTCATCGCCGAGGGCCGCTCCTCGCAGGAGATCGCCGCCCTGCTCGTGATCAGCGTCAAGACCGTCGAGCGGCACCGGGCCAACGTCCTGCAGAAGCTGGAGATCCGGGACCGGACCCAGCTCACCCGCTACGCCATCCGCACCGGCCTGATCGAGCCCTGAGCCCTCCGCCGCGGCACCGGAGACGAGTCGGGGGTCCTACCGTCAGGCCCGGAGGAGGGCCCGGCTCGACGGTTCGCCGGCGATCTCCGGTGACCGCTCGAACCGGTCCTGGTCCCGCCCGGCCTCCTTGGCCTGGTAGAGCGCTCGGTCGGCGGCGTCCAGGCTGGCGTCGACACGGCGGTCGGCACGGTGCCGGGCGATGCCGGCGGAGAACGTGACCAGCGGGTGGAGCAGCTCCCACTGCCGGCGGATGCGTGCGGTGACGACGGCCGGTTCGGTGGCGGACGCGCCGCTCAGGATGATCACGAACTCCTCGCCGCCATAGCGCGCCACGAAGTCCTCGGCACGGACGCAGGTCCGCAGCGTCGCACCGAAGTCGCTGAGGATCCGGTCGCCGACGGCGTGTCCCAGTTCGTCGTTGATCGCCTTGAAGTGGTCGAGGTCGAGCATGACCACGGCATCGCCGTCCGGCACGGAGGACAGCCGCTCCCGCAGGCCGGCGCGGTTGCCCACGGTCGTCAGGCTGTCGGTCCGGGCGGCCCGCTCGAGCAGCGCGACGACCCGGTCGTTCCGGCGCGTGAGGGCCGCCAGGACCTCGGCCACCACCAACCACAGCAGCACGCTGATGAGCATCCGCACACCGGTGATGGGCGACCAGCCGTCCAGGGCGACGAGCCAGGTCGGGACGGCCACGGGCAACAGCGCCAGACTCGCGAGCGGGCGCCCGTAGAGCCCTGCCCAGATGAAGCACAGGGTGTGCAGGCCGACGTAGGACGCCCCGAAGCGGCCGTCGATGTACCCGAGAGCGGCACCGCCGGCCATCGCGGAGTAGGGGAAGAACAGCAGGGCCCACGGCGACCAGCGTCGCCACGGGAGCAGCGTGCTCGCCAGGACCAGCGCGAACATGGTCAGCGACAGGGTCAGCAGGGCCAGCCGTTCACCCGGTGAGGGAGTGAGCAGGGGGACGGTGGAGGCCACGACCAGGCCGGCCACCACCAGCAGGGCACGAGCGCGCCCGGCCGGACTCCACGGAGTCGTCCGCCACACGCGACATCGCTCTCTCACGAACGGGTCAACGGCCCGCCTCGCCCGCCGCTTGAGACCGGGCGCGGCCTCCTCCCCCATCGGGGGCACCGGGGTCGACGGCGTACCGGTCGCCAGGCCCGGGGCGTCGACGCCTCGGGGTCGCCGGGCGCGGCAGGTGCCGTCGAGTCCGTCTTCCCCCGCGACCAGCTGCTCACCTGGACCACCGCCTACCGGGTGTCCGGGACGATCGGGACGTCGTTCGCTCCCTGCGCGAAGCCCAGCCCGCCACTCGAGCGGATCGCCGTCCCGACGGTGGTCAGCGTGCTCCCCCACGACACCGTCCACGCCCCACGATCGGTCGCCGAGCGGCTCTTCGAGCTCCAGGTCCGGGAGCAGGGCACGGCCGGTGGCCACTTCGCCGCCTGGGAGCGACCCGAGGAGTTCGTCGGCTTCCTCAGACGGCGCTGGCCCTGGCTGAGAGCCCCGGACCCGACGGCACCGGCCGGGGACGTCGGGGAGATGCCGGAGACGACTCAGGCCGCCCCTCCGGAGGAGGAACGGCCTGAGTCGATCGGGGTGGAGCTGAGGGGACTCGAACCCCTGACCCCCACACTGCCAGTGTGGTGCGCTACCAGCTGCGCCACAGCCCCTTGCCTGGCCCGGTCGCTGTCCCCCGAGCCGTCGACAACTGTACAGGGCTGCGTCGACGCTCCGACGCAGGGGGTCGGGGCGGGTCAGCCCTGCTTCACCTGGGCGATGCGGATGTGGTTGCCGAACGGGTCGCGCAGGCCGAAGTCGATGCCGTAGGGCTGGTCGACCGGCTCCTCGGTGATCTCCACGCCCTTCGCCTTGAGCTCGGCGTGGGTCTTGTGCGCGTCGTCGCAGGCGAAGAAGAGGTGGCCGCCGGCGACGCCCTTGCTGACGGCGTCGCGCACCTGCGCGGCGGTCTCCTCGCTCATCGACGGCGGTCCGGGCCGCTCCAGCAGGACGGCGCGGTCGGGCTGGCCCGGCAGGTTCACGGTGAGCCAGCGCATGGGGCCGAAGTCCATGTCGGCCTGGACCTCGAAGCCGAGCTTGCCGACGTAGAAGTCGAGCGCGGCGTCCTGGTCGGGGACGTAGATCTGGGTGATGGTGATCGCGGTCAGCATGGGGACGACGCTAGGGACGATCACGTGCCCGGCGCTTCTCCGAAACTGCTCGGCCGCAGCCACGCCATCGCGAAGCAGGACGGCACGGCCGGCAACGGCCCCCGCCGCCGGTACACCGACGGCGGCTCGCCGACGACGTCCCGGAACACCCGGCTGAACGTCCCCAGGCTGCTGAACCCGACGTCCATGCAGATGTCGGTCACGCTGCGGTCGGTGGAGCGCAGCAGGAACATCGCCCGCTCCACCCGCCGCCGCTGCAGGTACCGGTTGGGCGTCTCGCCGAACGTGGCGCGGAAGGTCCGGATGAAGTGCGCCTCGGACACGTGCGCGATCCGCGCCAGCGTGGGGACGTCGAGGGGTTCGGCGTAGGCACGGTCCATCGCGTCCCGGGCCCGCAGCAGCCGCCGGTTCGCGTCCTCGGCCGCCACCCCCGCATCCCACCACGCGGCGGTCACACCTCGACGCCGCGCTCCTCCAGCCACGGGAGCGGGTCGATCCGCTTGCCGTCGATGCCGCCCTGGTGCACCTCGAAGTGCAGGTGCGGGCCGGTGGACTGCCCGCGGTTGCCGAGGAGCGCGATGGTCTCCCCCGCCTCCACGAACTGGCCGGGCTCGACGAGGATCTCGTCCATGTGGCCGTACACGGTCACGTCGCCGTTCTCGTGGAGGACGTAGACCGCCAGGCCGAACCCGCTGGCCGCCCCGGCCCGCAGCACGACGCCGTCCATGGCCGCGTACTCCGGGGTGCGCATCGGGGCGGCGAGGTCGATGCCGTAGTGGAAGGTGCCCCAGCGGGCGGCGAACGTGCTGCTCAGGCGGGCACCGGCGACCGGCAGGACCGCCTTGGGCCGGGCCGCCTCGCGCGCGGCCTCCGCGGCCGCGGCCTCGGCAGCCGCCCGCGCCGCGCGGGAGGCGGCCACCTCCTTCAGGCGCGCCTCGGCCTCGGCGACGGAGATCGACGCCTGCGGGAGGAGCTCGAGGTCCTCGTCGGCGGTGACCAGCTCCTGCTGCGCGGCGAGCACCGACGTCGGCTCGGCCGCGGCGTCCGGCACACCGGCGACCCCCGTGACGCCGGCGATCACCCCGCCGGCGACGACCGCGGCGAGCAGCAGCGGGCCCCGGCGGGGTCCGCGGGTGCGCCGTGCCGCCCCGTCGGGGGCCTCGGACCTGCGGGCGACCGACCGGTCGCCGGTGGTCGTGGCGCGACGTCGACCAGCCATGCACCTACCCGTCTCGTGGGGGAAGAACGCCCGTCGCCGGGCCGGAGGGGTTGCCTCGATACAAACACTCCGTGACGCATTCGTGACCCTCTGGTCGGCGCGCCGTCCGGGACACGCCGTGTTCCGTGCCTCACACTCCCCACGCGTCACGCGACCGTGTGATCAGCGTCCGGTTTGGAACCCGCCCGTTCCGGCTAGTCCCGTCTCCCGGCGTGAAACCACCGCGCCTGGACGTCCCCACTCGTCCGCCGCGGTGTCCCTCGCACGAGGCCCGATTCGCCACGATCGGTGCTCTCCGTGTACTGATGATCGACGCCGCACCAGCCGTTGCCCTTCGATGGGACGACGGCACCGGACTGCGCGAAGGGGGCGAACGCACCACCTGGACGAGAGAGGCTGATGCTGCATGACGAGGCCGGAGCGCATGCCGGAGCCACCAGCAGCGGCCCTCTCGGAGGGGGCGACCACCTCGCTGCTGACCGGCGCCCGCCCGGAGATCCGGCCTCTGACGCAGGAGACCCTGCACAGCCACGGCGCCCGGCTCACCGTGCCGACCTACGACCGGACGTCGCTGACGCCGGCCGTGGTGCACCTCAGCGTCGGGGGCTTCTCCCGCGCGCACCAGCTCATCTACTTCGACGAACTGGCCGAACGGCGGATCTCCGACGACTGGGGCGTCGTGGGCGTCGGCCTGCGCCACCGCACCATGCACGAGGCCCTCGCCCCGCAGGACCACCTCTACACCGTCGTCGAGCGCAGCCCCGACGGTGAGCGCGCCCGCGTCGTCGGGGTGATGGTCGACTACCTCTTCGCCCCGGACGCGCCCGCGGCGGTCCTGGACCGGCTCGCCGACCCGCACACCCGCATGGTGACCCTCACCATCACCAGCGCCGGGTACCCGCTCGACCCGAACACCGGCGAGTTCGACCCCGACGAGCCCGACATCCGCCGCGACCGGGCGCGGCCACACGAACCCACCACGGTGTTCGGCTACCTCGTGGAGGCCCTCGACCGCCGCCGCCGGGCCGGGACGCCGCCGTTCACCGTCGTCTCCTGCGACAACCTGCACCGCAACGGCGACGTCACCCGCACGGCCGTGGTGGGCCTGGCCCGACTGCGCGACGAGGTGCTGGCGCGGTGGATCACCGACCGGGTGGCCTTCCCCAGCAGCATGGTCGACCGGATCACCCCGCAGACCGCCGCCGAGGAGCGGGCCGCGGTCGCCGAGCGCTACGGCGTCGACGACCGCTGGCCGGTCATCACCGAGCCGTTCTCGCAGTGGTTCATCGAGGACACCTTCAGCTACGGCCGCCCGCCGCTGGACGAGGTCGGCGTCCGGTTCGTCCCGGACGTCGGCGACTACGAGCTGATGAAGACCCGGCTGCTCAACGCCGGCCACTCGGCACTGGGCTACCTCGGGTCGCTGGCCGGCCACGCCCGCATGGACGAGCTGATGGCCGACCCCGTCTTCGCCGAGTACGTGACCCGGCTCATGGACGACGAGGTCACCCCCCTGCTCCCCCAGCCCGACGGGGTCGACCTCGCCGAGTACAAGCGCACCCTGGTGCAGCGCTTCGCCAACCCGGCCATCGCCGACGGGCTGCCCCGGCTGTGCCGGCGCGGCTCGACGAAGCTGCCGCACCACCTGCTGCCCTCGCTGCACCGGGCGCTGGCCGAGCGGCGGCCGGCGGCGCTGCTCACCCTGGCCGTCGCCGGCTGGTGCCGGTACCTGCGCGGCACCGGCCCCGACGGCCGGCCGCTGCCGATCGAGGACCCGCGCGGCGAGGAGCTCCAGGCCCTGGCGCTGGCCGGCGGCACAGACCCGCGGCCGCTGCTGTCGCTGCGGCCGGTGTTCGGCGACCTCGGTGACCTGCCGGACTTCGTCGCCGACCTGCAGCGCACGCTGGAGCGCCTCGACCGGCTCGGCGTCCGGGTGACCGTCGCCGCCGCCCTGGCCGACACCGGCCCGGCCCTCACCCTGCCCCGATGACCCCCGGGAGGACTCCCCCGATGCCCGCCCTCCCCGAGACGCTCGTCGCCCGTCTCGAGGCCCTGCTCTGCGACGCCGACGGCAACCTGTTCCCCTCCGAGGAACCGGCGTTCGTCGCCTCCGCGGAGGTCACCAACCGCTTCCTCGACTCGCTGGGGGTGGACCTCCGGTTCACCGCCGAGGAGCTGCGCCGGGCCACCACGGGCATGAACTTCCGGACGACGTCGCGCCGGCTGGCGGAGGAGGCCGGCCGCCCCGAGGTCGACGTGGAGCCGTGGGTGGCCGAGGAGAAGCGGGCGGTCACCGCCCACCTCGGGGCGACCCTCACCCCCCACCCGGAGACGACCGACGCGCTCACCGCGCTGTCGGGGCACCTGCGCCTGGCCGCGGTCAGCTCCAGTGCGCTCACCCGGCTGGCCGCCTGCTTCACCGCCACCGGCCTGGACGAGCTCATCCCGCCCGCGGTCCGGTTCAGCGCGGAGGACTCGCTGCCGGCCCCCACGAGCAAGCCCGATCCCGCGGTCTACCTGCACGCCTGCGAGCGGCTGGGCATCGCGCCGGAGGCCGGTCTCGCCGTCGAGGACTCCGTGCCGGGCGCGCTGTCCGCCGTCCGCGCCGGGTGTCCCACCGTCGGCAACCTGCTGTTCGTGCCCGAGGCCGAGCGGGCCGACCGGGCTGGCGCCCTGCGCGACGCCGGCGTCGTGGCGATCGTCGAGTCCTGGCAGCAGCTGGCCGACCTGCTCCTGCCCACCCTCAGCCGCCGGTCGGCGACCGGCGACCTGCTCACCACGGGAGGTGACCGGTGAACATCGTCTACGTGGCCTTCCGGGGCCACTTCTCCGACAGCCCGCGGGCCCTGTACGAGGCCCTGCTGGCCCGGGGCGTCGACGCGCAGCACACCTGGCTGGCGGCGCCGCACACCCGGTCCACGTTCCCCGACGACGTGGCGACCGTGACCTTCGGCAGCCCCGAGTCGATCGCCGCGCTGGAGGGCGCGGACGTGGTCATCTCCAACGACCACATCCCGCTGGACTGGGAGAAGCGGCCGGGCACCACCTACCTGCAGACCTGGCACGGCACGCCGCTCAAGCGGATCCACAACGACGTCCGGTGGGCGCCGGAGGGCCGGCTGGCCTACCTCGAGCACGACATCGCCCGCTGGGACCTGCTGCTGTCGCCCAACGCGGCGAGCACCGAGCGGCTGCGGCGCGCGTTCGGCTACCGCGGGCCGATCCACGAGACCGGCTACCCGCGCAACGACCTGCTCAGCAGCCCGCAGCGGGACGAGGTGCGGGCCGCGGTCCGGGCCGACCTGGGCGTCACCGACGACCAGACCGTCGTCCTCTACACCCCCACCTGGCGCGACGACCTGGTCTTCAACAAGACCGGGCCGCAGGACTTCGAGTTCCCGGTCGACCTCGACGACTTCAGTGCGCGGCTGGGCGCCGACCACGTGCTGCTGCTGCGGCTGCACAACATGGTCATGGACCGGCTGGAGATCGTGGACGGCTCACCGGTCCGCGACGTCTGCAGCCACCCCGACATCCGCGACCTCTACCTGGCCGCCGACGCCATGGTCACCGACTACTCGTCGACCATGTTCGACTTCGCCATCACCGGCAAGCCGATGCTCTTCTACACCTACGACCTGGAGTACTTCCGCGACGAGCTGCGCGGGTTCTACTTCGACCTGGAGGAGGTCGCGCCGGGCCCGCTGCTGTCGACCAGCAAGGAGCTGATCGAGGCGGTCGCCGACCTCGACGCGGTGGCCGCGGCGCACGCCGAGCGCTACGCCCGCTTCCGCGAGACCTTCTGCCACCTCGAGGACGGGCACGCCACCGAGCGCGTCCTCGACCTGCTGTTCTCAACCGGTGCGCAGGCGCCGGGAACCGACACCACGACCCGAGGAGGGGACGACAGTGCTCGCTGACCGCGCCACCACCGCACGCCTGGGCCTGACCCGCACGCTGCCCACGGCCCCGACCCCGGCCGCCGCGCCGGTGCCGGCGCCCGTCCAGGTCGTGATCCTCGCCGCCGGCATGGGCACGCGGCTGGGCCGGCCCTGGCCCAAGCCGCTGACCCCGCTGCACGACGGCCGCAGCATCCTCCAGCGCCAGCTCGACGGGCTGCGCGCGGTCCTGGGCCCGGCGGCGGACGTGACCGTCGTCGTCGGGTTCAAGGCCAAGCGGGTGATGCAGGCGGTGCCGGACGTCCGGTTCGCCTACAACCCCGACTACGCCGTCACCAACACCTCGCAGAGCCTGCTGCGTGCGCTGCGCGCCACCCGCGACGGCGGCGTGCTCTGGCTCAACGGGGACGTCGTCTTCGACCCGGAGGTGCTCGAGGCGGCGCTGCCGGCACTGCGTGCCGACGAGAGCTTCGTGTGCGTCGACACCTCGACCGTCGCCGACGAGGAGGTCAAGTACACGCTCGACGCCGACGGCTGCATCGCCGAGCTGTCCAAGACCGTCGTCGGCGGCCTGGGCGAGGCGGTGGGGATCAACTACGTGTCGTCGGCGGACAAGCCGGTCCTCGTCGAGCACCTGGCCGCCTGTGCCCCGCAGGACTACTTCGAGCGCGGCATCGAGACGGCGATCCTCGGCGAGGGGCTGCGGTTCCGGCCGCTGGACATCTCCCGGTTCTCCGCCGTCGAGGTCGACTTCGAGGCCGACCTCGAGCGGGCCAACGAGATGTTCGCCGCCCGGGGCCGGCTGCACCCCGTCCCCGAGGACTGATCCGGCCGTTCGTCAGCCGACCGGCAGGGGCTCCTCGGCCGGCCGGGAGCCGGGGCGGCCACCGGTCTCCCGGAAGCGGCGGGTCGCGGCGATGCCGCCGACGACACAGCCGGCTCCCAGTGCCACGAGCAGGGCGACGGCGGCCCGGCCCGGCAGGGCCGGGCCGCTGGAGAGCGCGTGGGCGGTCCACAGGACGTCGACGTCGGGCAGCCCCTGCACCAGCAACAGCCAGCCGAGGACGACGGCCAGCAGCCCGGTCATCGCCCCGCGCCCGCGCCGGGAGGCGACGAACCCCAGGACCGCGACCGCGACGGCGGTGAGCGCGGGCAGCAGCGCCGAGACGACGGCCCCCGCGTGCGACGACGTGCTGGCCGCCGGCTCCGGGGTCATCGCGGCGTGCCACAGCGCGGCGGCCCCGCCGACGAGCAGCAGCCCGCCGAGCAGCCGGGGCCCGCGGGCCAGCAGCCCGGCGGCCACGGCCACCAGGGCGACCGCGGCGTAGACCGGCCACACGACCCACGGCGACGGCGGCGGGCTCCAGGTCAGCTCGCCGCGCACCTGCACGGCGGTGCCGGCGTAGGACACGGGGACGACCCACTCGGACACCACGTGGTCACGGGTCGGGTCGGCGGCCACCACCGGCGGCAGCAGCCCCTCGCTCATCCAGTGGGTGCGGTGGTCGTGCCAGACGTACTGCGGCTGCGTGGAGACCTGCACCCACTCCGGCTCGGCGTCGGGGTCGGCGTTCGTCGGCAGCGTCGTCCGGCCGTACCGGTCGAGGTTGATGTAGGTGGCCGGGCTGTTGGCGTTGCGCCAGACGCCGTCCGGGCCGATCCGCAGGTAGGGCTCGTCGGAGTAGCCGGGCACCTCGACGTCGTGGGCGGTCGGGTTGACGACCTCGAACTCGTCGCCGAACGACAGCGCCCGCACCTCGACGCCCGGCATCGCGGGCTCGACGGCCAGCACGCGCGCGTCGAAGTCGCTGCCGGCGGCCCCGCCGCCGACGTGCGCCTGCGCCGGGCCGGCCACCAGCAGGGCGGCCAGCGCCCCGAGGACGACGACCAGCAGACGCCCGGCCGCGCGGCTCACGCCCCCGCCACCAGCTCGAGGTCGCCGGCGATGTCGCGGCTGGTGTTGCCGGTGTCGAAGGCCACGTGCGCCAGGTCGTCGGCGCCGTACAGCAGCAGCAGCGAGGAGTGCAGCCGGCCCTGCTCCTCGGCCAGCGGCACGCCGGTGGCCAGCTGCGCGCGGTCGACCGCGGCCTGGTCGCCGGTCAGCCCGACGAAGCGGTTGGGCAGGTCGCCGTCGAACCGGCCCAGGTACTCGGCGAGCACCTCCGGGGTGTCGAACGCCGGGTCGGTGGTGACGAAGACCACCTGCACCTGCTCGGCCAGCGCCGGGTCGAGGCCGCGCAGCGCGACGGCGACGTCGGCCATCGTCGTCGGGCAGACGTCGGGGCAGTTGGTGTAGCCGAAGAACAGCAGCGTCGGCGTGCCGGCGGTCGCGGCCGCGAAGTCGTAGGCCTGGCCGGCGGTGTCGGTGAGCGTGAACGAGGGCCGCTGGTAGGGATCGGGCAGGTCGAGGCCGGCATAGCGGTCCTCGGGGCCCTCGACCACGGCGACGCCGCCGGAGTGGTCGTGCCCCTCGCCGTCCTCGGCGGCGGCGCCACCGCCGCAGCCGGCCAGCAGGAGCCCGGCGCACAGCGCCAGGACGGCCGGACGGCTGCGGCGGTGCGGGGTCACGAGGACACGGTACGACGGCCGGCCCGCCACCCCAGGGCGACGCCGCCGAGGCCCAGGAGCAGGGCGACGATCGACAGCAGCAGCGCGACCGTGCCGGTGCTCGAGCCGCCGTCGCCCGCCGCCTCGGTCGAGGCCGCGGCTTCGGTGGCCGTGTCACCGGACGCCGGCTCGGCCGCACCGGCACTGGCCGGCTCCTCGCCGCTCGAGCCCGTCGAGCCGCCGGCCAGCGCCAGCACCGGCGCGGGACGCTCCGGCTCCGGCTGGCCCTCGACGGTCGGCTCGATCCACGCCGCCTCGGTGCCGTCGCTGTAGGTCTGCACCGTCGGGAAGGCGACCTGGTCGACGTCCGGGATCGGTCCACCCGACAGCGAGAACTCGGCGAACTCCCCCGGCCGGATCCCGCCGCCCTCCGCGGCCCGGAACTCCACGACCGAGACGTAGCTCGTGACCTGCTCACCGTGGCTCTCCAGCGGCGTCTGCAGGTCCGAGGTGGTCATCGTCACCGTCCAGCCGGGCTCGGCCTCGTAGCGCAGCGAGGCCATCGCCGCCTCCTCCGGGATGGAGATGCGCAGCGCCACGGTGCTGGCGGTGTCGCTCTCGTTGGGCACCCGGAAGGTGAGCTTGCCGAAGCCGCCGGGTGCGGCGTCGGCCGACGAGACGCTCACGTGCGCCGAGGCGACGCCGGCCGTCGCGACGGCGGCGGCCAGGGCGGTGAGCAGGGCGAGGACGACGACACCCAGCCGGGCGAGCGGTCTGGGCAGCGGTGCGGACATGGTTCTCCTGTCGGAACGGGGTCGTGCGGGGGTCAGCGCACCGCGAGCGTGGTGCTGGCGGTGCTGGCGGTGAACTCGTCGAGGCGGACGGTGACCGCGAGGGTCCAGGTGCCGGCGCCCGGGATGGCCATCCCGTCGCCGACGTAGTGGCCGGGCCCGGCCGGCTCCAGGGCGACGTCGATCGGGCCGATCTCCTGCTCCGGCTCGGTGAGGGTCACCCGGATGTCGGCCGGCTGGGCGAGCTGCCCGGACTGGTCGAAGAGGTAGACGTGCAGCGTGTTGGGTCCGCTGGTGGCCGGGTCGACGGAGACCTGGACGCTGCCGTCGGTACCCGCGGCGGTCTGCAGCGGCAGGGTCACGTCGACCGGCTGGGCGACCTCGGCGCGCGCCGGCGGGGTGCCGACGAGCACCGCCGACAGCGCCAGGACGACGACGGCGATGCCCAGCTCCACCAGCACCGAGCGGCGCAGCACGGGGCGCTCGACGGCGGCGGCCTGCGCCTGGACCTCGGCCCGTGCCCCCGCGGCCGAGGCGACCGCCGGGTGCGGTTCGGGGTCGGCGGTCGCGGAGAACGCGTGCGCGGTCACCCGGCGGCGCCCGGCCGGCCGCGGGCGGGAGATCCCGAGGTGCTGCTGCACCCACACCCGGGAGATGCCGGCCGCGGCGAGCAGCAGGAGCACCAGGGCCAGCTTGGCCACCAGCACCCAGCCGTAGGTCGTCGTCACCAGGGCGGCGGGCGAGCCGACCTCCCGCACCGACTGCACGACGCCGGTGACGACGAGCGCGGTCACCGACCCGGCGGCCAGCCGGGAGAACGGCGGCAGCGCGCGGGCCAGGTCGGCCGCGGGGGCGTCCTCGCGCAGGACCCCGGCGAGCAGGGCGACCAGACCACCCAGCCACACGGCCATGGCGGCCGTGTGCACGGTCGCCGCCGCCACGGCCAGCACCGGCCAGGGGCCCGCGACCGGGTGCCCGACCGCGGCGGTGGCGAGCACCAGCCCGGCCGCCGCGAGGCCGGCGACGACGAGGACGCTGCGCTCGGGTGCCTGCCCGCTGCCCCACGACGGCCACAGCGCGAGCAGCAGCGCCACAGCCAGCACGGCCCGGACCAGCAGCGTGATGCCGTTCGCCGACGCCGCTGTGGCGCCCAGCAGCGCCGAGTCGGCCACCGAGCCCAGCCCGCTGCCCGCGGCGTAGGGCCCCTGCAGCAGGAAGGTGAGGACGGCGCCCGCGGCGACCGCGGCCAGCCCGCCGGTCACCAGCCGGCGCAGCCGCGGCGACGCCCAGCCGGCGGGCCAGCCGGTCAGCAGCAGCACCGGCACCCCGATCCCGAGCGCCAGGCCGGCGTAGCCCAGCCAGCGGGCGACCGGCAGGAGGGCGGCGACGACCGGGTCGCTGTCGGCCTCGCTCGCCGAGCTCCCCGCCGGCACCAGCTCCCCGTCGCCGACGACGAAGGAGTACGCCCCCGAGATCGGGTGCGAGTCGGCCGACACCACGCGGTAGGTCACCAGGTAGCCGTCGTCGGGCAGGCCGCTCCGCAGCGGCACGGTGAGCGTCGCGTCCTCCACCCCGGCGGTGCCCGTGTCGGCCCGCTCGCCGTCGGACGTCAGCACCCGGGCGTAGCCGGCGCCCAGCGAGACGCCCTCGCTGAACCGCAGGGTCACCTGCGAGGGCATCGCGGCGAGCCGGGCCCCCTCCCCCGGATCGGTGGAGACGAGCTCCGCGTGGGCGGCCGCGGGCGGCGCCGTCACGACCCCCGCACCCAACCAGGCCCCCAGCAGGCCGAGCAGCAGGAGCAGCGCCGCGGCCGGTGGGCGGCGCGTCACGCCGGCACCCGCTCGCGGGCGACCGCGGGGACCGCCCTGCGCCGGCGCCCCCGCCAGGCGACGGTCGCCACCAGGGCGACGCCGACGAGCAGGACGAGGTGGGCCAGGGCGCGGTCGGCGTGCACGTGGCCGGCCCGCAGGTCGGCGACGGTGAGGACGGCGAGCAGCACGGCCGCCGTGCCGAGGAAGGGCAGCGCACCGGCGGCCAGGCGCGGAGCGGCGGCGACGGCGAGGAAGGCGGCCGCGATGCCGAGGTTCCAGGCACCCGACTCGTGGGCCATGTGCACCGGTGCGCTCATCGCGGCCGCCCCGGAGGCGAGCGCCGGCCAGGCGAACCCGGCCTGGGCCACCCCCACCGCCAGCAGGGCCAGCCGCAGCGCCGTGGCGGCCAGCCGGGCACGGGCGGCCGCTGCGGCCCCCGGCAGCTCCCGGGGCAGCGCGGCCAGGACCGCGGCGGTGAGATCCGGCACAGCCGGGGCCGGGGCCAGGCGGGCCCGCCGGGTGACCAGCTCGGCGCGACGGGCCCAGGCCGCGCAGGCGGCGCACGACGCGAGGTGGGCGTCGAGCTCGCCGGCCGGCAGACCGGGGTGCTCACCGTCGAGTCGCGCCGACAGCGCCTCGCGGTAGGGGGTGCACTGCATGATGGGGTAGTCGTCGTCCGGGGCCGGTTGGTTCCCCCCGATTTCGGGAGCAGTCCGGCCGGCGGCTTCCCGGGAGGATGGACGGCGTGGACGAACTGGAGCGGCTGGCTTCCGCCGCCGTCGACGGCGACCCCCTCGCCGCGGCGGCGCTGGTGCGGGCCACCCAGTCCGACGTCTGGCGGTTGTGCGCGGCCCTCGGCGACCGGCAGTCGGCCGACGACCTGACCCAGGAGACCTACCTGCGCGCCTTCGGTGCCCTGCACCGGTTCGAGGGCCGGTCCTCGCTGCGCACCTGGCTGCTGGCGATCGCCCGCCGGGTCTGCGCCGACGCGGTGCGCTCCCGGCGGCGCCGGCGGCTCACCCTCGTCCGGGAGGACGCCGACCTGGAGGGGCTCGAGCGCACCGACGGCGCCGACCACGTGGGCGAGGGCGCCGTCGTCACCGACCTGCTGGCCCGGCTGGCACCCGACCGGCGCGAGGCGTTCGTGCTGACCCAGCTCCTGGGCCTGCCCTACGCCGAGGCCGCGGAGGTGGCCGGCTGCCCGGTCGGCACGATCCGGTCGCGGGTCGCCCGGGCACGGGCCGACCTGGTCGACGCCCTCTCCGGAGGGGAAGCCGACGCCGCGCGGGCGTGACACCTGCGTGAACCCGCGGTGAACGGGCACCTATGCTGCCCGACGGCCGTGTGACCGCCAGGCCGGCGGGTGACGGTCCCCCTAGCCGATCGGGAGCCCCACGTCGTGCCCTTCAGCCTGACCCCCAAGGACTCGAGCTTCTACCCGCTGTTCACCGCCTCCGCGGAGAACCTGGTGACGGCCACCGCCGTCCTCAGCGAGTTCATCCACGACCACGCCCGCCGCGGCGAGCTGGCCGACAAGCTGCGCGAGCTCGAGCACGTTGGCGACCAGTCCACCCACGCGATCTTCCGGCAGCTGAACTCGAGCTTCGTCACGCCGTTCGACCGTGAGGACATCTACAACCTGGCCAGCGACCTCGACGACGTCATGGACTTCGTCGAAGCCGCCGCCGACCTCGTGATCCTCACCGGCCTGGGCACCCTGCCGGCCGAGATGACCCAGCAGGCCGCCCTGCTGCAGCGGGCCGCCCAGACGACCGCCGAGGCGATGCCCCGGCTGCGGACGCTGAAGGACCTCTCCGACTACTGGATCGAGGTCAACCGCATCGAGAACGAGGCCGACAAGCTGTACCGGCGGCTGCTGTCGCGCCTCTACAGCGGCGAGTTCGACGCACTGGAGATCCTCAAGCTCAAGGAGGTGGCCGACCAGCTCGAGGAGGCCGCGGACGCCTTCGAGCACGTGGCGAACGTGGTCGAGACGATCACCGTCAAGGAGTCCTGACCCCGTATGGACGCCGCCTTCGTCGCGCTGGTCGTCATCGTCCTGGTGGCCCTGGCCTTCGACTACACCAACGGCTTCCACGACGCGGCCAACGCCATCGCCGTGGCGGTGTCGACCAAGGCGCTCACCCCGCGGGTCGCCCTGGCGCTGGCCGCGGTGATGAACCTGGTCGGCGCGCTGTTGTCCACGGAGGTGGCCAAGACCGTCGGCGAGGGCATCATCGACGCCCCCGAGGGCACCGAGGGGCTCGAGATCGTCTTCGCCGCGCTGATCGGCGCCATCATCTGGAACCTGATCACCTGGTGGTTCGGGCTGCCCTCGTCGTCGTCGCACGCGCTGATCGGCGGGCTGGTCGGCGCCGCGCTCGCTGCCGCGCACACCGTCCAGTGGATGGGCGTGCTCGACAAGGTCGTCGTCCCGATGGTCGTGTCGCCCATGGTGGGCTTCGGCCTGGGCTACCTGTTCATGCTGCTGCTCCTGTGGTCCTTCCGGGGGGCCCACGTCGCCCGGGCCAACCGCGGCTTCAAGTACGCGCAGATCCTCAGCTCGGCGACGATGGCCCTCGGCCACGGCCTGCAGGACGCGCAGAAGACCATGGGGGTCATCACCCTGGCGCTGTTCACCGCCGGGGAGATCGAGGACTTCACCGTGCCGCTGTGGGTGGTCCTGGCCGCTGCGCTCGCGATCAGCGCCGGCACGTACGCCGGGGGGTTCCGCATCATGCGGACGATGGGACGCCGGATCATCCAGCTCACCCCGGCCGGCGGCTTCGCGTCCCAGACGGTGGCCTCCGGCGTCATGGTCACCACCGCGACGGTCTTCGCCGTCCCCGTCTCGACGACGCACATCACGACGACGTCGATCATGGGCGTCGGCGCCACCCGACGGCTCTCGGCGGTCCGCTGGGGCGTGGCCGGCAACATCGTCGTCGCCTGGGTGGTCACGCTCCCGGCCGCGGCCGCGGTCGCGGCGTTGGCCTACTTCCTCACCGACCTCGTCGTCGGCTGACACACCCGGGGAGCTCCCTCCCCACGGGCCCGGCAGGCGCGTCCTGCCGGGCCCGTCGCGTCCCCGCCGGGAGGACGGTGTCCCGCTGGCTGGGACCGGCCTTGGCGTCAATCCCGATCGATCTGGTAGACATATCGCCGTGGCGGCGACGACGGTGCTCCTGGTGAGCCGGATCCACGTCGACCTGCTGCGCGTCTGCACCGCCCGCTGTCCGGGCTGCTGACCCCTCGCGCTGCTGCGCACCGCTCCCCCGTTCGTCCCGCGCTGTGCCGCGCGCTGCCGCGCGCCCGCGACCTCCTCCCCGGATCCGGAGTAACCCGTGAAGACCCTCGTCCTGCTCGCCCTGGTCGGTCTGGGCGCGCAGCTGGTGGACGGCAGCCTGGGCATGGCCTACGGCGTCACCTCGACCACCCTGCTGCTGGCCATCGGCACCAACCCGGCCACCGCCTCGGCCACCATCCACCTCGCCGAGATCGGCACCACCCTGGCCTCGGGCCTGTCGCACTGGAAGTTCGGCAACGTCGACTGGCGCGTGGTGGCCAAGGTCGGCGTCCCCGGCGCCGTGGGGGCCTTCCTCGGCGCCACCGTGCTGGCCAGCCTCTCCACCGAGGTCGCCGCCCCGGTCATGTCGCTGATCCTGCTCGCCCTCGGCGTCTACCTGCTGATCCGCTTCACCCTGCGCGGCGTGGACCGCCGGCACCTGGGCAAGCCGGTCCGCAAGCGCTTCCTGGGCCCGCTGGGCCTGGTCGCCGGCTTCGTCGACGCCACCGGCGGCGGCGGCTGGGGCCCGGTCGGCACCCCCGCCCTGCTGGCCAGCGGCCGGATGGAACCCCGCAAGGTGATCGGCTCCATCGACACCTCCGAGTTCCTCGTCGCGCTGGCCGCCAGCCTCGGCTTCCTGCTCGCCCTGGGCTCCCAGGGCATCGACTTCGGCTGGGTGCTGGCCCTGCTCCTCGGCGGGCTGATCGCCGCCCCGATCGCCGCCTGGCTGGTCCGCCACGTCCCGCCGCGCATGCTCGGCTCCCTGGTCGGCGGGATCATCGTCATCACCAACACCCGCACCCTGCTGCGCAGCGACTGGATCGACGCCTCCGACCCGGTCCGCTACACCGTCTACGCCGCCCTCTACGCCCTCTGGGCCGCCGCGGTCGTCCACTCCTTCCGCGAGTACCGCAAGGACCGCGCCCTGGAGTCCGCCGACGCCCTCGCCGCCGAAGCCGCCCGGCTGGAGGAGGCCGAGACGGCCGACGCCGCTGACGCGGCCGACCTGCGGCGCAACCTGACCGCCGGCCGGCCCAGCGCTCCGCAGGACTGAGCACGGACCCCGTCCCGGGGCCACGCCGAACACGGAGAGGCCCCGCCCGGCACACCGCCGGGCGGGGCTTCTCGTCGTCCACCCCCAGGTTGCGGCGTCGGCGTCCCCCCGGTTGAGGCGTTCCGCCCGCCTGCGCCGCTCCGTACACATGCTGGTGTGGCAGTGGTGACGGCGTCCCCGGAGGGACGCGACGCGCGCGAGGGGTCCCGGTGAGGACCCTCGTCCTGCTCGCCCTGGTCGGTCTGGGTGCGCAGCTGGTGGACGGCAGCCTGGGCATGGCCTACGGCGTCACCTCGACCACCCTGCTGCTGGCCATCGGCACCAACCCGGCCACCGCCTCGGCCACCATCCACCTCGCCGAGATCGGCACCACCCTGGCCTCGGGCCTGTCGCACTGGAAGTTCGGCAACGTCGACTGGCGCGTGGTGGCCAAGGTCGGCGTCCCCGGCGCCGTGGGGGCCTTCCTCGGCGCCACCGTGCTGGCCAGCCTCTCCACCGAGGTCGCCGCCCCGGTCATGTCGCTGATCCTGCTCGCCCTCGGCGTCTACCTGCTGATCCGCTTCACCCTGCGCGGCGTGGACCGCCGGCACCTGGGCAAGCCGGTCCGCAAGCGCTTCCTGGGCCCGCTGGGCCTGGTCGCCGGCTTCGTCGACGCCACCGGCGGCGGCGGCTGGGGCCCGGTCGGCACCCCCGCCCTGCTGGCCAGCGGCCGGATGGAACCCCGCAAGGTGATCGGCTCCATCGACACCTCCGAGTTCCTCGTCGCGCTGGCCGCCAGCCTCGGCTTCCTGCTCGCCCTGGGCTCCCAGGGCATCGACTTCGGCTGGGTGCTGGCCCTGCTCCTCGGCGGGCTGATCGCCGCCCCGATCGCCGCCTGGCTGGTCCGCCACGTCCCGCCGCGCATGCTCGGCTCCCTGGTCGGCGGGATCATCGTCATCACCAACACCCGCACCCTGCTGCGCAGCGACTGGATCGACGCCTCCGACCCGGTCCGCTACACCGTCTACGCCGCCCTCTACGCCCTCTGGGCCGCCGCGGTCGTCCACTCCTTCCGCGAGTACCGCAAGGACCGCGCCCTGGAGTCCGCCGACGCCCTCGCCGCCGAAGCCGCCCGGCTGGAGGAGGCCGAGACGGCCGACGCCGTCCCCACCCGCTGACGACTCAGCGGGAGCGGGGACGGGCCCGCACGTGCATCCGCTCCCCCTGCGGACCGAAGAGCAGGAGCACCTCCACCGGCTCGTTCCCGGCGGCGCCGAACCAGTGCGGCACGTGGGTGTCGAACTCGGCCACCTCGCCGGGCACGAGCACCAGGTCGTGCTCGCCGAGCAGCAGCCGCAGCCGTCCGGAGAGCACGTACATCCACTCGTAGCCCTCGTGGCTCTTCTGCTCCGGCTCGCCGCGGGCCGCATCCGGCGAGATGACCGCCCGGTAGGCCTGCAGCCCGCCCGGCCGCCGGGTCAGTGGCCACATCGTCATCCCGTTGCGCAGGACCGGCCGCGCGCGCACCCGCGGATCCTCCGTCGGCGCCTGCACCAGCTCGTCGAGCGGGACGTCGTGCGCCCGGGCCAGCGGGAGCAGCAGCTCCAGGCTGGGCCGGCGCTGCCCGGACTCCAGGCGGGACAGGGTGCTCACCGAGATGCCGGTGGTCGCCGACAGCTCGGCCAGCGTCGCGCCGCGCTGCTGGCGCAGCGAACGCAGCCGGGGACCGACCGCGTCGAGGACGTCGGTGAGCGGAGGAGCGTCGTCGACCATGGCCCATTTTGCGGTTCCGGCAAAGGTGTTTGTCAAGACGCCGTCCCCAGGTGCACCGTCGTCGGCACCGGACGACGAGGAGGACGACGATGCAGCGGTACGACGTGGTGGTGGTCGGCGGCGGGGCGGCCGGCCTGAGCGGAGCGCTGGCCCTGGGCCGGGCCCGCCGGTCGGTGCTGGTGATCGACGACGGGGCCCCGCGCAACGCCCCGGCCACGGAGATGCACAACTACCTGGGGCGGGACGGCACCCCGCCGGGCGACCTCCTCGCCGCCGGGCGGTCCGAGGTGACCGGCTACGGCGGCGAGCTGCGGGCCGGGACGGCCGTCGCCGCGACCGCGGAGGACGGCGGGTTCGCCGTCGAGCTGGCCGAGGGCGGCACCGTGCACGCCCGGCGGCTGCTGGTGACCACCGGCCTGGTCGACGAGCTCCCCCCGGTGCCCGGGCTGCGCGAGCGCTGGGGTCACGATGTCCTGCACTGCCCCTACTGCCACGGCTGGGAGGTGCGCGACCACGCGATCGGCGTGCTGGCCACCAGTTCCTTCGGGGTGCACCAGGCGCTGCTGTGGCGGCAGTGGAGCGACGACGTCACCCTCTTCCTGCACACCGGCCCCGAGCCGGCCGAGGAGGAGTGGGACCAGCTGGCCGCGCGCGGCATCGCCGTGGTGACCGGTGAGGTGGCCGCCGTGGAGTCCGCCGGCGACCGGCTCACCGGGGTCCGGCTGGTGTCCGGCCGGCTGGTCCACCGGGACGCCCTGGTGGTGGCCCCGCGGTTCACCGCCCGCTCCGCCCTGCTGGCCTCGCTCGGCCTGGTCGCCGAGGACCTCCGGATGGGCGGTCACGTGTTCGGCAGCGCCGTCCCGACCGGCGCCGACGGCGCGACCACGGTGTCCGGCGTGTACCTGGCCGGCAACGTCACCGACCTGCGGGCCCAGGTGGTCAGCGCGGCGGCCCAGGGGCTGACGGCGGCCGCGCGGATCAACGCCGACCTGGTCGAGGAGGACACCGCCCGGGCCGTCGCCGCCCGCCGGGCACCCTTCTCCCCCGCCGCCGAGCGGGAGCTGGGCGACGCGGTGCTGGGCGACCGGCGGCACGGGGTCTGAGCGTGACGATGCACGAGCACGGACCCCAGCCGGCCGGCCTCGACTCCGCGTCCTGGGAGGAGCGCTACCGCGCGGCGCCCTCGCTGTGGAGCGGCCGGGCCAACGACGTCCTGGTGGCCGAGGCCGCCGACCTGACGCCGGGGCGCGCACTGGACGTCGGCTGCGGGGAGGGCGGCGACGTCCTGTGGCTGGCCGGCCGCGGCTGGCAGGTGACCGGCCTGGACTGGTCGGAGGTGGCGCTGGCGCGCGCCGCGGAGCACGCGGCCGCGGCGGGGCTCACCGCGCGGGTCGAGTGGGTCCGCGGGGACGTGGCGACCCACCGGCCGCCGCAGGTCTTCCACCTGGTCACCGCGCACTTCCTGCACCCGGACGAGGCGCTCCGCCGCGAGCTGGTGCCGCGGCTGGCGGCGGCGGTGGTCCCCGGCGGCACCCTGCTGTGGGTCGGCCATGCCTTCGACGAGGAGCGCGCCGCCGTCTGGGGCGCGGACCGCTTCGCCGCCGCCGGCGAGGTGGCGGCCGACCTGGACCCGCGGGCCTGGGAGGTGCTGGTGGCCGAGAGGCGGCCGCGGCCGGGTGGCGGGCACGGCGACCACCACGCCGACGAGGTGCTGCGGGCCCGCCGCCGCTGACCTCAGCGACCGGCGAGCAGCGCGGCCTCCAGGTCGGCGGGCAGGCCGGGCACGGGCAGCCCGTGCGGCGGGGGCGGCAGCTCGTCGACGGTGCGCAGCCACGCCCAGGTGTCGGCGACGGTCTCCTCCAGCGGCCGGCTGGGCAGTCCCAGCTCCCGGGCCCGGCTGGTGTCGACGTCCCAGGCGGTGCGGGCCATCTCGGCGGGCAGCCACAGCGGCAGGTGCAGCCACGGCTCGACGCCCGCGGCGAGCAGGTCCACCTCGGGGACCACCACCCACTCCGCGTCGCTGCCGGTCACCCGCCGGCACAGGTCGAGCAGCCCGCCCAGCGTGGTCATCCCCGCCGGGCCGGTGGCGTTCACCGCACCGGACTCGCCACGCGCGGCCACGTCCACCAGCCAGCCGGCGAGGTCCCGGACGTCGACCGCGGCGATCGGCTGGTCCAGCGCGTCGGGGACGACGACCCGACCGCCGCGCGCGATCCGCTGCAGCCACCAGCCCAGCCGGTGCACGCGGTCGTCCGGGCCGACGATCAGGCCGGCGCGGGCGGTGAGGAAGCGGCCGGGGAGCGCGGCGCCGAGCACCCGCTCGGCCTCGGCCTTGATCGGCCCGTACTCGTCCTCGTCGCTCTCCCAGACCGGCTCGTCCTCGCCGCGGATCGGCCCGGGTGGCCAGTCCCGGTAGGCGTTGAGGCTGCTGACGAAGGCGTATCCCCGGACGCCGGTCAGCACCTCGGCGGCGTTGCGGGCCGCGGCGCGGGTCTGGCACGAGGTGTCGACGACGAGGTCGGGCGCCCAGCCGTCGAGGGCGGCCGGCAGCGCGGCCGGGTCGTCGCGGTCGCCGTGCAGCGCGCGGACCCCGTCCGGAGGGGGGCCGGAGACGCCGCGGGTGAAGGTGGCCACCTCGCACCCGCGGTCGAGGGCCGCCGTCGCCACGTGCCGGCCGAGGAAGTGGGTGCCGCCGAGGACGAGCAGTCGCATGCCGACAGCCCAGCCGAGCCGCTCCCCCGCCGTCCAGCCGGTTCGCGGCCGGCGAACGAGCTCAGACCGTGACCGGCAGCCGGGGGACCTGCGGGAGCGGCAGCGACCGCGCGGCGGCCAGCACCATCTGCGGCGAGCGCGGCAGGCCCCGCCGGGTGCACAGGCGCAACGCCCGCGCCCCGGTGATGACGTCGGTCTCCGGGGGGACGACGAGGAGGTCCGCCCGGCGGGTACCGCCGTCCCAGCTGAGGCAGACCACGCCCGGGTCCATGCTGCGGAAGCCCCCGGTGCGCACCACCCGGCCCCCGACGGCGACCTTGCGGGGACACGCGGTCCAGGCGTCGAGCGGGTAGGTGAAGCGCTCGATGCGCAGGCCGCGCCTGTCGAGGGCGGCGACCAGCTCGGGCACCTCCACGGCCAGGTCGCGGCTGCGCGGGAACCAGGCGCCGTCGAAGGGGTGCTCCCCCGACCCCGCGTCGCTGCGCAGGCTCACCCGGACGTCGATCCCGCCCCGGTGCCCCTCGGCTGCCAGCGTCTGCAGGGTCGTCCTCATCAGCGTCGCGCCGCCTTCCCACGTCGGATGTCGCCCCAGGTACACGGGCCCGAGGAGAACCTACGGAGCGGGCCCGGCGGGTCCCGGGGAACGCGTCGTCGGCGGGTTCCGGCCACCCGGCCCGTCATCACAGCTGGTCACGGGGTGATCACGACGGTCGTCGGCGGCCCGTCTCAGCTGGTCAGGGCGAAGACGGTGGTGCTGTCGTAGACCTCGCCGGGGCGCAGCTCGGTGGACGGGAAGTCCGGCTGGTTGGGCGAGTCGGGGAAGTGCTGGGTCTCCAGGGCCAGCCCGTCGCCCTGCCGGTAGACCGAGCCGCCGGTGCCGACCAGCGTGCCGTCGAGGAAGTTGCCCGAGTAGAACTGGATGCCCGGCTCGGTGGTGGAGATGGTGAGGGTGCGGCCGCTGTCCGGGTCGCGCAGCACCGCCGCCTCCTCGAGCGGGTCCTCGCTGTCGGAGCCCTCGCGGGCCCCGTCGTCCTCGCGGTCCAGCGCCCAGTTGTGGTCGTAGCCCTGGCCGAAGAGCAGCTGCTGGTCGTCCTCGCGGATGCGCGAGCCGATCGCGGTGGGCTCGCGGAAGTCGAACGGGGTGCCCTCGACGGACGCGATCTCGCCGGTGGGGATGAGCGTCTCGTCGACCGGCGTGTACCCGCTCGCGTCGAGCTGCAGCTCGTGGTCGTAGATGCTCCCGGACCCCTCGCCGGCGAGGTTCCAGTAGGTGTGCTGGGTCAGGTTGACCACGGTCGGCGCATCGGTGGTGGCCTCGTAGTGGACCGTCAGCTGCCACTCGGCGTCCAGGCTGTAGGTGACCGTCGCGGTCAGCGTGCCGGGGAAGCCCTGGTCGCCGTCCTCGCTGACCAGCTCGAGCTGCAGCGCGGCGACCTCGTCGTCGCCCACGTCGGTGGCCTCCCAGACGCGGTCGTCGAAGCCGTCGGGACCGCCGTGCAGCGTGTTCGGCCCGTCGTTCTGCGGCAGCTGGTGGACCGTGCCGTCGAGGGTGAAGGTGCCGCCGGCGATGCGGTTGCCGTAGCGGCCGATGAGGGAGCCGAAGTAGGGGTCGGTGTCCTCGACGTAGCCGGCCAGGTCCGGGAAGCCGAGGACGACGTTCTCGACCTCGCCGTCGGCGTCCGGGACCTCCAGCGACTGGATCACGCCGCCCCAGGTGAGCACGCGCAGCGTCACGTCCCCGTTGGCCAGGGTCCAGCGCTCGACCTGGGTGCCGTCGGGGGCGGTGCCGAAGGGCTCGACGGTCGTGGTCGGGCCCTGCGCGGCGGCGGGGCTGGCGAACGCGGTGACGAGCAGGCCGGCACCGGCCGCGGCGACCAGCGGCCAGCGGAGGCGTCCCCGGGAGGTCGCGGCGGGTGGGAGGGGGGTCGGGCGTCCGGTCATGGAGGACTCCGTTGTCCGTGCGGTCCACCGGCGTCGTCGCACGGTGGCGGGGCACGTCGGGACGGGGAACGGACGGGATCGGGCCCCGACGAGCGGTCCTGGGACGACTCGGAACCGTAGGGACGCAGCCGGAGGAGTGTCAAAGACGCCGACGGCCGAGTGGGCGGTCGCCACCGTCAGGGACGGCGTGTCGCGCACGCGTCGCGACGACGACAGCTCACTCGGCCGTCAACCCGCCCGCGCTGTGTGCACACAGCGCGGACGGCACCGCACGGGAGGCGCGGTGTGTGCACACAGCGCCCCCCGGCCTCAGACCTTCGGCTTGCGGTTGCGGGCCTTGCCCCGCTCGCTCTGGTCGAGGATCACCTTGCGCACGCGGATCGCGGCCGGGGTGACCTCCACGCACTCGTCCTCGGCACAGAACTCCAGCGCCTGCTCGAGGTTCAGGATCCGCGGCGGGATGAGCCGCTCGAGCTCCTCAGCGGTCGAGGACCGCATGTTGGTGAGCTTCTTCTCCTTGGTGATGTTGACGTCCATGTCGTCGGGGCGGGAGTTCTCGCCGACGATCATGCCCTCGTACACCTCGGTGCCCGGGGCGACCATCATCGAGCCGCGCTCCTGCAGCGAGAACATCGCGTACGACGTCGCCACGCCCTGCCGGTCGGCGACCAGCGAGCCGGTCGGGCGGGCGCGCATGTCGCCCATCCACGGCTCGTAGCCCTCGAGGTTGTGGTTGAGGACGCCGGTGCCGCGGGTCTCGGTGAGGAACTCGGTGCGGAACCCGATCAGGCCCCGCGACGGCACGATGTACTCCATCCGCGCCCAGCCGGTGTCGTGGTGGACGAGGTTCTCCATGCGGCCGCGGCGGGTGGCCAGCGCCTGGGTCAGCGTGCCGACGTAGTCGCCCGGGGTGTCGATGGTGACCCGCTCGACCGGCTCGTGCAGCTTGCCGTCGATCTCCTTGGTGACGACGGTCGGCCGCCCGACGGTCAGCTCGAACTCCTCGCGGCGCAGCTGCTCGACGAGGATCGCCAGGGCCAGCTCGCCCCGGCCCTGCATCTCCCAGGTGTCGGGGCGCTCGGTGGGCAGCATGCGCACCGACACGTTGCCGACCAGCTCCTGGTCGAGCCGGTTCTTGATCAGCCGGGCGGTGAGCTTCTTGCCCGACTTGCCGGAGATCGGCGAGGTGTTGATGCCGATGGTGATCGAGATCGACGGCTCGTCGACGGTCAGCGGCGGCAGCGGGCGCGGGTCGTTGGGGTCGGCGAGGGTGTCGCCGATCATGATCTCCTCGATGCCCGCGATGGCGACCAGGTCGCCGGGGCCGGCGCTGTCGGCCGGGGTCCGGGTGAGCCCCTCGGTGACGAGCAGCTCGGTGATCTTGACGTTCTTGACCGTGCCGTCGGTGCGGCACCAGGCGACCTGCTGGCCGCGCTTCATCTCACCGGAGTGGATGCGCAGCAGCGCCAGCCGGCCCAGGAACGGCGAGGCGTCGAGGTTGGTGACCTGCGCGCGCAGCGGCTCCTCGGCGTCGTAGGTGGGCGCCGGGATGGTCTCCAGCAGGGTCTTCACCAGCGGACCGAGGTCCGGGCTGTCGGGACTGGTGCCGTCGGCCGGCCGGGTGAGCGAGGCCTGCCCGGTCTTGCCGTTCGAGTAGACGATCGGGAACTCGAGCGCGTCGGTGTCCAGGCCGTTGTCCTCGAGCAGCTCCATGAACAGCTCGTAGGTCTCGTCGACGACCTCGGCGATGCGGGCGTCGGAGCGGTCGGTCTTGTTCACCACGAGGATGACCGGCATCCCCTTGCCGAGCGCCTTGCGGAGCACGAACCGGGTCTGCGGCAGCGGCCCCTCGGAGGAGTCGACGAGCA
The DNA here is from genome assembly GCF_054050075.1 of Geodermatophilus sp. SYSU D00965. Lineage (NCBI taxonomy): Bacteria > Bacillati > Actinomycetota > Actinomycetes > Geodermatophilales > Geodermatophilaceae > Geodermatophilus > Geodermatophilus sp. SYSU D00965. The sequence goes on along the minus strand of NZ_JBJGYQ010000012.1, from coordinate 22,324 downwards.
GGACGACGCCGTCGACCATCGACAGGCCGCGCTCGACCTCACCGCCGAAGTCGGCGTGGCCGGGGGTGTCGACGATGTTGACCGTCACCGGGTTGCCGTTCTCGTCGGCCAGCCGGATGGCGGTGTTCTTGGCGAGGATGGTGATACCGCGCTCACGCTCGAGGTCCATCGAGTCCATGACGCGGTCCTGCGTGGAGTCGTTGTCCGTCCCCTCGCCCTTGGCGCGCCCGAGGGCGCCCGCCTGGCGGAGGAGGGCGTCGACCAGGGTCGTCTTGCCGTGGTCGACGTGGGCGATGATCGCCACGTTGCGCAGGTCGTCGCGGGTGGGCATGCGGAACGGCACCTCGGGGGAGTTCGGGGATCCGCGGCAGTCGGCGCTCGCGGCATCTCGGGTAACGGCCGCCGGCCCGGCGACCTTCCCACTCTAGAAGGACCAGCCTCCTCCCCACGCCTCGCGGGCTCGGCGCGGGCCCCTGGAGGGTGGCCGTTCCAGCAGCTCAGGCTCGATCGGCCAGCGCGAACGTCACCCCTGCGGCGGCGATCGTGACCAATCCCACGGCCAGCCAGGCCGCCATCCCCACGCCGAGCGCCAGGACGTGGGCGAGCACGAAGGCGCCGACGTAGAGGGCGCCCAGCCCGAGCGCGACCGCCCAGCCGCGCCGCTGCACCCACAGCCACGCCGCCCCCAGGCCGCCGAGCGCGAACAGGGCGCCCCCGAGCGCGCGCACGCCGGTGCCCTGGGCGACGCCGAAGCCGGCGGCGAGCCCGAGCGCGACCAGGAGGGCGGACGGGAAGCGGGTGCGGGCACGGGTCAGCGTGGACGTCGACATGCCGACCAGTCTCCCCCTCGCCGCGGTCCGGTCCGCGCCGGTCAGTTCCAGGGCGGCGCCCACGGGGCGATGCCCCACGCGCCGCCGTCGGCGATGTCGAACGGGACCTGCGGCGCGCCACCGACGATGCCCGCCTCGACCGCCGGGGAGCCCGCGTCGAGGGCCACGGTGACCGACTGCGGGGTCTGCGCGTCGGCCCAGCCGGCGTACGTCCGCCAGGTCAGCAGCGACAGCGCCGTCCCGCCGGGGGCGATGCCGACCCGCTCGACGGGCGCCGGCCCGCCGGTCGGGCTCCGGCCGGGCTCGACGGTGAGGGCGAGCGGCCGGCCGCCCTGCAGCAGCGTCACCACGGGCACGCCCTCCACCCAGCACGGGGCGTCGCCGGTGTTGCGCGCCTGCACGCTCGCCGCCCGGGCCCCCATCGCGGCGTCGAATCCGACGACGGCGAGGTCGAGGTCGCCGACCGCGCACGGCACGTCGGCCGCCACGCGCGGCGGAGGCGGGGTGGTCACCGGCGGCGGGAGCGGGACGGGTGATGCCGGTGGGGCGGTCGGCGCCGGCGCCGTGAGGGCGGGCTCCTCGGGCAGCGGCGGGCCGAGCGCGACGAGCGCCGGGACCCCGGTCCGCACCAGCGCCTGGACGCCGCCGAGGAGGACGAACGCGGCCACCCCGAACACGGCGAGGGCGACGGCGGCGTGCCGCGGTGACCCGCCGCGCCCGGCCTCGCCGGTCAGCCGAGCGACGGCGGTCCCCAGGCCGAGCAGGGCGCCGTCGGCCAGGAGGAGGAGCCACCAGTCGCCGGACCCCGCCCACCCGGCACCGACCGCGAGGGCGACCAGGAACGTGGCCGCACCGCTGACCGCCAGCCCGGTGAGCCAGGCCCGGCGCGGCGACGTCCCGGGCGGGCCCAGGCGCAGGCCGAGCCCGGCGAGCACCTCGGCCTGGACCAGCCACAGGACGGCGAGCGCCGCCGGCACGGCGTGTGCCCCGGCGAACAGGGCCACGAGCAGGGGCAGCTCCAGCAGCAGGCCGACCGCGCTGCCCGCCGCGGCGACGACCACCGCGTGCACCAGGGGCGGTCGACCGCGCGCCGGCGGGCCGACGGCGACCGGCGGGCGGCGCAGGGCGACCAGGACGACGCCGACCGCGAGCACCACCGCCCCGGCGCCCACCGCCCACCACAGGGCGGTCAGCCCGGCCTCGACGTCGGCCGGCCTGCACTCCCCCGACCGCAGGCAGGCGACCTCCGGCTCGAGCCAGCCCGGCCGGTAGCGGGCCGACCGCAGCCCCGCCCATGCCATGAGCACGAGGCCGGCGAGCAGGGTGGGCCAGGCCGCGGCGCGCAGCACCCTGGACATCCCTCCCCCTCCCGGACCCGTCGGATGCTGCCGCACCGGCCGGGACGCGGGTGGGACCCCGTCAGCCGCGCGCGGCGGCCTCGACCGCGGCGCTGATGCCGGCCGGGGTGAGCCGGGAGTTCGCGACCGGCGTGCCGTCGACCAGCACGGTCGGTGTGGCGGCGACCCCGGCACGGCCGGCCGCGTCGGTCACCTGCCGCGTCCAGTCCGCGAACGCGCGGTCGCGGATGCCCTCCTCGACCGCCTGGCCCGACGCCCCGGCCTGCGCGGCGAGGTCGACCAGCCGGTCGTCGGTCAGGCCGGCACCGCCCTCGGGCGGCTGGGCGGTGAAGAGCAGGTCGGAGAACCGGACGAAGGCCTCGACGCCGGCCCGGTCGAGCACCACGCTGGCTGCGTCGAGCGCCCGGGTGGAGTAGTCGGTCGTCGACGCCCGGTCCAGGAAGGCGATCGGGTGGTGGACGAGCCGGACCGTGCCGTCCTGCACCAGCCGGTCGAGGGTGGCGCCGTTCGTCGCCTCGAAGGAGGCACAGACCGGGCACTGGAAGTCCTCGTACACGTCCACGGTCACCGGCGCGGAGGCCGCCCCGACGGCGATGCCGGTGCCGTCGTCGACCGTGCCGGCGGGGACGGCCGCGTTCGCCGGGGCCGACGTCCGAGCCTCCTGGACGACGACCACGACGACCAGCGCGACCGCGACCAGCACCGCGGCGACCGCGCCGCCGAGGACCGCCCGTCGCCGGTCAGCGGACACCGGACGCCTCCGGGACGGATGCCGGCCGGCTGCCGAGGACGAGCCGGCCGGAGGTGGCCGGCCACGGGGGCAGGGACCTTCCCACGGGGCCAGCGTCGGCCGCGCGCCTGGCAGCGTGCTGTCGATCGGCTGGGAGGACCCGGAACGCCACGGAGGCCCCGGGCGACTGCCCGGGGCCTCCGTCTGCGGTACGAGTCGCTCACGCGGCGCGGAGCACGGCCTCGATCTCGAGCTCGACGTTGATCTTGTCGCCGACCACGACGCCGCCGCCGTCCATGGGCATGTCGATGTCGACGCCGAACTCCTTGCGGGAGATCTCGGTCTTGGCCGAGAAGCCGGCGCGGGTGCCGCCGTAGGCGTCGGGGCCGAAGCCGTTGAGCTCGAGCTCGAGCTCCACGGGCTTGGTGATGCCCTTGATGGTCAGGTCACCGAGGACGGTCCAGTCGGCACCGTCGGTGCGGACCGCGGTGGAGCGGAAGGTCATCTCGGTGTGGTTGCCCACGTCGAAGAAGTCGGCGGAGCGGATGTGCGCGTCGCGCTGCTCCTGCCGGGTGTCGATGGAGTCCATGTTGATCCGCGCGGTGACGGTGGACTGCGTCGGGTCCTCGGCGGTGACGATCTCGCCCGAGAAGTCGCGGAAGTAGCCGCGGACCTTGCTGACCATCATGTGGCGGACGGAGAAGCCCACCGTCGAGTGGGTGGGGTCGATGTCCCACGTGCCGACGACGTAGCCGGGGATCTGGGTGGCGGTGCTGGTCATGGGAGTCTCCTGAGGTGATTGAGCGCTTGACCTTCTGCCGGAGCCTAGCGTAGTTGAAGGCTCATCTATTCCGCCAGTACCCTGATCGACATGACCGCGCACGGGGAGCCCCGCTGGCTCGACGCCGAGGAGCAGCGGGCCTGGCGGGCCTGGCTGTACAGCTCGCTGCTCCTGCAGGACCGGCTCGACCGCGAGCTCACCCGCCAGACCGGCATCTCCCACGCCTACTACGAGATCCTCGTCGCGCTGTCGGAGGCCGAGGGCCGGCGGCTGCGGATGAGCGAGCTCGCCGACCGCTGCCTGTCCTCCCGCAGCCGGCTCTCGCACGCGGTGGCGCGGCTGGAGGAGCGCGGCTGGGTGCGCCGGCAGGTCTGCGCGGAGGACGGCCGCGGCCAGCTGGCGGTCCTCACCGACGAGGGGTTCGCCGCCCTGGAGGCCGCCGCGCGGGTGCACGTCGAGGGAGTGCGCACGCACCTGTTCGACCAGCTCACCCCCGAGCAGGTCGAGCACATGCGCGACCTGGGTGAGACGCTGCTGCGCCACCTCGACGCCCGCTGAGCCCACCCCCGGCTCGTCGCGACGTCGTCCCTGCGACCGCTCAGCCGCCGACCGCCGCGTAGTCCGGCACCGCGACCGCGCGCGTCGGGAACCGTCAGCGGAACCGCGGCCTCACCCCGGGGTCGGACGCGCGGGTCATCCCGGGGGTGGACGACGCCGTCGGGGCCGCTGCCTAGGGTCGTCGCGATGGACGGCCGCCCTCCGCTCGAACGCCTCGAGACGTGGCTGCGCGCCCACCCCTCCGCCGTGGACGCCGGCATCGCCGGGCTCGTCTGGTTCCTGACGGTCCTCCTGCCCTACGGCTCGTACTGGCCGGCCGAGGCCACGGCGTTCGTCGTCGGGACGGCCCTGACCGTCCCCCTGGCCTGGCGGCGCCGGCGGCCGGTCCGCGCAGCCGCGGTCGTCGTGGCCGCGGGCCTGCTCGAGCTCGTCGTCGTCGAGCAGTTCCTCGCGGCCAACGTCGCGGCGCTGGTCATGGTCTACGCGCTCGCCGCGTACGCCCCGCGCTGGGCCGGCCGGGCCGGTCTGGTGGTCGGCCTCCTGGGCGCGGTGCTGGCCGCGCTGCGGTACTTCTCGGGCGGGGCGAGCGACTCGCTGCTGCCGACGGCCGGGTCCATCGGGGTCGCCGTCGTGGCGGCCTGGGCGCTGGGCGACCTGCGCCGGGCGCGGGGCCTGCGGCTGGCCCAGCTGGAGGAGCGGGCCCGGCTGCTCGAGCTCGAGCGCCAGCAGGAGATGCGGCTGGCCGCCACCGCCGAGCGGGCCCGCATCGCCCGCGAGATGCACGACGTCGTGGCGCACTCCCTCTCGGTGGTCATCGCCCAGGCCGACGGCGGCCGCTACGCCGGCAGGGCCGACCCCGCCGCCGCGACCGACGCGCTCGAGGCGATCGCCACCACCGGCCGCCAGGCGCTCGCCGACATGCGCGGGTTGCTGGGCGTGCTGCGGGAGGAGGACCGGGAGCAGTACGCCCCGCAGCCCGACGTCGCCGCGATCCCCGGCCTGGTCGAGGACGTCCGGTCCAGCGGCCTGGACGTCGACCTGCTGGTGGAGGGCACCCCGCGCGAGCTGCCCGCCGGCCCGCAGCTGGCCGCCTACCGGATCGTGCAGGAGTCGCTGACCAACGTGCTCAAGCACGCCGGCCCCGCCGGCCGGGCGTGGGTGCGGCTGCACTGGCGGCCCGACGCGCTGGAGCTGTCGGTCCTCGACGACGGCCGGGGCGCCTCGGCCGCCATGGTCGAGCCCGACGGGGCCGGCCAGGGGTTGCTCGGGATGTCCGAGCGGGCGCGGCTGCACGGCGGCCGGGTGGACGCCGGCCCGCGCCCCGGCGGCGGTTTCGGGGTGCACGCGGTGCTGCCCTACCCTGCCCGCCGATGACTGGTCAGATCCGCGTCGTCCTCGTCGACGACCAGCAGATGGTCCGCGCGGGGTTCCGGATGGTGATCGACTCCCAGCCCGACCTCACCGTGGTCGGCGAGGCGGGCACCGGCGCCGACGCGGTGGCGCTGCTCGCGCGGACCCCGGCAGACGTCGTCCTCATGGACGTCCGGATGCCGGCGATGGACGGGATCGAGGCCACCCGGCAGGTCAGCGCGCTGCCCGAGCCGCCGCGGGTCGTCGTCCTGACCACGTTCGACCTCGACGAGTACGTGGTCGCCGCGATCGGCGCCGGGGCCAGCGGCTTCCTGCTCAAGGACGCCCCGCCGGAGGAGATGCTCGCCGCCGTGCGGACGGTGCACGCCGGGGACTCGGTGATCGCCGCCAGCTCCACCCGGCGACTGCTCCAGCACGTGGCACCGCTGCTGCGCGGGAGCGCGCCGCGACCGGCCGGGGGCCCCGACGAGCTGGCCGAGCTCACCCCCCGCGAGCGCGAGGTCCTGGAGCAGATGGCCTACGGGGCGACCAACACCGAGATCGCGGCGCACTTCGTGGTCAGCGAGGCGACGGTGAAGACCCACGTCGGGCGGGTGCTGGCCAAGACCGGCTCGCGCGACCGCGTCCAGGCCGTCGTCCTGGCCTATCGCACCGGCCTGGTCCGGCCCGCCGACCTGCTGCGCGACGCCTAGGCGCGGCGGTCCCCGCGGGGACCGCCCCGCCCTCGGCGTCGGTTTCCGCGGGGACCGGCGGAGAGGGGTGCGACCGCGGGATGACGGCGGGTCGGACCGAGGGCGGACGGCGAGATCAGCCCGCGCTCCGACGCGGCGGGACGCCTCCGCCCGGCAGCGTGATCACCGTTCCTGATCACGCCCTGTCGGAGGTGCCCACGTGTCCGCTCCCGTCCCCGTCCTGACCGTCCCCGGCGAGCCGCCGTCCTCGGCCGCCGCCGTGCGCGCCCGCGGGCTGACGAAGGTCCACGGCAGCGGCGAGACCGCCGTGCACGCGCTGGCCGGGGTGGACGTCGACTTCGACCGCGGCGCCTTCACCGCGATCATGGGGCCGTCCGGGTCGGGCAAGTCGACGCTGATGCACTGCCTGGCCGGGCTGGACACCGCCACCAGCGGTCAGGTGTGGGTCGGCGACACCGAGCTGACCGGACTGCCCGACGACCGGCTCACCCGGCTGCGGCGGGAGCGGATCGGCTTCGTGTTCCAGTCGTTCAACCTGCTGCCGGTGCTCGACGCCCGGGAGAACATCGTGCTGCCGCTGCAGCTGGCCGGCCGGCGTCCCGACCCCGCCTGGTTCGACGCCGTCGTCGCCAGGCTCGGGCTGCGCGAGCGGCTGCGCCACCGGCCGGCGGAGCTCTCCGGCGGCCAGCAGCAGCGGGTCGCCGTCGCCCGCGCACTGCTCCCCCGCCCCGACGTCGTCTTCGCCGACGAGCCCACCGGCAACCTCGACTCCCGCGCCGGCGCGGAGGTGCTCGACCTGCTGCGCAGCAGCGTCCGCGAGACCGGCCAGACCGTCGTGATGGTCACCCACGACCCGATCGCGGCGTCCTACGCCGACCGGGTGGTGCTGCTCGCCGACGGCCGGCTGGCCGGTGAGGTCCAGCGGCCGACCGCCGACTCCGTCGTCTCCGCGCTCCGCGGTCTGGGGGCCTGACGTGCGCTCGGTGACCCTCGCGTCGGTCCGCGCGCACGCCGCGCGGCTGGTCGCCTGCTGCGTGGCGATCGTGCTGGCCGTCGCCTTCGTCGTGGCGACGCTGGTGCTCAACGAGACGACCCGGTCCACGGTGCTCACCGCGGCCGGCGCCCGGTACGTCGGCAGCGACGTCGTCGTCACCTCCGACGACGGCGGGTCGCTGGCCGGGGACGTCGCGGCGCTGACCGCGCTGCCCGGCGTGCAGGCCGTGGCCCCCGAGTGGGAGACGTCGGTGCAGGCGGTCGTCCCCGGCCGGGCGGGCGCGCAGTACGTCGTGGTCGGCGCCGTCGCCGACGACCCCGCGCTGCGCTGGCAGCGGCTGTCGGCCGGCTCGCTGCCCGACCGGGACGGCGAGGTGGCGGTCAGCGAGCGGGTCGGCGCCGCGGTCGGCGACGTGCTCCAGGTGGACGGCGGCACCGGGATCGCCGCGCCCGTCACCGTCAGCGGCGTCGTCGACCTCGGCGGGGACCCCGAGGCGGGGCTCTACGGCCGCGCCTGGACCACCCCGGCGCAGGCGCGGGCGTGGGGCGCGGTCGACCCGACCGAGTTGCGCGTCGCCGGCTGGCCGCGCACCGACGAGACCGCGCTGGCCGCCGACGTCCGCGGCGCCCTCGACGGGCGGGGTGTGACCGTCCGCACCGGCACCGAGCAGGCCGAGGAACGCGCGGGCAGCATGCTCGGCAACGCCCTGGCGCTGACGGCGGTGCTGCTGGTCTTCGGCACGGTCGCCGTGGTCGTCGCGGGGCTGGTCATCGCCAACACCTTCGCCGTGCTGCTCGCCCAGCGGACCCGTGACCTGGCGCTGCTGCGCTGCGTCGGCGCGACCGCCCGCCAGGTGCGGCGCAGCGTGCTCGGCGAGGCGGCGCTGACCGGGCTGGCCGCCTCCGCGCTCGGCGTCGGCGCCGGCATCGGGCTGGCCGCCGCCGTCTCGGCGCTGGCCGGGGGCGTGGAGTCCCCGGTGCCGCTGTCGGGGGTGTCGGTGCCCTGGCTCGCCGTCGTCGCGGGGTTCGCGGTCGGCACCCTCACCACGCTGCTCGCCGCGCTCGCCCCCGCCCGCGGGGCCACCCGGGTGGCGCCGCTGGCCGCGCTGCGGCCGGTCGACCCCGCCCCGCTGCGCTCGCGCCCCGGGGTGCTGCGGCTGGTCCTCGGCCTGCTGCTGCTCCTCCCCGGCGCCGCGCTGCTGGCGCTGGGCGTGGCGGTGGCCAGCGTGTTCGTCGCGCTGCCCGGCGGGGTGCTGAGCTTCCTCGGCGTCGTGCTGCTGGCGCAGCGGGGGGTCCCGCCGGTGGTGCGCGCCGCCGGGAGCCTGGTCTCCCGCGCCGGTGTGCCGGCGCGGCTCGCCGCCGGCAACGCCACCCGCAACCCGCGGCGGACGGCGGCGACGGCCACCGCGCTGCTCATCGGCGTCACGCTGACCACGGCGATGGTCGTGGGCACCGCGTCGACCCGGGCCACCGCGGCCGCGGGCCTGGCCGCGGCCTACCCCGCCGACGTGGTCGTGGAGGGGCTCGCCGGAGAGCTGCCGGGGTCGCTGCTCGCCCGGCTGGAGGGCGTCGACGGCGTCGCCCGCGGAACGGCGCTGCCGGCCGCCGACCTCACCGGGCCCGACGGGCAGCCGTGGACGGTCTACGGGGTGGACGAGGCGACGGCGGTCCCGGTGCTGCGGTCCACCGCCGACACCCCGCTGCCCGACGCCGGCGAGGTGCTGGTCCCCGAGTGGCTGGCCGACTCCTGGGCGGTCACCGACGGCTCCCCGGTCGCCCTCTCCGGCGCCGGCGGGTCGCAGACGCTGCGCGCCCAGGTCGTCGACGGCGACGCCCCGCCCCTGGTGCTCGCCGCCGACCTGGCCCGGCTCGCCCCGGACGCCGCGGTCAGCCAGGTGTGGCTGCGGCTGGCCGACGGCGGCGACCAGACCGCGGTCGTCGACGCGGTGACCGACACCGTCGGGACGGCGACCACCGACGCGCAGGTGACCGGCCTGGTGAGCCTCCGCGAGCAGATGGACGACGTGCTCGACGTGCTGCTGCTCGTCGTCACCGGGCTGCTCGGGGTGGCCGTGGTGATCGCGCTGATCGGGGTCGGCAACACCCTGGCGCTGTCGGTGGTGGAACGCCGCCAGGAGAACGGCCTGCTGCGGGCGCTGGGACTGACCCGCCGCCAGCTGCGTGCGCTGCTCGCCTGGGAGGCGGTGCTCGTCTCCGGCGTGGCCGCGGTGCTGGGCGTCGTCCTCGGCGGGGTCTACGGGGTCACCGGGACGGCGTCGGTGCTCGGCATGGCCGGGGAGGTGGTCGTCGACGTCCCGTGGCTGCAGGTCGCCGCGATCGTCGCCGTCGCCACGGTCGCCGGGCTGCTCGCCTCGGTGCTGCCGGCCCGCCGCGCCGTCCGCACCTCCCCCGTCGCCGCCATCGCGAGCTGAGCCCGAGTGGAGTGGGAGGGCGCGGAGGACGCGTCCCTCCCACTCCGCTCAGGGCCGGAAGAACTTGTCGGGGGTGATCGGCAGGTCGCGGATGCGCTTGCCGGTGGCGTGCCAGTAGCCGTTGGCGACGGCGGCCGCGGCCCCGGTGATGCCGATCTCGCCGATGCCCTTGAGCCCCAGCTCGTTGACCAGCGGGTCCTCCTCCTCGAGCCAGGAGATGTCGATCTCGCCGACGTCGGCGTTGGTGGCGATGTGGTACTCGGCCAGGTCGTGGTTGGCGTAGTGGCCGAACTCCTCGTCCTGCACCGACTCCTCGTGCAGCGCCATCGACAGGCCCATGCAGAAGCCGCCGAGGAACTGGGAGCGCGCGGTCTTGGCGTTCACGATCGTCCCGGCGGCGTACACGCTGGTCGCCCGCGGCACCCGCACCTCGCCGGTGTCGGCGTCGACCCGCACCTCGACGAAGTGCGCGCCGAAGGAGTGCATCGAGTACCGCTCGGCGTGCGGTGAGGGACCGTCGACGCCGCCGTCGACGGTCACGCCGTCCGGGGGCAGCTGGCCGCCGAAGCCCGCCAGCCGCCGGCGCACCTCCCGCGCGGTCAGCACGATCGCCGAGCCCCACGAGGCCAGCCCGGTCGAGCCGCCCGCCCCGCCGGCGAAGGGCAGCCGGCTGTCGCCGATGCGCAGCTCGACGTCGCCCATGCCGACCCCCAGCGCGTCGGCGGCGATCTGCGACAGCGCCGTCCACGCGCCGGTGCCGATGTCGGAGCCGTCGATCTCGACGGTGTAGCGCCCCCGCCCGTCGACCGAGATGCGGCAGTCGGCCTTGCGCCGCCGGGCGGGGTAGGTGGCGGCGGCGACGCCGGTGCCGACCAGCCAGCGGCCGTCGGTGCGGACGCCGGGCCGCGGGTCCCGCCCGGCCCAGCCGAACCGCTCGGCGCCGGTGCGCAGGCAGGGCACCAGGGACCGGGAGGACCACGGGATCCCCCGCTCGGGGTCCTCGGCGGGCTCGTTGCGGACGCGCAGCTCCACCGGGTCGACGCCGGCGGCGTGGGCCAGCTCGTCCATCGCCGACTCCAGGGCGAACATGCCCGGGGTCTCCCCCGGCGCGCGCATGATCGTCGGAGGCGGGACGTCGAGCCGGGCCAGCCGGTGCGTCGTCCGCCGGTTCGGGGCGGCGTACATGACCCGCGTGCAGGTCGCGGTCTGCTCGGCGAACTCGCTGATCCGCGCGGTGTGCTCGACGACCTCGTGGCTGACCGCGGTGAGCCGGCCGTCGCGGTCGGCGCCCAGCCGGAGCCGCTGGATGGTGGGCGTCCGGTGGCCGACCAGGCTGAACATCTGCTGCCGCGTGAGCTCGAGGACGACGGTGCGCCCCACCACCCGGGCGGCCATCGCGGCCAGGATCTGGTGCGGGTGGGTGAACGCCTTCGAGCCGAACGCGCCGCCGACGTAGGGCGAGACCACCCGCGCCCGGCCCTCCTCCAGGCCGAAGGCGGCGACGAGGTCCTTGACGATGGTGTGCGGCCCCTGGTTGGCGTCCCACAGCGTCAGGCTGTCGCCGTCCCACCGGGCCATCGAGGTGTGCATCTCGATGGGGTTGTTGTGCTGGGTCGGCGTCTCGTACGTGGCGTCGACGACGACCGGCGCCGCGGCCAGCGCGCCGTCGACGTCGCCGATCACCGAGTCGGTCTCGTAGCCGGCCATCACCTGCGGCGGCGCGTAGAGGTCGGGCCGCTCGGTCGACAGCCGCACGTCGGGCGGCTCGGCCGCGTAGTCGACCGCCACGTGCCCGACCGCAGCCCGCGCGATCTCGGAGGCCTCCGCGACGACCGCCGCCACCACCTGGCCCTGGTAGTGGACGTCCAGGGACTGCAGCACCGGCAGGTCGGAGGGCAGGTCCCCGGACAGCCGCGGCGCGTTGGCCGGGGTGAGCACGGCGAGCACGCCCGGCAGGGCCTCCGCGCGGGTGGGGTCCAGCCGGGTGATCCGGCCGCGGTTGACGGTGCTCTGCACCAGCGCGAGGTGCGCGATCGGCTCGCCCGGGTCGTGCTCGAAGGCGTAGGGCGCGGTGCCACGTACCTTCGCCGGGCCGTCGATGCGGTCGATGCCCGCGCCGATCACGCGGTCGAGGGTGGTCACGCGGTCGCTCCCGTCAGCTCGAGCAGGGTGCGGACGACGACGTTGCGGGCCAGCGGCACCTTGAAGCCGTTGTCCCGCAGCGGGGTGGCCGCGGCGAGCTCGGCGCCGGCGGCCGCGGCGAACGCCTCCTCGGTGGCCGGCTGCCCGCGCAGCACCTCCTCGGCGGCGGTGGCCCGCCACGGTCTGTGCGCGACCCCGCCGAGGGCCAGCCGCACGTCGGCGACCACGCCGTCCTCGACCCGCAGCGCCGCGGCGACGCTGACCAGCGCGAAGGCGAACGACGCCCGGTCGCGGACCTTCCGGTAGCGCGACGGCATGCCCAGCGGCGGCAGGTCGACGGCGGTGATCAGCTCCCCGTGCCGCAGCGTGGTGTCGCGGGACGCGTCGTCCCCGGGCAGCCGGTGCAGCTCGCCGATCGGGACGCTGCGTTCGCCGTCGGGGCCGAGCACCTGCACGACCGCGTCGAGGGCGGCCATCGCGACGGCCATGTCCGACGGCTGGGTGGCCACGCAGGTGCCGGGCCCCTCCAGGGTCTGCCCGAGGATCGCGTGGTTGCGGTGCAGCCCGCGCAGCGCGCCGCAGCCGGCGCCCGGCTCGCGCTTGTTGCACGGCTTGGTGACGTCGGTGAAGTAGCCGCAGCGGGTGCGCTGCAGCAGGTTGCCCGCGGTGGTGGCGCGGTTGCGCAGCTGCCCGGAGGCGGCGGCGAGCAGCGCCTGGGCCAGCACCGGGTAGCGCTCGCGGGCCCGGCGGTCGGCGGCGAGGTCGGCGTTGGGCACGCCGGCGCCGATCCGCAGGCCCCCGTCGGGGAGGTCGGTCACCTCGCGCGAGGTGAGGGTGCGGACGTCGACCAGCACGTCGGGTGTGGCGACGCCGAGCTTCATCAGGTCGACGAGGTTGGTGCCCCCGCCGAGGAACGCTCCGCCCGGCTCGGCGGCCAGCAGCGCGACCGCGGCGGCGGGGTCGGTGCCGCGCTCGTAGCGGAACTCCCTCACCGGCGCACCCCGCTCGCCGCCGCCACCTCGGCCACCGCCGGGACGATGTTCGCGTAGGCGGCGCAGCGGCACAGGTTGCCGCTCATCCGCTCGCGGATCTCGGCGTCGGTGAGCTCGACGTCGTCCGCGGTGAGGTCGGCGGTCACCGCGCTGGGCCAGCCGGCCCGGGCCTCCTCGATCACTCCGGCGGCCGAGCAGACCTGGCCGGGGGTGCAGTACCCGCACTGGTAGGCGTCGCGCTCGACGAAGGACCGGTGCAGCGGGTGCGGCTCGCGGTCGGCGGCCAGCCCGTTCGACGTCCGGACCTCGGCGTCGTCGACGGTGACGGCCAGCACCAGGCAGCTGTTGACCCGGCGGCCGTCGAGCAGCACGGTGCACGCGCCGCACTGGCCGTGGTCGCAGCCCTTCTTCGGGCTGGTGTTGCGCAGCCGCTCGCGCAGTGCGTCGAGCAGGGTGGTGCGGGTGTCGACGCGCAGCGGGTGCGCCGCGCCGTCGACCCGCAGCGTGATCTCGGTGTCCACGCCGCGCTCCTGCCCGAGCAACCGGTGTGGACAAACGGGGTACCGGAGTGCCTCGGCGCGGGTTCCCTGCGCTCTCGCACTCCGCTACGGCGTCACGTCCTCGGGCGGCTGCGGCCACCGGGGGACGCCGGCCACCGCTCCCTCCCCCAGGCGCGCGGTGAACCGCGGCGGCCGCTTCTCCAGGAACGAGGCGACCCCCTCGGCGGCGTCCGGCCCGGCCCCGAGCTCGACCAGCGCCCGGGACTCGGCCCGGTGGGCGTCCCACGGCGAGGGCACGCCGAGCATCGACCACAGCAGCTGCCGGGCCGCCCCGACCGCCACCCCGGAGGTGTTGTCGGCGATCTCCCGGGCCAGCGCCAGGGCGGTGGGCAGCAGGTCGGCGTCGGGCACCACGCGGGAGACCAGCCGGCCGCGCAGCGCCTCCGCGGCGTCGAAGACCCGGCCGGTGGCCACCCACTCCACCGCCTGGCTGATGCCGACCACCCGCGGGAGGAACCACGACGAGGCGGCCTCGGGCACGATGCCGCGGCGCGGGAAGACGAAGCCGAAGCGCGCCGACTCCGCGGCGATCCGGACGTCCATCGGCAGGGTCAGCGTCGCGCCGACGCCGACCGCCGGGCCGTTCACCGCGGCGACCACCGGCTTGCGCAGCGCCGCGAAGGGCAGCGACGCGATCCCGCCCCAGTCCCGCGGGACGCCGTCCACCGTGCCGCGGGGCACCGGGTCGGGGCGCGCGGCGCGGTCGGAGAACGTGCCCTCCCCGCCGCCCAGGTCGGCGCCGGCGCAGAACGCCCGCCCCGCGCCGGTCACGACGACCACCCGGACGGCGTCGTCGGCGTCGGCGGCCGCGGCCGCGGCGGCCAGCTCGGTGGCCATGACCGCGGTGAAGGCGTTCCGCCGGTCGGGCCGGTCGAGGGTGATCGTGGCGACCCCGTCGGCGACCGCGTACCGCAGCTGGGTCGGTGTCATCCGAGCGCGCCGGCCACGGCGAGGCGGGCGACGGCGTCGAGGTGCTCGGCGGCGTCCCCCAGCAGCAGCCGGTCGACCTTGGCCCGCCGCCAGTACAGGTGGGCGTCGTGCTCCCAGGTGAATCCGATGCCGCCGTGCACCTGGATGCAGGTCTCGGCGGCCTGTTCCAGCACCTCGGCCGCCTGCGCCTTGGCGGCCGACGCGGCCAGCGGCAGCTCGTCGGGCGCGGCGTCGGCGGCCCACGCCGCCCACCACACCAGCGAGCGCAGCTGGTCCACGCCGACCCAGGCGTCGACCAGCATGTGCTTGACCGCCTGGTAGGAGCCGATCCGCCGGCCGAACGCCTCCCGTTGCTGGGCGTACCCCACGGCCATCCGCACGGCGGCGTCGGCGGCACCGAGGTCCTCGGCGGCGAGCACGACCGTGGCCACCTGGCGGGCGCGGGCCCACAGGCCGGCGGCGTCGTCGGCCAGCACCCGCCGGGAGGTCAGCCGCACCGAGGCCAGCCCGCGGGTGGCGTCGAGCGGCGTGCCCGGCGTGGCCACTCCCTCGCCGACCACCAGCGCGCCGTCGTCCAGAGCGAGGAACAGCGTCGCCCCGGCCGCGTCGATCGACGGCGCCGAGCCGGTTCCCGGCCCGTCGAGGACGGCGAACCGCGCCGACCCGTCGGCCAGTCGCGCGGCGAGGTCGGGGGCCTCACCCAGCAGCACCGCGGCACGGGCGGCGGTGACCAGCGACGGCCCGGCCAGCACCGCGCCGCCCTGCTCGGCGACGACGGCGAGGTCGAGCAGCGACCCGCCGGCACCGCCCGCCGACTCCGGGACCGTGATGCCGAGGAAGCCGATGTCGGCCAGCGCCTCGTGGCCGGGCGCTACCGCGCCGCCCTCCAGCGCGGCCCGGGCGGCGGCCACCGACGCCGTGCCGCGGAAGAAGTCGCGGGCGCCGGCGGCGGCGTCGCGCTGGTCGGGGCCGAGGTCGAAGTCCACCGGTGTCACCTCGCCATCGGCCGGGCCTTGTCGGTGCGCGGTTCGGGCGGGAGGCCGAGCACCCGCTCGCCGAGGACGTTGCGCAGCACCTGGTCGGTGCCGCCGGCGATGGCCAGCCCCGGGAGGTACCCCTGGCTGCGCTGCCAGGTGTCGTCGCCGTCGGCGGTCGCGGCGTAGACCGCGTCGTCGCCGAGCAGCCGGACGCCGGCGTCGGCCACCAGCTTCGCCGCGGCGGTGCCGGCGAGCTTGCCCGCGCTCGCCTCCGGCCCGGGGACGCCGCCCTTGCTCAGCACGGTGAACCGGCGGTAGCCGGTGTAGCGGGTGGCCAGCGACGCCACGACGGCCCGGCCCACCGCCTGGCGGGCCAGCACCTGCCGCTCAGGGTCCAGCCGCGGCAGCCGCTCGCGGGCGTGCGCGACCAGGGTCTCCACCGGGACGCCGAGGTCGCTGCCGGCCCCGCCGATGGCGACGCGCTCGTTCATCAGCGTGGTCAGCGCGACCCGCCAGCCCTCGCCCGGTTCGCCGAGCCGCTCGGCGTCGGGGATGCGCACGTCGTCGAAGAAGACCTCGTTGAACCCGGCCGAGCCGACCATCTGCCGCAGCGGCCGCACCGTCACCCCGGGCGCGTGGACGTCGACCACGAACATGGTCAGGCCGGCGTGCTTGGGCCGGTCCGGGTGGGTGCGGGCGAGCAGGATGCCGAGGTCGGCGACGTGCGCCAGCGTCGTCCAGACCTTCTGGCCGTTGACCACCCAGTCGTCGCCGTCGCGCACGGCGGTGGTGCGCAGGGCGGCCAGGTCGGACCCCGACCCCGGCTCGCTGAACAGCTGGCACCACACGTCGTCGGCGCGCAGCAGCCGGGTCAGGTACCGCCGCTTCTGGTCCTCGCTGCCGTGCGCGATCACCGTCGGCCCGCACATGCCCAGCCCGATGTGGTTGATCAACGTGGGCACCCGGGCGCGGGCCAGTTCCTGCTGCACGATCGCCTGCTGCACCAGCGTGCCGCCCTGCCCGCCGTACTCGCGCGGCCAGGGGATCCCGACCAGGCCGGCCTCGGCGAGCACCCGCTGGGTCCGGCGCAGCGCGGCCTCGTGCGTGCGCGCGTCCACCGCCTCCTCCCCCGCGCCGACGTGCAGCAGTTCGCCCGCGTGCTCCTGCAGGGTGGTGCGGACGCCGGCCCGGAAGGCCGCCTCGTCCGGGGTGTCGTCGAAGTCCACGGGCGGCGCCTTCCCTCGTCGGTGCGGACGGCGGCAGCGTGGCAGCGGTCCCCCGGAACGGTCAACGGTGACTGTTCGGCGTGGTCCCCCGGCCCTACGCTCGCGCGGTGACCGCCGACCCCGCCGCGCCGCCCGGCCCGCGTTCCCGCTCCGCGCGGACCGCCGGCAGCCGGGCGCTCATCCTCGACGCGGCCGTGGCCTGCCTGGTCGAGGAGGGGTACGCCGGCGCCTCGACCCTGGCCGTGCAGGCGCGGGCGGGGGTGTCCCGCGGGCGGCTGCTGCACCACTTCCCCAACCGGGCCGAGCTGCTGGTCGCCGCCGCCGAGCACCTGTCGACCACGCTGCTGGCCGCCGTCCGCGAGCGGGCCGCGGCGCTGATGGCCGACCAGCCGGCCGGCCCCGAGCGGGTCGACCGCGCCATCGACCTGATGTGGGCGACGTTCCAGGAGCCGCCGTTCCGGGCCGCGACCGAGCTGTGGACGGCGGCGCGCACCGACCCCGAGCTGCGGGCGGCGCTGCGGGCCGAGGAGCGGCGCCTCCGGGCGGCCATCCGCGCGGTGGCCGACGAGATCTGGGGGCCGGAGATCGCCGCGGCCCCGCTGTACGCCGAGACCTGCGAGCTGCTGTTCACCAGCATGCGCGGGGTCGCGGTCGTCTACGCCTTCGAGGACCGCCCCGCCGCGACCGACCCGCACGTGGCGCTGTGGAAGCGGCTCGCCGAGCGGATGCTCTTCGGCGGTTGACCCCGGCGCAGGCCGCCGTGAGCATGACGCGGGTCCCACTCTGCGAGGAGGGCCCGTGAGCGTCGAGATCCCCCGGCTGCAGGGCCGCGGCATGACCGCGAGCGACCAGCTGGCCCGCTGGGCCCGGCGGACGCCGGACGCCGTCGCGCTCCGGTTCGAGGGCACCGGCCGCAGCTACGCCGACCTCGACCAGCGGGTGACCCGGCTGGCCCGCGCGCTGGCCGAGTGCGGCGTGGGCACCGGCGACCGGGTGGCCGTGCTCGGGCTCAACTCGCTCGAGGTGTGGGAGTCCTACCTGGCCGGGGTGCGGCTGGGCGCGATCGTCGTCCCGGTCAACTTCCGGCTGGTCGCCGACGAGGTGGCCTACGTGCTGGCCGACAGCGGCGCGGTCGCCCTCGTGGTCGACCCCGCCCTCGCGGAGGTGGCGGCCAAGGCCCGGGAGCAGGTGCCCGGCGTCCGCACCGTGCTGACCGTCGGCGCCGAGTACGAGGCGGCCCTGGCCGCGGCCGGCAGCGAGCCGCTCGACGTCGAGATCGACGAGACCGCCCCCGCCTTCGTCATGTACACCTCCGGCACGACCGGCCGGCCCAAGGGCGCGGTGCTGACCCACCGCAACCTGCTCGTGCACGCGTTCAGCCAGGTCACCCACCTCGGCGTCGACCCCGCCGACCGGGTCGCGGTCCCCGGCGCGCCGCTGTTCCACATCGCCGGGCTGGCCGGGGGCCTGCCGCCGCTGCTGCTCGGCGGCACGCACGTCATCCTGCGGTCGGGCGGGTTCGACCCGGTGGCCACGCTCGACCTCATCGAGCGGGAGCGGGTCACGAACATCTTCCTGGTGCCCGCGATGTGGGCGGCGGTGGTCGCCGTCCCGGACATCGCCTCCCGCGACCTGTCCTCGCTCCGGCGCATCTCGTGGGGCGCGGCGCCCGCGTCGACGGCGCTGCTGCGCACCATGATCGACACGTTCCCGCAGGCGGAGGTGATCACCGCGTTCGGGCAGACCGAGTGCAGCCCGGTCACCTGCTTCCTCCGCGGCGAGGACGCCGTCCGCAAGATCGGCTCGATCGGCACGCCGATGCTCAACGTCGAGGTCCGCATCGTGGACGACGCGATGGACGACGTCCCGCAGGGCGAGGTCGGCGAGATCGTCTACCGCAGCCCCATGGTGATGGAGGAGTACTGGGGGAAACCGGAAGCGACCGCGGAGGCCTTCGCGGGCGGCTGGTTCCACTCCGGCGACCTCGTGCGGCAGGACGAGGACGGCTACCTCTACGTCGTCGACCGCAAGAAGGACATGATCATCACCGGCGGCGAGAACGTGTACTGCGCCGAGGTCGAGAACGTGCTGGCCGCCCACCCGAAGGTCGCCGAGGTGGCGCTGATCGGCGTCCCCGACACCCGCTACGGGGAGGCGCCGCTGGCCGTCGTCGCCCCGCGGGACCCGGCCGACCCGCCGACGCCTGCGGAGCTGTCCGCCTGGTGCCGGGAGCGGCTGGCTCGCTACAAGAACCCGCGGGAGTACTCGCTGGTCGGCGCGCTGCCGCGCAACCCCAGCGGCAAGGTGCTCAAGACCCGGCTGCGCGAGGAGCACTCCGCCGGCGCCCTCTAGAAGGACCCCCTGCCCCCCGTCGCTCGCGAGCTCGCGCCGGGACCCTGCAGGGGGCCGCGCTCAGCCGTGCCAGACCTCGGCGACCTGCAGGGCCACGCCCGCGGCCTGGGCGCGGCCGGCCCGCGCCGACCCGGCCCGCGCGGCCGGGTCGAGGACGTTGCGGCCGATCGCCCGCCGGCTGGCCTCGTCCGGGGAGACGACGGCGACGCGGGCGACCATCCCGGTGACCTGCGCGTCGACGCTGGCCATCGGCCCCACGCCGCGCGGGATGGGCGCGAGGACGACGACCCGGTCGTAGCCCTCGGCGAGGTCGGCGTTGGCGGCCGACCGCATCCCGCCGTCGACGTAGCGGCGGCCGTCGATGGTCACCGGCGGGTAGACGCCGGGCACGGCGCAACTGGCCGCGACCGCGAGCAGCAGCGGCACGCCGGAGTCGCGGGTGAAGGTGCGGAACTCGCCGGTCTCCGCGTCGACGGCGGTGGTCGTCAGCGCCCGGTCGGGCCACTCGGTGCTCACCAGCCGCGAGCCGATGACGTCGAGCCGCTCCTGCTCGGGCGGCGTTAGGCCCGCCCGCTCCGCGGCGAGCGCCAATGCACCGACCCGACGGCGGAACGCGACGTCGTCCCGCCGGCTGCGCAGTATCGCCCAGCCGTAGCGGGCCAGCGCCGCGCGGGTCATGCGCGCGACCTTCTCGCCGGTCGGCGGCTCGAGCTGGCGGGCGAACAGCGCCTCGAGGTCCGCGCCGCTGGTGACCTGCGCGCCGACCACCGACCCGGCGGACGTGCCGACCACGAGGTCGGCACCGGTGAGGTCGGCGCCCGCCTCGGCCAGGCCGGCGAGGACGCCGATCTCCCAGGCGATGCCGGTGATGCCGCCGCCGCCGAGGACGAGGGCCGTGCGCTGGTCGCTCATCGGTCCATCCTCACCCACGGTGGGCTCTCGACACGGGTTGTGACGTGCGCCACGCTGGGGACCCCGCCGAGGAAGGACCCGCATGACCGCACCGCAGGCCCCCCTGAGCACGTCGGCGCGCAGCTGGCCGCCGGGCCTGCCCCGCTCGCTGGACTACCCGGCGGTGCCGGTCGGCTCCGTCCTGCGGGCGGCCGCCCGTCGCTGGGGCGACCGGGTCGCGTTCGTCGACTCCGACGTCGAGCTGACCTTCACCGAGCTCGCGCGGCGGGCGCACGCGGTGGCGAACTGGCTGGCCGACTCGGGGGTCGGCCGCGGGGACGTCGTCGCGGTGCACCTGCCGAACTGCCGGCAGTACCCGGCCGTCTACTACGGCGTCCTGCTCGCCGGGGCCACCTTCTCCCCCACCAACCCGCTGCTGCCGGCCGCCGACCTCGCCGCCCAGCTGGCCGACGCCGGCGCCCGCGTCCTGGTCACCTGGGACCAGGTCCTGCCCCTCGTGCGGACGGCGCTGGCCGGCACCGCCGTCGGGACGGTCGTCGTCACCGGCCCCGCGCACACCACCGACCTGGCCGCGCGCCTCGACGGCCTCGCGCCCGGCGAGGTCGACCTGGCCGACCTGCTCGCCGCCGACCCGGCCGACCGGCACCTCGACGCGGACCTCGACGTCGCCACCGACCTGGCCCACCTGGCCTACACCGGCGGCACCACCGGGGTCAGCAAGGGCGTCGAGCTGCCGCACCGCGCCGTGGTCACCAACGTGCTCCAGTCGGGCTGCTGGACGTCGGGGTCGCTGCCGGAGCTCGACGGGGCCGGGGACGTGACGCTGCGCCAGGTGCTCGGCCCGGACGAGGTCCCCACCCGGCTCGGCGAGGGCCGGATCATCAACCTCACCCCGTGGTTCCACGCCATGGGCGCGATCGGCTACCTCAACGGCCTGGTCATGGCCGGGACGACGACGGTGGTCCACCGGCGCTTCGACCCGGCGCGGTACGTCGAGGACGCCGTCCGGTACCGGGTGACGTCGATCGGCGGTGCACCCCCGGTGTTCGTCGCGCTGCTGCAGGTGCCCGGGGTCGCCGACGCCGACCTCTCCTCGGTGCGCGGGGTCTCCAGCGGCGCCGCGCCCCTCCCGGTGCCGCTCATCGAGAAGCTGCGTGCGCTGCTGCCCGACGCCGTCATCGGCGAGGGCTACGGGCTCACCGAGGTGACCATGCAGGCCACCGGCAACCCGTCGTTCCGCTCGGGCACCCGCAAGGCCGGCACCGTCGGCGTACCGGTCTTCGACACCGAGCTGACCATCCGGCCGCTGGGTGGGGGCGACCCGCTGCCGCCCGGCGAGCGCGGCGAGGTCTGCATCCGCGGCCCGCAGGTGATGCGCGGGTACGCGCACCGGCCCGAGGCCACCGCCGAGGCGATCGACGCCGACGGCTGGTTCCACACCGGCGACGTGGGGGTGCTCGACGAGGACGGCTACCTGTCGATCGTCGACCGCACCAAGGACATGCTGCTCTACAAGGGCTACAACGTCTTCCCGCGCGAGCTGGAGGAGGTCCTGTTCGGCGTGCCCGGCGTGGCCGGCGCCGCGGTGGTCGGCCGCCCCGACGAGCAGGCCGGGGAGCTGCCGGTGGCCTACGTCGTCCGCCGGGACGACGCCGCCGGCGCGGCGCTCACGCCCGAGTCGGTCATGGCCGCGGTCAACGGCCGGGTGACGCCCTACAAGCGGCTGCGCGACGTCGTCTTCATCGACGCGATCCCGGTGTCGGCGGCGGGCAAGGTGCTCAAGCGCGAGCTGGCCGCCCGGGAGCGCGCCGCGGTCACCGGCGGCTGACGACACCACCGATGAGTTCCGCCGGCCGTGCCGGTCCACCAGGACGTACGCCGTCGAGCCACCGAGTGGAGATCCAGCATGACCAGTTCCGCACACCCCGGCCGCATGCTCTTCGTGAACATGCCCGTCGCGGACCTCCAGCGCAGCAAGGCGTTCTTCGCGCAGCTCGGGTTCGGCTTCAACCCGGCGTTCACCGACGCGACCGCCGCGTGCATGCTGGTCGGCGAGCACGCCTTCGTCATGCTGCTCAGCCGGGAGAAGTTCGCGGAGTTCGCCAAGCTCCCGATCGCCGATCCCACCACCCACACCTCGGCGCTGTACTCCTTCAGCGTGTCGTCCCGCGACGAGGTCGATGCGGTCAGCGCCGCTGCGCTCGCCGCAGGCGGCTCCGAGGCGGATGGCGCCGAGGACCACGGCTTCATGTACTCACGCAGCTTCTTCGACCTCGACGGCCACGGCTGGCAGGTCATGTGGATGGACCCGGCGGCGGTGGAGCGGGGCCCCGAGGCGTCCGCGGCCTCGATGCAGGACGCCGACGCCCCGGCCTGACCCACCACTCCGTCCCGCGCGTGCGCCGTCGGGGGGGGGGGGGGGGGGGCCGCGGGCGGCCCCCGCCCGGGGGGGGGGGGGGGGGGGGGGGGGGGGGGGGGGGGCCGGCGC